>CACJFS010000001.1 GCA_902592715.1 uncultured Pelagibacteraceae bacterium
CTCTTCCTGATATTTTTAATATTATTAATCCAAAAATAATGATTACAGCTAGTGGTATTGCTGTAATTACACTTATATATTCAGCAATAATTATCAAATATATTGCATAAAATGCTATCGATCTAAAGATCACTCCAGTTTTAAACACAGCAATAATTGCTAAAGAATGCATTATCAAATTTAAAAAGCTCATCTTTGAGGGTCCAAAGTATCTTGTGCCTCTTATAGATGGAGAATTAATTAAATTAATTTCAATTTTTGCCAAAGAACCAGAGAAACTACTCCAAGTTGCTTTCTCTTCTATTAGTTTTTTAACTGTTTCCTTTGTAAGACAAGTATAATTTCCAAATTTTATAAATTTTCCAGTGAAAGTAAAAGTAATAATTTTATGAAAAAAATAACAAATTTTAAAAATAAAACTTTCTGATCTTTTCACTCTTTCTCCAACAATGGTATTATTTGGATTATCTTTAATCTTTTCCATAAAGCTTCTTATTTCCTCAGGTCTATCTTCTCCATCTCCATCCATGGGAATTACATAATCAAATTCCTCATTTTCTGTGATTTGTTTTAGTCCTGCTGCAATACATCTTGCATGACCTCTATTATTTCTCATATTTACTAATTTTAGAGATTTTATATTATTTAAATTTTTAGTTTCTAATATTTTTTCCTCTGTTGAAGCATCATTCACTACTATTATTGAAAATGAAGCGTTAAGGTCGGATATATTAATATCAATTTCTTCAATTAATTTTGATACAGATTTAAAGTCATTATATACTGGAATTAATATTACTATATTCATTAACTGACTGAACCTATTAGTCTAAATAGAGATGCAAAAAAACCATATCCCGAAAGTTCAATTAAAATCACAATCCCAATGATGAACAAAAGCCTCTTATTTTTTTGATTTAATTGAAATTTCATTTATATTTTAGACATTTCATATCTTTATTGCACATATAAACTTCACTAGAGTTATAAATCCATTTTGGTCTTTCTGGAAGATGGTAAGATATATTTCCTGCAATCCATTCATTACCCTTAATATATTCCATTTTTCCAAAATCCTTACCTTCGGTTTCATAAAAAACTTTAGCCTGCTTAGCTAACTTTTTACCATCAAAATCAGTTCTTTTGTCAGTCTTTGTAATTGAAACATAGAAATATAAAATTGGCGATATAAAAAATAAAATAAAAAAAATTGAGGCAAAGACTTTCATTTTTTCCAAATTAATTTGTGATTTTAAAATATAAACAAATAATAAGCCAAAACTTATATAAAAAGGCGTCATCCACATGGTTCTTATTTTTACACCCATAGTAAAGGAAGTTAGAAAAATAAATAAAATAGGAATTAAATTAATTGATATTAAAAACAAAAGCTTATCATCATCTAAATTAATATTTATTTTAAATTTTTTAACTAAAACAAAAACCATTAATAAAAATGGTAATAATAATCCAATTTGCTTACCTAAAAATATCATGGGATGCTTTATATGATTAAAAATACTTGCTTCTTCTGAACCTGTTCTGAGAAGTCCATAAGTAATGGTTATATAATCATTTTCGGTTAACCAAATAATATGTGGTAATAAAATTATAATAAATGGGACGAAGGAAACTAGACATTTAAAATTTAATCTTTTTGTATAAATCATGTAAATTAAAAGAACATCTATAGCTAAACCTAAATAAATAAATAAATATTTAGATAGAAACCCAAATCCAGCAAATAAACCAAGTAATAACCAATCTAATATTTTATTATTCTTTACACCTTTCCATAAATAAAAAACTGAAAGAGACCAAAAAGGAATTAAACAAACGTTCACATTAAATTCAGGTGTTGTGAAGTTATAGAAGTATATTCCTTCTAGTAATAAAACAGATAGTAAACAATAAATTTTATTATCAAAAAAATCATCAGCTAACTTAAAAACTACAAAAAATGAAACTACTATACAAATTTGACTTAACAAATAATAAGCCCAGTCTTGAGATCCAAAAATTTGGTAAAAAATTTCTGGCAGAAATGCGCTCATTGGGGGGTGCTTATTAAACCCCCAGTCTATATTACTACCCCATGCTAATGCCTCGATAGTATCAAGTGGTAAATTGTGATTTGTTAAACTTGGAACCAATGTCCAAATTAATAAATGTGTTGTAACAAAAATATAAAATAAAATATTAATATTTTTATAAATGGCCATTTTTATTAATTTATACAATTAATGCATTCTTGACACTGATTAAATGATGAATATATTCTCGAAATTCATAAATTTGAGCATGGTAAAAATCTCTAAAAAATATATCCCAAAAGAAACAGAAAAGTACATGTGCGCTAAGCATCTTGCATATTTCAAGCAAAAATTAACAGATTGGAAAAAGGATCTAAAGAAAACAAACAATGAAGCGATATTCAATGCTTCAATGGATGATAACAGTGCATCAGCAGATATTGTTGATCAAGCAAGTTCGTACACAGAAAAGAATGTGGAGATGAGAGCAATTAACAGACAAATAAAATTAATCTCTAAAATTGATGGTGCTTTAAAAAAAATTCAAAATGGAACATACGGTTTTTGCGAGGATACAGCAGAACCAATTGGACTTAAAAGATTAATGGCAAGACCAGTTGCAACTTTATGTATAGCAGCACAAGAAAAACACGAAAAAGAAGAAAAAGTTTACGCTGATACTTAGGGATAATCTATTTCAGCATCTTTATTTAATAATTTAAATCCTTTAATCACTGCAGGGCGTTTAGCAATATCAACATACCATCTTGATAAACCTTTAAAATTTTCTAATCCAATGTCATGTCTTTTATGCCTTGCAATCCAAGACCATGTAGCAATATCTGCAATTGAATACTCTTTGCCTGCCAAATAAACACTTGCAGAAAGTCTTGCTTCTAAATCTTCATAAAGTTTTCTTGTAATCTTAAAATATCTTTCTTCTCCCCATTCACTTTTGCCTTGATGATAATAATGAAACTGATGATGTTGTCCTATCATTGGACCAATCAAACCCATTTGAGCCATTAACCATTGATTTATCTCTAATCTATTCTCTTCAGGATAAAACTTTTTACTTTTTTCACCCAAATACATCAAAATCGCACCTGACTCGAAGACTGACTTATTATTTTCGTGATCGGTTATTACTGGAATTTTATTAAAGGGACTAATTTTTTTGAATTCTGCTTTATGTTGTTCACCTTCAGATAAATTTACCTTTGTAACTTTATAATCAAGTTTTATTTCTTCAAGCATGATACTTACTTTCCAACCATTCGGGGTATCAGCGGTAAATAGCTCGATCACTATTTTACACCCAATCTGTCTTTGATAGTATTAGATGCTGTTGTAAATTCAAATCTGTATTTTTCATTAGGTCTTGCATATTTAAAACAACCTCTTGCAGCAAGAGCTCCCTCATGAAAACCTGATAAGATTAATTTAAGTTTTCCTGGGTAAGTACATATATCGCCAATAGCAAATATACCTTTTTTATTAGTTTCAAAGTTTTCAGTATTAACTGGGATGGCTTTTTTATCTAAATTAAGCCCCCACTCAGCTATTGGTCCAAGTTGCATTATCAAACCAAAGAAACCTAAAACATAATCTGCCTTGATTATTTTGCTCTCGCCAGATTCGCTCTTAATTTCTACTTCTTCTAAAGATCCATTTCCTTTGACATCTTTAATTGAATATTTAGTAAATAAATTAATTATATTTTTTTCAGTTAATTCTTTAATTTTTTGAACACTCGCAGGTGCCCCTCTAAACTCGTCTCTTCTATGGATGAGTGAAACTTTAGAAGTATTTGATAGTTCAATTGCCCAATCAAGAGCACTATCTCCTCCTCCAAATATCGCTACAGATTTATCTTTAAAAATAGTTTTGTCTTTAATTGAATATAAAACTGAAGTGCCATCAAATTTTTCTGCACTTTTTGTTGGAAACTTTCTAGGCTCAAATGAACCAACGCCTCCTGCTATAACAACATTTGGCGTATGAAATTCTTTTCCATTTGTTGTTTTAACAATCCAGTTCTCATTCTCACTAGCAAGTTCTTGAACTCTGTCATTTAAATGAAAATTAAATTTAAATGGTTTAATTTGTTCAATTAAGTTATTTGTAAGTTCTTCTCCAGTACACTCTGGAACTGCAGGAATATCATAAATTGGTTTGTCTGGATAAAGCTCTATGCATTGGCCACCAATTTTATCTAGGTTATCCACTATTTCACATTTTAGACCTATGATGCCAAGTTGATGTGCACAAAATAATCCTGTTGGACCTGCACCGACTATTACAACATCTGTTTTAATCATTAAACTTGTTTTTCTGGCATATAAACTGTTAAACCATCTAAATCATCTGAGACACTAATCTGACAGCTTAGTCTACTATAAGAATTTGGTTCGTAAGCTTGGTCTAACATATCATCTTCGCCCATTTCTTTTTTTGCTAACTTATCATACCAATCTTCTTTGACATAAACATGACACGTGGCACAAGACATACTTCCTCCACAATCAGCATCGATACCAGGGATATCGTTTTGAACAGCACCTTCCATGACTGTAAGCCCATTTTGGACCTCAGCTACATGCTCTTTTCCATTATGTTCTATATATATGATTTTAGCCATTGCTTTTATATAAGCACAAAAAAAAATAGGGCAAGTAATCAAACTCGCCCTATTTTATATATCGTAACTAATTGTTACTACGCTCTTCTTGCACCTGAAGAATTAGAAACTGCACAAGACCAGATAATTAAACCAAATGCGATTTTATTAACAAAGTCTGCTAAGTTATAGATAACGTTTAATGCGTTACCATCTATTCCACCTGTTAGGTATCCAAAAATGTAACCTAATGGGTAAATAGCCCAACCTACAGTAACAATCATTCTTAAAGCTCCAAATGCAGTTACTAAAGATTTATTTCCAGATTTAGCAGCAACTTTTCCTGCTTCACCTGAAAAGATTTCATAAAGAATGTAAATCCATCCAGCCATACCGATTATGAAACCTAGTGTAGCGTTAATGAATCCAGCTTCTCCAAGATATCCACCAATTAACATAACTAGTGAACCAATTAAGATTCTCCAGAATATGTTGGTGTCAACTTTTCTTACTGCTGAAAGAATTAAGTAAAATTCTACTAGCTGTAGTGGTACAGTGATTAACCAGTCAATGTATCTGTAAACAGTTGGAGTATCTCCTGTTTCGATCCAAACTGCTCTCATATACATATAGTGAATAAATGCTATACCTGTTACTAATCCAGCTACGTTTACTGATTTTCTCCATTGTGAACTGACGTTAGCCTGTTCCATAAAGAAAAACGCTGTAGCTGCTAACATACCCATTGATATTAACCAAAACGAAATACCTACGAAATCGTCAGTGGCTAAAAAGGCTGTTGCCGCGTTAGCTGCTGTAGTTGCTCCAAAAAGCACTGCCGCTAATGCTAACATTTTCATTGTCTTCATAAAAAACTCCCTCATAGTTAGTTTTTTTATTAGTTTAAATTTAAACTACAGACTAATCTAATGATTAGTCTAAAGTTAGGGTTAGATAGCAAAAAAATTTACTTTATTGAAGAGTTTTTGACCTCTAAAAAGTATTGATTTTACTTACTTTATAAAATTAAATACAACCTGTTACGTAAAATCATTATAAAAGTGAATCAAAAAACAAATCACTATGAAAAATAGTTTTAACAAAATTTATGAGGAATCTATTCAAAATCCTGAGGAATTTTGGAAAAATGTATCTGATGATGTCTTCTGGTTTAAAAAACCTACTAAGATTTTAAATAAATCTAATCCTCCATTTTATAAATGGTTTGAAGATGGTGTTACAAACACATGCTACAACGCAATAGATGTCCATATTGATAATGGTAAAGGTGAAAACACTGCTTTAATTTATGATAGCCCTATTACTAATAGTAAAGCAAAGTATACATACAATGAATTAAGAGAAAAAATTTCAAAATTTGCTGGAGCATTGGATAATCAGGGTGTCAAAAAAGGTGACAGGGTAATTATTTATATGCCAATGATACCTGAAGCAGTTATAGCAATGCTAGCTTGTGGAAGAATCGGTGCAATACACTCTGTAGTTTTTGGTGGATTTGCTTCAAATGAATTAGCAAGCAGAATTGATGATAGCAAAGCAAAAATTCTAATTACGGCTTCTTGTGGATTTGAACCTGGACGAACTGTTGAATATAGACCATTGGTTGATGGAGCATTAAAACTTTCAAAACATAAAGTTGAAAAAGTAATTTTCTTTCAAAGGAAAGATCATGAAGTAAAACTTAACTCTCCAATTGAAATCAGCTGGGAGGAAGCACTTGTAAATGCAAAAAATAAAGATTGTGTTGAGATTGGAGCAAATGAGTTTGCTTACATTTTATATACATCAGGAACTACAGGTATTCCAAAGGGAATAGTTAGAGATGTAGGAGGCCATATAGTTGCTCTTAAATGGACAATGAAAAATATTTACAATATCGATGAGAATGATGTTTGGTGGTCAGCAAGTGATATTGGGTGGATTGTAGGGCACTCATACATTGTTTATGCACCATTATTCAAAGGATGCACTACAGTTTTATTTGAAGGAAAGCCAGTTGGAACTCCTGATGCGGGGGTATTTTGGAGAATGATCTCAGAGTATAAAATTAAATCTTTGTTTACAGCTCCTACAGCATTTAGGGCTATCAAAAAAGAAGACCCTGATGGAAAATTTTTCTCAAAGTATGATTTAAGTTCGTTTGAATCTTTATTCCTTGCTGGAGAAAGAGCTGATCCAGATACAATAAAATGGGCTGAAAATCTTTTACACGTTCCAGTAATAGATCATTGGTGGCAAACAGAAACTAGTTGGGCGATAAGTTCAAATTGTACTGGTATTGAAATGCTAAAAACTAAATATGGTTCAGCATGTAAGGCAGTTCCAGGTTACGATGTTAAAATTATTAAACCAGATCACTCAATAGCAAAACCAAATGAGATGGGTGATATAGTTGTTAAATTACCTTTGCCTCCAGGTACATTTCCTACACTTTGGAATGCTGATAAGAGATATGAAGAAAATTATATGACTAATTATAAGGGCTACTACCAGACTTATGATGCAGGACACATAGATGAAGACGGATATATTTGGATTATGTCACGAACAGATGACATAATTAATGTTGCTGGTCATAGATTATCAACAGGTGCAATTGAAGAGGTGTTATCAGAACATCAGTCTGTTGCTGAGTGTGCGGTTCTAGGAATTGCAGATAAATTAAAAGGACAGTTGCCAATTGGTCTAGTTGTTTTAAAATCTGGAGTTGAAAAAGATAATAATAGCGTTTCAAAGGAGTGTATACAAATGGTCAGAGATAAGATTGGGCCAGTTGCTGCATTTAAAATTGTAATAGTAATAAAACGATTACCTAAAACAAGATCAGGAAAAATTTTAAGAGGAACTATTCGTAAAATCGCTGACAAAGAAGATTATAAAATGCCAGCAACAATCGACGATCCTACAATTCTGGATGAAATTAAGAATGATTTAATCAAGAGTAATATTATAAAATAATGCTTAAAACATATTTATTTTTAGTAGGAGCAATTATTTGTGAAGTTTGTGGAACCATGTTGCTACCTGTAACCCAAAACTTTACAAAACTAACTCCTACAATATTTCTAGCAATATTTTATTTATCAGCTTTTTATTTGCTTACATTTGTTGTTGACAAAATACCTATTGCTATTGTTTATGGAAGTTGGAGTGGACTGGGTATATTTACAATTGCTATACTAGGATATATTTTTTTTAAACAGTCTTTAAGCTGGCAAGCAATAATTGGAATGTTTCTTATTGTAATAGGTGTTACATTAGTAAATATATATTCTAGTAAAACTATATAATTTAATTTTGGAAACTTATTGGTTTACCCGAAGGTTCTCCAAGAATTTCACCATCTTTCATTTTTATTTCACCATTTATGACTGTATATATTGGAGTTCCTTTAAACTTATGTCCATCGAAAGGTGACCATCCACACTTACTCTCTATTTTTTCATTTTTGATTTCAATAATTTTATTCATATCCACAATTGTAAAATCTGCATCGTAGTCTTCTTTTATATATCCCTTACCTATGATACCAAAAATTTTTGCTGGATTTTCACAAACAAGACTCATCAGCTGAACTAAAGTTAGTTTTCCATCATTTACATGGTTCAACATCACAGGTAATAAAGTTTGAACTCCTGGCATTCCTGAAGGGGTATCTGGATATTCTTTATCTTTATTTACTCTTAGATGTGGAGCGTGATCCGAACCAATAGTGTCATTATAATTATTTCTTACAGCATACCATAGTCTATCGTAATGACTTTTTTCTCTAATAGGTGGATTCATTTGTGCATAGGTTCCAAGCTTGTCGTAGCAATCTGGAGCAAACATAGTTAAATGTTGTGGAGTTATTTCAAAAGTTATATCTCCTTTATTTTGAGATAAAAAATCAATCTCCTGTTTTGTGGTAATGTGTAAGATATGAGCCTTTTTACCTAACCTTTTTGCAATTTTAACAATCTTTCTAGTTGAAGAAATTGCACATTCTTCATCCCTCCATATTGGATGTGAATGAACATTGCCTTTTTCTCTTAGCTTCTTTCTTAGATTTAAAATATCCTCATCTTCTGAGTGAACTGCAACAATTTTTGATGTGCTTTCAAATACTTTTTCAATATCTTCTTCTTTGTGAACTAGCAAAGTTCCTGTGGACGAACCAGCAAACAATTTAACGCCACAACATCCATCTAAACCTTTAAGGTCAGCTAATTCGCTTTGATTAGTGGGAGTAGCCCCAAAATAAAATGCATGATTACAATACATTCTATTTTTTGCTAAATCTATTTTTCTTTGAAATTCTGCTTTATTTGTAGTTGCAGGATTTGTATTTGGCATTTCAAATACTGAGGTAATTCCTCCAACAATTGCTGCTCTACTTCCTGAGGCTAAATCCTCAGTATCTGTTGAGCCTGGTTCTCTAAAATGCGTTTGAGTGTCAATACATCCAGGAAGAACCGTAAGTCCAGTTGCATCAATTGATTGACTTGCATCTTCATTTAGCTTTCCAATTTTTACTATCTTACTATTTTGAATACCTATATCTACATCTTTGAGATCTTTATCAATATAGCACTTTCCATTTTTGATTATTAGGTCTAACATTTATAAAAAAAGTACTTATATCATTTGTTATAATATTACAATATGAATAGAAACAATGTTTACATATTAGAAGATAGAGGTCTTCTTTATATTAATGGAGACGATGCTAAAGAGTTTTTACAAAATATAATTACGAACAATATTGAAAATGTATCAGAGAACAGAAGTTGTTTTTCAGCTCTTCTAACTCCTCAAGGAAAATACCTTTACGATTTTATAATTATTAAACACAAATCTGGTTATTTTTTGGATTGTGAAAAAAAAATTATTGAAAATCTATATAGTCAGTTAAATTTATACAAACTAAGATCTAAAGTAGATATCTTAAATCTAAGTAATGAGTTTGTTGTTGCTAATTTAACAAAGGAAAAATTTCTAGAAATAGAAAATTCAAAAGATGAATTAGGTTTTACAATAAAATTTCGGGAAGATCCTATTTTTTTAGATCCTAGGTATAGCAAATTAGGAGCTAGACTAGTGATTAATTTAGAAAAATTATATCTTTCTATAAAAAAATTAGGGTTAAAAGTTTCAGATGTTACCGAGTATTATAATTTTAGTCATGAATTAGGAATTGCTCAAATAGACACAAATAATCTGCAAGATAAAATATTTGGAATTGAATGCAATTTTGAAGAGCTTAATGGAATTGATTTTAGAAAAGGATGTTATGTGGGACAAGAGAATACAGCAAGAATTAAACTTAAAGATAAACTTAATAAAAGATTATTTGCAATTAAAGTTTTAGATGGTGAGATCAATAGTGAAGAAATTACATCTGAAAATAAAAATATTGGCAAGTTACTAATCAATAATAAGAATCCATTTGCTTTACTAAAATTAGAAAATAAAAATTTCAATTTTGATGCTGATATAAGATGTGGAGGTGCTAAAGTTAAGGTATTAAAACCAAGTTGGTTTTAGATTATTTTATAAATTTTGATAAATTTGGTTTGAAGTAATCTGGTCCTTTCATAACTTTTCCAAATTCATTAAATATTGGTTTTCCATCTTTTCCTAATTTACTCAAATTAGATTTTTGAACTTCTTCAAAACATTTATCTAAATTAATACCAAAAGCATGTCCCGCACCATAAGTGACATATAAAATATCTGTTAATGCATCTGCAACTTCTGTCAAATTTTTTTCTGATATTGCCTGCTTAAGCTCCTCTAACTCCTCATTGATCAATGATATTCTAAGCGAGTTAATTTTTTCTGTGCTTAGACTTGATGTATCTTTTACATCTTGATTAAATGTTTTCATGAATATTCCAACCTTTTCAAAATTTGTCATTTTACTCCTATATGATTTTATTATTTTTTAATGTATAAGTGATTAAATATACTCTCAAAATTAAAATATGAAATTCAGAAAAGAATATGACAGCATAGGCTCTATCAACGTACCTGTGGATAAGTATTGGGGAGCTTCAACTGAAAGATCAAAAAAATACTTTGATATAGGTGATGTATTAGTAGGATCAAAGTTGATAAAATCCATAGCTATTATAAAAAAAGCTGCAGCTGTTACAAATTTTAGAAATAAAGATATTAGTTCAAAAGTTTATAAGTCAATTGTACGTGCATCTAATGAAGTAATTGATGGAAAATTAGATAATCATTTTCCACTTAAAGTTTGGCAAACAGGTTCGGGGACTCAAACAAATATGAATGTGAATGAAGTTATTTCTAACAGAGCAATTGAGATACTTAAGGGGAAAAAGGGTACAAAAAAACCTGTGCATCCTAACGATCACGTTAATAAATCTCAGTCTACTAATGATGTATTTCCAACTGCAATGCATATTGCAATAGCAATAGAAACTAGAGAAAAACTATTACCAAGTTTGGCATTATTAAACAAAGAATTAAAAAAAAAGGTAAGAGAATTTAATAAAATAATTAAAATAGGGAGAACACACCTACAAGATGCAACTCCTTTATCTTTGGGTCAAGAATTTTCAGGTTACCAATCACAATTAGAGCAATGTATTAAAAGAATAGAATTTTCAATAAATGAAATTTATTATTTAGCACAAGGTGGCACTGCGGTTGGCACTGGTATAAATACCAAAAAAAATTTTGATAAGAAAATAATAAATGAAATAAAAAAAATAACTAAGCTACCTTTCAAACCAGCTAAAAATAAGTTTGCAGCACTTGCCGCTCATGATGCGATAGTAAATTACTCAGGTACATTAAATACAACAGCAGTGAGTTTAATGAAAATAGCAAACGATATTAGATTTTTAGGATCTGGACCTAGAGCTGGGTATGGAGAGTTAATATTGCCAGAGAATGAGCCTGGATCGTCGATTATGCCTGGAAAAGTAAATCCAACTCAATGTGAAGCTGTCACGATGGTTTGTGTGAAAGTAATTGGCAACCATAATGGAATTACAATGGCTGGGTCACATGGCCATTTTGAACTTAATGTTTTCAAGCCTTTAATAATTCATAATGTACTTCAATCAATACAAATTCTAGCAGATAGTACTAAAAGTTTCGCAAAATACTGTATCTCCGGACTAAAAGCTGACAAAAATAGAATAAAATATTTAGTAGATAACTCTTTAATGTTGGTTACCGCCTTATCACCAATGATTGGCTACGATAATGCAGCAAAGATTGCCAAAAGTGCATTAAAAAATAAAACTACTCTTAAAACCGAGGCAATGAAATCAGGTTTAATAAGCGAGAGAGAATATAATAAAATTGTTGATCCTAATAAAATGATTAAACCAGATTAACTATTTATAATATTTTTAACTAAGGATTTAAGCTCTTGGGAATTTCTAATGTTATACCTAGACTCACCACTACTTTTGCCTTCATTTACTGCTTGATTAATTTTTATATCAAATATTGATATTGATCCGTTATGTATATTTTTCTCAACCTTAAAATGAATCATATTTAAATCCTTCACTTTATCTAATTTTACTTGAAATTTTTTAGCAAACTCTTTTTTATTTTTAATTATTAAAGAATTTGATGAATGAAATATTGTATTACCTTTTTCCTCTATATATTTTATTTCAGTTTCAATTTGGCCAATTTCACCAACATTGAATAAAACTTCACTTAAATTAATAGTTTTTTGGCTTATATTTAAACTTATATTACCATTTCTTATAAGTTCATTCTCAATATTAGTTAAAAGGAAATTGATATCTCCATTTAAATTACCTAATACATCAGGTTTTAATTTTAAAATAGAAAAAATTAATTCGTCAACCAGAAAATTTAAATTTTGCTTATTCAAGGTAATATTAGAATTGAGATAAAAGGGTGATAACTCAATTGTTGTATCAATTTTTATATCATTATTATTTTCTAGAGATTTTAAAGAAATGATATTATTTTTCAATTGGTATTCTACTTCAATTTTCTGATTTAGAAAGTTAAGTAAAGTTGAGCCCTCAAAACTAGAATTATTCTCAAAGTTTAATTCATTTTTTATCAAAAGATTTGGTTCATTAAAATCTATTTCTATTTGTGAATTTGTTCGAGAATTGTATTTTTTTTTCCATAATGATTTAAAATTTAAATCAAACAAATTACCTTTTATATTTAATTTTTTAAAATCATCTTGTTGAGAGGTTATAAAACTAATTTTTTCTATTGGAGATATGATTAAAGTCTCATCATTATCATCTATTAAAAATACTTTACTTTTTTTAATATAGAGTGGTTTGATTTCACTTTCATGAAAATATTTTCTTAAAATATTATATTCTTTTTTTTTTATTAAAAAGTTTGTATTTATTATTTCAAATTTTTCAAAATTAATTTTAGATTTTGGATATAAACTATTAGAATTTACAAAAACTTTTAAGTTTTTTATATCAAATGAAATACTTTCATTATTTTCTTCATATATTGATAATGATGAATCGCTGATTAATAAATGAGGCTTTGGAAGTAATTGATACTTTATGTCACCATTTATATTTAAGTTAATATTAAAATCAGAAGAAAATTTACTTTCAATGATGTTTTCTATACTTTTATAATTAAATAAAACTGGTATTGATAAATAAATGCCAAACAAAAAACACAATGCAATTAGTAAAAAAATGAACTTAGAAAATATTGTTACTTTCAATTTTTTAATCATTAATCCAATATCGCTTAAATTAAGAAAAAATAAACGATGAATTTAGATTATTTAACAAATCTTAATGAAAGTCAGGAAGAGGCAGTTCTGCATTTAAATGGGCCACTTTTAATTGTTGCGGGAGCCGGGTCAGGAAAAACAAGAGTTCTTACAGCTAGAATTGCCCATATTGTTAAACAACATAAGGCATTTCCCAATCAAGTCCTTGCGGTAACATTTACAAATAAAGCTGCAAAAGAAATGCAATTAAGAGTTTCTAATTTCTTAAGAAAGGAGGCTACTGGTCTTCCATGGTTAGGAACTTTTCACTCAATTAGTGCAAAAATATTAAGAAAACACGCAGAAGCAGCTGGATTAAAATCTAATTTTTCCATTATTGATCAAGATGACCAGGTAAGATTAATTAAAAATATCTGTAAATCTGAAAATATAGATATAAAAAAAATATCCCCAAAATATATTTTAGCAGTAATTGATAAATGGAAGAACAAAGGTTTTTACCCTGATGAAGTAATATTGAAAAGAAAAGATATACTAGAAAAAAGTTTTCTTGGAATTTATAAAATTTATCAACAAAAATTAATAGATTTAAATGCTGCTGATTTTAGTGATTTAATATTGCATACTGTAAAAATCTTTGAAAGACATAAAGATATATCAGAAATGTATTCAAAAAAGTTTAAATATATTTTAGTTGACGAATATCAGGATACAAATTTTATTCAAAGCGAATGGCTTAAATATCTAGCAGAACATAATCGAAACATTTGCTGTGTTGGTGACGATGATCAATCAATATATAGCTGGAGGGGAGCAGAAATTAAAAATTTTCTTCAATTTGAAAATGTTTACGAAAATACAAAAGTAATAAGATTAGAAAAAAATTATAGATCAACTCAAAATATATTAAATGTAGCATCAAACATTATTGAAAATAATCAAAATAGGGTTGGAAAAAAACTTTTTACAGATCAAGAAGATGGAGAACTTGTAACTTTAAATTGTTTTAGGAATGTAAAAGATGAAGCAACTGAAATTGGTTCTAATATTGAAGATTTAAAAAATAAATTTTCATTAAATGAAGTTGCTATTCTTGTAAGAGCTATTTTTCAAACTAGAGAATTTGAAGAAAGATTTTTAAAAATTGGCGTTCCATACAGAATTATTGGTGGTATTAAATTTTATGAAAGAGCTGAAGTAAAGGATTGTGTTGCATACTTAAAAGCAGTTTTTCAACCTCAGGATGACTTAGCTTTTGAGAGAATTTTAAATGTCCCAAGAAGATCTATTGGGGATACCACTGTAAAGGCTATCAATAATTTTGCAAAATTAAATAAATGCTCATTAGAAGTTGCATCAAAACATTTAATTGAACAAAACAAAATTAAACCCAAAACAAAATTAGGTTTAAATTCTCTCTTAAATCTTTTGGATAAATGGAGAAATGATTTAAAAAGAAAAACAAATCATAATAAGCTATTACAAACAATTCTTGATGAGTCTGGATATAGTGAAATGCTTAAAAACAAGAAAGACTTAGAAAATGAAAATAGATTAGAAAATATAAAAGAATTATTAAATGCAATGAAAGAATTTGATAATTTAGAGAGTTTTTTAGAGCATGTTGCTCTTGCAACATCCTTAGACCAAGATTGGCAAAGTGAAAAAGTCAATTTAATGACAATACACGCATCTAAAGGGCTAGAATTTGATGTCGTATTCTTACCTGGGTGGGAAGAAGGTTTATTTCCTCATCAGAAAAGTATTGAGGAAAAAGGCGAAAGCGGATTAGAAGAGGAGAGAAGATTAGCTTATGTAGCAATTACCAGGGCAAAAAAGCTTGCTAAAATATCATTTTCTATGAATAGATTTTATCAAGGAGACTGGATAGACAGTATGGCATCAAGGTTTGTGGATGAGCTACCAGATGAATATATTAAAAAAAATAATAATTTTGTGGATGAAAAAGAAGAAGATTTTGAATTTAACCAAGATATAGATTTCAATAGTGATAGTGAAATTAGGAGTCCTGGTTGGATTCGGTATCAAAAAAAATTAAAATGAGTACTGAAATAAATAATATTATCTTTTCAAATAATTTAGATGGATATATCCTACCAAAAAACGATAATTATTTTACAGAATATTCTAGATTAAATAATCTAAGATCAATTACAAAATTCTCAGGTTCTGCAGGATTTGCAATTTTTTTGAAAAATAAAAAATATTTATTTGTTGATGGTAGATATACTATTCAAGCAGAAAAGGAATCAGGGAAAAAATTTAAAATTTATGAAATTCCATATGTGTGGCCTAAAGATATTTTAAATAAGCAAATTAAAATTGGATTCGATCCTTATCTTTTTACTTGGTCAACTCTAAATAAATATTTTGGTGATAATTACAAATTAGTTCCCTTAAATATTAAATTTGAAAACAAAAACAAGACTAAAAATGATTATCCATTTTTTAGCTTAGATCCTGTTGTAGCAGGTGAAAGTGTAAATAGAAAAATTAGTCGACTAATTGAGATCATGAAAAAAAAGAAAATTGATCATACATTTATTAGCTCAGGTGAGAATATTTGTTGGCTTCTAAATATTAGAGGTAGAGATCTTCCAAATTCTCCTGTTGCTAATTGTAAAATGATCATAACAAAAGATAGACAAATCTATTTTTTTTCAAATCAAAACAAAATTAAAAAAATAAAATCAAGTCTCAAAAAATTAAAAATACGTTTTTCTGAAGAAAATAAAATTTTAAATTGCTTATTAAGATTAAAAAAAGGGGATTTTTGTATTGATGGTAAAACTTGTTCAATATTTGAAGAAAGCTTAATTAGCCATAAATTTAAAATAATCAAGCGAGAAGACCCTATTTATAATTTAAAATCTTTAAAAAATAAAATTGAGATTAAAAATATGGTTAATGCACATATTGAGGATGGCGTTGCTTTAACTAAATTTTTATATTGGATTAAAAATATTAAGATACATAACCAAACAGAAAAGAAAATTGAGAAAAAATTAGAGAGTTTTAGAAAAAGTAGTAAAAATTATTTATACCCTAGCTTTGATACAATTGCTGGATCTGGACCAAATGGAGCAGTCATTCATTATAGGTCTGATAAATTTTCAAACAGAAAGTTAAAAAAAGGTGATTTACTATTACTCGATTCTGGTGGCCAATATAAATGGGGAACTACAGATGTAACAAGAACTATATGTCTTTCTAATGCAACAAAAAATGTGAAAGATATATTTACAAGAGTTTTGAAGGGTCATATTGCTGTTGCATTATCAAATATAAAAAAAGAAAAGAATGGTCATAATATTGATAAAATTGCACGAAAAAGCCTCAATTCAATTGGTCTTGATTATCGTCATGGAACTGGCCATGGAGTTGGAGCGTTTCTGAATGTTCATGAAGGACCACAAGGAATATCAAAAAATAATTACGTCCAATTAAAAGAAGGAATGGTTTTAAGTAACGAACCTGGTTTTTATAAAAAAAATGAATTTGGAATAAGAATTGAAAATTTAGTTTTTATTAAAAAAATCAAATCTAGGCTTTTATTTGAAAATTTAACAATGGCACCAATCGATAAAGACCTAATTAATTTTAAAATGCTTAATAAAACGGAAAAGAATTATTTATTTAAATATCACTTTGATGTTTATAATAATATTTCACCATTTTTAAAAAAAAATGAGAAAAAATGGTTGGCAAGCCTAATCTAGTAAATTAAGCCATTCTTTTTGAGATAAAATTTTTATTCCTAATTCTTTAGCTTGTTGTACCTTACGATTTGTAGGCTTTTCACCAATTATCAAATATTTCAATTTCTTATTTACTGAGCTTACAACAGATCCTGCATTCTCTTCGATTAAAGATTTTGCTTCAGCTCTACTCATATTTGATAGTTTTCCAGTGAACATAAATGTATTATTTAAAAGTTTACCATCTTTATTTAATTTAAGATCAGAAATATTTAAGATGGAAGATAATTTTTCAATTATTTTATAATTTGATTTGTTTTCAAAAAACTTTTTTAAGGAATTTATTTGAGTTTCACCGATTCCATCTATATTTAAAAATTCATTCAATTTACTTTTATTTACTAAACTTATAAAATTTTTTATAGACTTTACATGTTCTGCTAAAAGTTTTGCATTTTCAATTCCAATATGTCTTATCCCTATAGCATACAAAAATTTATCTAAAGGAACTTTTTTTGATTGATCAATAGAGTATTTTAAGTTTGAAACTGATAGGTCTCCCCATCCTTCTAAATTTGATATTTTATTATAATCTAAATTATATATATCTTGTGGAAATCTAATTAAATTTAGATCCCAAAAATTTTCTACAACTTTTTTTCCAAGACCATCAATATTTATTGCATCTTTAGAAATAAAGTGTTTAATTTTTTCAATTGCAATTTTTTCACAATCATAACCTTCATTTGTACATCTTCTTACAGCATCATATTTTTTTGTTGTTTTATTAAATTCTTTTATTGTTTCTGAACCACAAGAAGGACAATTATTAGGAAAAATAAACTTTTTAGATTTTTTTTCTCTTTTTTTCAGATCAACTAAAACAACATGAGGAATAACGTCACCTGCTCTCTCTACTTTTACGGTATCACCAAGTCGTATATCTTTTCTAATTATTTCGTCTTCATTATGAAGTGTTGCATTTGAAACTACTACACCACCAATATTTACTGGTTGTATTCTTGCTACTGGTGTTAATGCACCTGTTCTGCCGACTTGAATATTAATGTCTGTTATTTTAGAAAATGCGCTATCTGCTGAAAATTTGTGAGCTATAGCCCATCTTGGAGAATTAGCAGTAAATCCTAATCTTTTTTGAAGCTCTAAACTATTAATTTTATAAACTAAACCATCTACATCATATTCTAACTCAAACCTATCATTTTCAAATTTTCTATGAAAATTCTCTAAATCATTAATACTCTTTAAAATTTTATTGTATTCACTTGTTTTAAAACCCCACTTTTTTAATGAACTTAAAAAATCTGATTGTTTTTTTATTTTATCACTTTCAAAATAACCGTAAGTGTATGCTACAAAATTTAGTGGAATTTTTTTAGTTTCTTCAGCATTTTTTTGTCTTAGTGTGCCCGACGCAGCATTTCTTGGATTTGCAAAATCATTTTTTAATTTAACAAAATCATTTTTTTTTATAAAAACTTCTCCTCTAATGTCTATATCTTTTGGGAAATCTTTATCATTTATTTTGTGAGGAATATCTTTAATTGTTTTTAAATTATTTGTTATAACCTCTCCATTGGTTCCATCTCCTCTCGATGTACCTAAAACTAATTCACCATTTTTGTAGGTTAAGGAAGCTGATATACCGTCTATTTTTGGCTCAACACTGTATTCTAATTCTGTCTCTTGACTTAGATAATTGAATATTTTTTTTTCAAAGTTTTCTAAATCATCCTTATTAAAAGCATTAGATAAAGAAAGCATTTTAACTCTATGTTTTGATTTGATAAAATTTTTGGACGGAGTATAACCTAATGAATTAGACGGAGATGAAACATTTTTTAAATAATAATATTTATTTTCTAAATCTAATATTTCTTTCTTAAGTTGATCGTAATATTTATCTGTAACTTTTGGTGAGCTAAGTTCAAAATAAAGTTTATTATGTTTTTCAAACTCTTTTATTTTATTTTCATAATATTTTCTAATTTCAGCCTTTTTCATTTGATGAGATTATTCAAACAAATCTTTTATTTTTTTAAGTAAAGATTTTTGATTTTTAAGATCTTTCGATATCACAGGTTTTTTATATTTTTCATTTATAATTTTATAAGATTTTTCATACCATTGACTGGATCGATAATTATATCCTAGTAAGACTGTATATTTTTTGGCTTCATCTAAAAGTCCTAATTTATAATTTAATTCTACCAGCCTGTACAAAGCTTCTTCGATGAAAATAGTTGTGTCATATTGATTTACGATTTTTTTATATCTGTTCATTGCTGGTATCCATTTTTCTTTATCTAAATAATAGTTTGCAATGTATAACTCTTTGTATGCAAGTATTTCATGAATTAATTCAAGTTTGTATTTTGCATCTTCTGCAAAATCAGTATTTGGATATTCTTTAACTAGTAATGTAAAATAAGATTTGGCTTTTACTATTTCACCAAGATCTTTTTTTTCATCTACAATTTGATTATAATGACTTACTGCTAACAAATAGTATGCATAATCAATATCTGGGTGGTTTTTATATTTGCTGACAAATCTTTCTAACTCATTGATTGCATCGGCAAAGTATAACTGTGAATAATATCCATAAGCTGCCATTAAATTTGATCTAGGCGCCCAAACTGATTGGGGGTAAAGTAGCTCTACCTCATTAAATTTTTTAGCAGCAAAAAAAATATCTCCCCTATTAAATTCTTTTAATCCTTCATTATAAGCATCGATCATCTGCATTTCTAAGTTATCTTCTTTAATTAATGAGATTTTTTCCTTTTTTTCTGAGCAAGAAATAAGGCCAAATATAAAAACAAATAAAATTAGAAAATTATGAAATTTCATTATAGAATTTTAACAGAATATTTTTAAAATTCTAATTTTTAAGCAATAGATTTTAAATTGTGTCGATTATTTATTAGTGAATGAGGTAAGCTTTTTCCTTTAATTTCTAACAAAGAGTAGTTTCTGTGGTCACTAAATACTTTTCTCAATAATTTATTTGTCAAACTGTGGCCGCCATGCTTACACTTAATTGAGCCAATTAATCTATAACCAACCAAATATAGATCCCCCATACAATCAAGTATTTTATGATTTACAAATTCATTTTTGTTTCTCAAGCCATTTTCATTAAGAATTCTATCTTCTTTTACCACAATGGCATTATCCAGTGACCCTCCTTTTCCTAATCCAATTTTCTTAAGTTTCTCTATATCTTCATAAAGACAAAAGGTTCTAGAATTAAAAATATCATCTAAGTTATCTTCAAAAACATTTACTTTATTTCTCTGGTCTTTAATAAATTTATTTTTATAATTAATTTCAAATTCTATTTCTAAGGTAGTATTTGATTTATCGATTGATATGTACTTATTTTCTTCTTCAAACTCGACATGATTATTAATTTTTATTAATTTTATTGGAACATCACTATTTTTAAGTCCTATTTCTTTCAGCATATTTACAAAATTTTTCGCAGATCCATCAAGAATTGGTAATTCTTGTGAGTCTAGCTCTACAACGGCGTTGTCTATTCCTAAACCTAAAAACGCACCCATAAGATGTTCGATTGTTGACACTTTTACACCAAATTGATTGCTTAGGGTTGTGCAGAGAGTAGCTTCACTTACATTTTCAAAATTAGGAATTACAATATTTCTTTCATTTAGATCTATTCTTTTAAATATTATCCCTGAATTAGGCGGTGAAGGTAAAATATTTACATTAACTGCTTCACCTGTATGAATTCCAACACCTGAAAATGATAATTTTTTAGCTATTGTTGATTGAGATAATACAGACATGATTTAAATATATAAAAATGAGAGTAAATTTAGTATTCAAGTAATATTACAAGAAAATACAATTATTTAGAAAAGAGATTGAAAAAATACTCAAAAAAACCAGTTTTCTTTGGTCTTTTTCTAGCCTGCATCTGCAACCTTTCGGCACTCTTGTGATAATGAATACCTGCATCGCAAATCGTCGATTCATTTTCATTAAAGAAAATTAATTTAGAAAAGGTTTTTTTGGAGTCGAGATTTACGTTATAAGATAACACCTTTGACCCATTCCCAATAAAAATTATATTTAATTTTTCAAAGTTATTTATTTTTTTAAAGTAGTTATTTTGGATTACCGCAAGTTCAATAATTTCATCTATTCTTGCTTCTATGATTTGTTTCACCAAATCTATTGAGATATTATTTTTTAAAATTTCTTTTGATAAATTTGTGTTATCAGAAAAATTTTCATATGAAGAGTGATTTTTTTGCTTAGAATTAAAATTAATTTTCAGATCTTCTGAATAATTATTACTTAATTTTAAAACTTTTGAAATATCTTTTGTAATACTGTTGCCACCCACAGGAATACAATTAAAAAATTGAAATTTAGAATTATTAAAGAACAAGGCAGTTGTTCGATCAAAACCAATATCTAAAAATAAGTTATTATTTCTAGTTTCTAAATTTTTATTATAAAAGATAGTTTTAAGATAACTTGTACAATATAAATTTAAAATTTTTAAGTTATTTTTTTTAAATTTATTTGAAATTTCATTTATTAATGATTTGTTAAGACAGATAAATTTTATTTCTAATATTAAAGAATTGTTTTTCATATTCTCAGATATTGCTTCTAATTCCTTATCACCATCAACAACAATATTATTGACTATGGTATGTATAATTTTATTTTTAAAATTATTTTCAGAAACTATAAAATTAGCCTCCTCTAACAAACTCTCATATTGCAATTTTATTGAGGTAGGTTGATCGAAAGTTTTTTTAATAGAAAGTTCAATAAAATTATATTTAGATGTGTCATATAAAACATTTATATCTACAAGATGTATTGATAAATGTTTTTCTGCATCCTTAATTATTTTATTTAATGCTATTTCTAAACTTTCATTTTCCAAAGCATTGTTAACTTCAACTTTTGAAAAATATAAATTTTTTGATCCTTTATCAAATACACTTAATCGTAAATTTTTAGATCCGTAATCTAGTATGGCTTCAATATTACTCATTATTATTTGTTAATATAATTTGATTGGCGATTCTTAGATCAACAACTTTTACATTTATTAAATTATCGTTATTTAATAATTTTTTATAGATTTTAAGTGCATCATCAACTTTTTTAGAGGGAAGCTTTAGCATAAGATCGTTTGAAAAAAGTAAATCCCATCTTTTATTTTTAAAAAAAAAATATTTTTTTACATTACCTACTTCTGGATGATGATTATTTAAAATACCATTTAGATTTAAAAAATCTTCTATTTCAAATTCTCCAAATACTTGAGGCGCTTCATTTTTTTCAAAGATTTCAGATGAATTAATTAAATTTCCGTTTTTACCGATGAAATATTCTACTCCATTTATTATTGTTTTTCCAAGGATGGGTGTTTTAGATAAATTAATATTCACAGAGGATGGTAGGATTTTGTGTACATAAATTTTTTCCAAAAAGTTAAATTTGGTTAACTTCCCTAAAACATCGTCTTTACTTAAATTAAAAATGTTACTATTTTTGAATTTATTTAATTCAAACATAACTATTTTCTTTTCATTATAATTCAAGCCGTTTAAATTAATCTTCTTTAAACTAAATTTATTTTGATAGTATTCAAAAATATTAAAATTGAATATTGAAGTTAAACAAATAAAAAAAAATATGTATAAGTATAGTCTATATTTATTTATTGATGGAAGCATCTCTAATTATTTCTTCTATAAGTTGCATAAAGCTAATTTTTTTATATCTTGCAATTTCAGGAACCAAAGATAGTGCAGTCATACCAGGCTGTGTATTTAGTTCTAACAAATAAAATTTATTGTTATAAAATCTGAAATCTGACCTAGATACGCCTCTACATTTTAATAGTTTGTGTGCTTTCATGGCTATCATATTAACTTTATCAAAATTTTTTTTGGTTATATTTACTGGGATAATATGCTGGGTTTTGGCACCAGCACTATATTTAGCTTCATAGTCATAAAATTTCCTTTTAGGCTTCAACTCTATTATACCTAATTTTTTATTTCCTAGAATAGCAGCTTGAATTTCTCTTCCAGGAATATATTTCTCAATTAATATTTCTTTAAATTTTTCTAATTTATAAATATTTAGATTAAAATTTTTTTTACTTGTTATATATACTCCTACGCTAGAACCTTCATTAATTGGCTTAAGCACAACTGGAAATCTTAACTTTTTATCAATTTTGTCAATTATTTTTTTAAGATTGAAATTTTTTTTAAAAACAAGTTTAAACGACGAAGGTGTTAAAATATTATTATTTCTGAAAATTTTTTTCGATATTTCTTTATCGATTGCAATAGATGAAGAAAGCACTCCGGAGTGAGTATACTTAACTTTCTCTGACTCTAATATTGATTGAATGTATCCATCTTCACCATATCTACCATGTAAAAGATTCAATACTAAATCTGGCTTAAATTTTCTCAATTTATGAACAAAATTTCCATCTGGCTCTGTTAATAAAAGATCGTATTTAGAGTTTTTTTTTAGCTCTTTAATTACACTCTTGGCAGTTATTAAGCTAATTTCTCTCTCATTTGAATATCCTCCAGCTAATATGAAAATTTTTTTCATTATTCAACTAACACAATTTCAAGTTCAAGATTTACTCCTGTTTGAGCTTTAACTTCCTTTTTAACAAAATTAATTAAAGACTTCATATCTATAGATTTTGCATTTTTTTGATTTACAAAAAAATTAGCATGTTTTTCAGAGATAATTGCATCTCCATAGTTAATTTCATTAGGAACACTAGATCTTATAAGTTCCCAAACTTTTTTATTAGTTTGTCCAATTGGATTTTTGAAAGTACTACCACCAGTTTTTATTTTTGTAGGTTGGGATATTTCTTTTTTTTTATTTAACTTATTCATTAAATTTTCTACATCCGATTTATTTTTTTCTTTTCCTTTAAAAGTGGCGCTCAAAAATATTAAATCTTTAGGTAATTCTATTGATCTATAATTAAAATTAATTTTATTTGCAGGTATACTTCTTACAACACCTTTAAAATCAACCAGTTGAATAGAAATAAGAATATCTTTAAATTCCTTTTCAAAACACCCAGAGTTCATTCTAATACCGCCTCCTATAGAACCTGGAATACACGACAAAAATTCTAATCCTGAAATATTATTATTTTTTGCAAATTCGGAAACTTTTTTTTGGGAAACAGCAGTTCCAGCAATAATAGTTGTTTTATCTAGTAAAGTAATATTGGAAAAACTTTTTCCTAACTTAATTACTGTACCTTGATATGTTTCATCTTCAAATAATACGTTTGATCCATTTCCTAAAATAAATATTTTACCACGTGAAGAATATAATTTTAAATATTCTCTTAGACCTTTTAATGAGTTTGGTCTAAAAAAAACTTTTGCTTTTCCCCCGATATTAAACCAATTAAGATTTTTTATACTCTGATCAAAAAAAATATCTCCGTCTAGTGATAATACTGATTTTTTTATATCCTCAATTTCCATTAAAAAATATTTTTCAAATTTTTCATCCAATTCGATATAGATCCTGCGCCCATACCTATGTAAATCTTATCTCCAAAAGAATTCTGTTTTACAAATCGTTTTAATTGGATCTCATTTTCAACGTGTATTAAACTAATATTAGAATTTTTTATTATCAAATTAGCAAATGAATTATATGTAAAACTAAGTCTTAATTTTTCATTTGCAGTATAAATGGGACATAATAAAACCGTATCAGCCATTTTAAAACATTTAGAGAATTCTTTTTTAAGATTTATTACCCTTGAAACTCTATGAGGTTGAAAAACACATACAATTTCTTTGTTTTTATAAACTTTTTTAACACCACTTAAAACTGAACTTATTTCTGTAGGGTGGTGAGCATAATCATCATAAAAACTTACATTATTATAATCAAACAAATGAGAAAACCTTCTTTGAACTCCTTTAAAATTATATAACCCAAGTTTAATATATTTTTCAGGTAGGCCAATTGTAAATGCTAACGCAACTGCTGCAGTTGCATTAAGAATATTATGAATACCAATCATTGGAAGTTTTATACCTTTAATTATTTTTTTTTTGCTTGGTATGTTTATTTTAATATCAAAATTTGAAAAATTAGAAGTTTGCTTTACATTTACGATTTGAAAATTTGACTTTTTGTCTCTACCATATGAATAAAAATTTTTGTTTTTTGATTTTTTAAGAATTTTTTTAAGATTTTGATCATCATTACAAATAAATCCTTTACCAACAGATGGTATTTTTTCAATAAATTTTAAAAAACTTTTTTTAAGATTATTTATATTTTTATAAAAATCTAAATGCTCAGAGTCTAGATTAGTAGCAATAGAATATGTAAATGGAATTTTTAAAAAACTTCCATCTGACTCATCAGACTCGGTAACACACCAGTTACTTTTTCCTAATTTTGCAGAATTACCAAATGAGTTTAGCACACCCCCATTAATTATAGTTGGATCTAAATTACCTGCTGTAAAGATACTAGATACTAATGATGTTGTTGTCGTTTTTCCATGCGAACCAGTTACAACAACATTTCTCATAAAGGATACTATATGACCCAACATATCTGCTCTTGTATAAACTGGTAAATTTTTTTTCATTGCTTCTGCTACCTCAGGGTTATTTTTTTTAATTGCTGAAGAAATTACTAGCATGGTAGTTTTTTTGATATTGTCTTTTTTATGATTTATGAATACTCGGATTTTTTTTTCACGTAATCTCTCAATATTTCGATTACCTAAAATATCACTACCTTGAACTTTGTAGCCTAACCCATTCATAATCATTGCTAGACCGCTCATGCCTATTCCTCCAATACCAACAAAATGAATAAGTTCGTTTTTTCCTAAATCAATTTTCATTTATAAGTTCAATTAGTTTGGATTTATTTTTTTCCCATGTGTTTTCTTTAGTAAGTAGAATTAAATTTTTTTTTTTGGAGTAGTATTCATTTTGATCTTCAAATATTTTAAGCATCAAATTTAAAAAGTTATTCTCATCAATATCTTTTTGCATAATTAGCCAACAACATTTATTTTTTTCATAAAATTCTGCATTGTAATATTGATGATTATCTTTAGCATACGGAAATGGAATTGCCACAAATGGAATATTTAAATAAGCTAATTCTGAAATTGCAGATGCACCAGATCGTGTAATGGCCAGATCATAATTAACAGCTTTAATTAATAATTTATCATCAAAGGCAAATAATTCGTGTTCTATATGATTTTTTTGATACAAATCTCTAATATTTTGTTTTGCATTAAGATCGATTACTTGTTGAAGAACTTGGATATTTTGGGTTTTTGATAGTCTTATAATAATCTTAGCAATAAATTCATCAAAAAATTTTGCTCCCTGACTTCCTCCAATAATTAGTATTTTCTTTTGATCATCAAGTACTTTTTTTTCATTTTTTTGATATTTGTAAATTTCTTTTCTAAGTAATGGTTTTATTAGATAAATTTTATTTAAGAATTTTTTAGAGATGCCTCTTAAATTTCTATCATAACAAATAATTTTTTTAGCAAAGCTAAGTGCTAATTTATTTGCTCTTCCTAAAACAGAATTTGGTTCAAAAATATAAATTTTTATATTTAATAATTTTGAAGCTAAACATAATGGTAGAGACATATAGCCTCCAGTACTAATTAAAATGTTAAAATTATTTAATTTTATGTATTTATAAGACTCTATTATTGAAATACAAAATATTATTAAATTGTATGGAAGTAATAACAGATTAGAAAATAGATTTGGTACATCTATTAATGAATAATTATATTTAGTATTATCTATATATTTTGAACCTCTTAAATCTGTAGCAATATGTAATTCAAAATCATCTTTTAAAATATCATATATACTTAATGATGGGATTACATGTCCCCCTGAACCACCGGTTGTGATAAGTATTTTTTTCATTTTTCAATCTAATTTTCTTTTTGTTAAATTTAAAATTAATCCAGATATTATCGCAGTGCTAACTATTGACGACCCTCCATAACTTAGAAATGGTAAAGTCATACCTGTAGTTGGGAGTATTCTTATATTGACACCTACATGTATAAAAGTTTGCAACAATATTAAAGAAACACATCCAGTTAAAATAAGCTTTGATAGATCTTCATCTAAAAAATTGATTTTTTGAATTACCCTATATGAAAAAATTAGATACAAAAATAATATTCCAATGACTATAATTGCACCAAATTCCTCTGATATCACCGAGACTATGTAGTCTGTATGTGCTTCTGGTATTCGTGAATTCAGAGTTCCTTCTCCAATACCTCTTCCAAAAAAACCTCCATTTATAATTGCATCGCTTGCTTTTTCGGCTTGATAATTATTACTAGAGCTTGAGTCCAAGAAAGCTAGAAGTCTAATTTTTATATATTCAAATTTTGGAATATATATTATCAAATAACTAATAACAGACCCAACTAAAAAGAAAAATATTGAAAATACAAATATATTAATGCCAGATACAAAAATTAAAGCTAACCATACCATTGCTATTAAAAGTGTTTGCCCAATATCAGGTTGATTAACAAGCAATATTAATATGGGAAGAAGAAATAAAGTACTTAAAAAGTATTTAAAATATAACTGCCTATTTTGAATAGTCAGCATTAAAGATAACATTACTATAAAAAAGGGTTTAACAATCTCAATAGGTTGAAATCTAGGTAAAAAAAGTAAATCTAACCATCTTTTTGATCCTTTTACCTCAATACCAAGAAATGGAACCAACATTAAGCTTAAAAATGTTATCAAAAATAAAATTAACGAAAACTTTTTTAAAATTTTTTGATTTAAAAATGAAAAAAATATCAGTATCAAAATTGCTAACGTTATGTAAGCTGAGTGTTTAAAAAAAAAATAATATGATTTTGTATCTAACTTGTCTGAAGCTATTAAAGAAGTAGAGACTAGTGAAAAAAAAAGACCCAATAAAAATAAACTTAAAATTAAGAATAATAAAAATTTGTCTACATTCTTCCACCAATCATAAAAATTATCAAAATAATTAATCATATTTTAATTTTTTAATAATAAATTTAGATTGATTGTTAAAATATTTTCCTCTTTCCTCAAAATTTTTAAATTGATCAAAAGATGCTGCTGCAGGACTAAAAAGAATTACTTTTTTCTTATTATCATCTTTGATATGCTTAATTAAATTTTTCACAACTTCTTTGAGTGTGGATGAACTTTTATAAGAAATTTTATTTGGTAAAGAATTAATTAACAAATGTCTATCTTTCCCGTAAACGTATGCTCGAATACTTGAAAAATATTTTTTTTTTAATTTAAGTTTATCTCCTTTTTTAGCAAGACCACCAAGTATCCAATAAATATTTTTATGGCTTTCAAGCAAGGGAACTGTCGATGAAAAACTTGTAGACTTGGAATCATTAATAATTAGTAAATTTTTTGATCTATGAATTATTTGTTGTCTATAATTTAGCTCTTTAAATTTATTGGCACTACTTATTACTAATTTTAAATTTACCCTTAAAATTTCAGCGACCGCTAAGACAAAATAAAGGTTTTTTTTGTTACTGGAATTTTTAAAATAAATATTATCTATTTGTTTTACGTATTTTTTATATTTTAAATAATTTATATGTATTAATTTGGACTTTATTTTATTATCTTTGACTAATGCATTTAAAAAATTATTTTCATCATCTATAAAAGTATAGTCATTTTTATTTTGTGACTTTACAATTTTGAATTTTGCCGCAGCATAGTTTTTAAAAGTTCCATGTCTTTCTAAATGATCTGGATTTAAATTAAGTATTAATGAAAATTTTGACTTAAAAAATTTGCTATAATCCAGTTGATAAGAAGATGCTTCAATTACAAAAATTGTACTATTCTTAATATTTTTTTCTGCTAATATTGGATATCCAATATTGCCAGTTAATCTTGCATCCATTTTATTTGCTTTTAAGGTATCGTAAAGCAATTTTGATGTAGTCGATTTACCATTTGTTCCTGTAATTGTAATTTTCTTTATTTTTGGGTAACAAATTTCAAATATATCAAGTTCAGTAATAATTTTAGACCTATTTTTGCCTAAATAAGAAGAAATTTTACATTTTTTGATATCAATTCCTGGGCTTAAAACAATGAAATCAAATTTTATAGATGATAGCTTATGAGTATTAATTAATTTTTTTCTAAATTTATTAGGGATATTTGTTTTTTTATCGTCAAATATTGCACAAATATTATTTATTTTTAGAAAATTATAACATGCAATTCCAGACTTGCCTAAACCATAAATTAAAATTTTTTTATTCTTAAAATATATTTGCCTATCATTCATTATCTTAGTTTTAATGTTGCTAGTCCTATCATTGCCAAGATAATTGATATGATCCAAAATCTAATAACCACAGTTGACTCTGGCCATCCTTTTTTTTCAAAATGGTGATGAATTGGTGCCATTTTAAATATTCTTTTGCCTGTAAGTTTGAATGATATCACTTGCGCAATTACAGAAATAGCTTCTAGGACAAACAATCCACCAGTAATTGCCAAAACAATTTCATGTTTAGTAATAATACCTACCGCTCCTAATGACCCTCCTAAGGCCAAAGACCCTGTATCTCCCATAAATATTTTAGCTGGTGGCGCATTAAACCATAAGAAACCTAGACAAGACCCTATTATTGCTCCACAAAAAATAGAAGCTTCACCCACTCCCTCTATATATGTAATTTGTAAATATCCTGAAAAAACTATATTTCCTGTTACATAACTTATGAAAGCAAAACATGCGGCAACCAAAATTACTGGAACTGTAGCTAAACCATCTAGTCCATCAGTTAAATTTACCGCATTTGAAGACCCCACAATAACAAATAAATAAAATGGAATAAAAAACCATCCTAAATTAATTATTAAATTTTTAAAAAATGGAAAATATAAGTTTTCAAGTTCATTAGATCCACTATATGCATAGAGAATTATAATTCCACCTAAAGCTAAAATAATTTGAATAAAAATCTTAATTTTTGAGCTTATGCCGTTTGAATTATTTTTTTTGATTTTTTTATAGTCATCATATAATCCAAGTAACCCAAATGATCCTGCTATATAAAGTAAGAACCAGTTATAGGGATTTGAAAAATCACCCCATAAAAGAACACCTGAGAAAATACCCAGTAAAATCATTAAACCTCCCATTGTAGGAGTTCCTATTTTTTTTACTATATGATCACTTGGTCCATCTTCCCTAATTGGATCATGAATTTGATGTGAGGAAAAATAATTAATAAGCGGACCACCAACTAAAAAAACTACTATCATTGAAGTAAACATTGAAAGACCAGTTCTTACGGTCAAATATTTAAAAACATTAAGAAAGCTAAAAGTTTCAACTAGGTTCGAAAATAGACTAAAAAGCATTTAATTTGCCTCTTTTTAAGCTTTGAGTTATTTTATTTAATCCAGTTGAATTTGAACCTTTAATCATAAGAAATTCACCATTCTTAATATCATTTATTATAAAATTTAAGATATCTTTTTTTGAATTTAATATTTTACCTCTTTTTTGTGGTCTAATTTTGTTAAATGTTTCTATAACTTCTTCTCCATAAACATAAACTTTGTCAATTTTAGCCTTATTAATAAGATCTGCAACTTCCATGTGAAGTTTTTTGGAATATTTCCCTAGTTCTAACATATCTCCTAGTAAAATTATTTTTCTTTTAGATTTTGTATTTAAATTACTTAGTTTACTTAATGCAAATTTGAGGGACAGAGGGTTAGAATTATAACTTTCATCAATTAGATTAATTTTTTTTTTCTTCAAATTAATTAAATTCGTATCTCCCCTCCCTTCGGGAAACTGAAAATCATTAAAAAAAGATTTATCTAATTGGTTTATGTCAAAGTAAACAGAGATAACAGCCAATGTTGATAAAATATTAATTATATAATTTTCGAGAGGTTTTTTGATTACGAATTTTAATAATTTAGTATTATGATTTATAAAAAGAATAGTATTTAACCTTTCTTTTTTTATTCTAATTAGCTTAATATTTGATTTTTTTTTTATTCCAAATGAGATAATCCTTAATTTTTTTTTTATTGATTTAGCTTTGAAAAATTTAAAAAATTTATCATCTGCATTTAAAATAATTGAGCCATCATCTAAAATATTATTTATTATTTCTGATTTAGCTTTAGCTATACCTTTTAAATTACTAAAATTTTTAATATGTGCATAAGAAATATTTGTAATAACACCAACATTTGGAATTATCTTTTTTGTGAGAAAATCAATTTCACCTTTTTTGTCCATCCCAACTTCAAAAATACCTATATTATCATTATTTTTGATATTGAATAAAGAAATAGGCACTCCATATTTATTATTAAAAGAATTTTTGGAATAAGATGTTTTGCATAATTTGCTTAACATTTGCCCTAACATCTCCTTTAAAGAGGTTTTGCCAGCAGACCCTGTAACTGCTACAGAAGAAATATTAGAAGACACTCTTACCAATTTAGCAATTTCTGAAAATGTTTTTAATGAGTTTTTAACATATATTTCATTTTTGACTTTATTTTTTGGAGTGTTTTCGTTTATCGAAATAGATGCTCCATTATTGAAAGCTTGATTGACAAATTTATTTCCATCAAAGTTTTTTCCTTTGATACCAAAAAAAATATTATTTTTTGTTGTTTTTCTCGAGTCAATCGAAGCTTCATTAATCTTAATATACTTTTCTATTTGTTGTTTAGTTATCTCAGAAATAATATTTGATTTCCAATTCTTGCTTAATAATTGATTTTTTTTCATAATAAATTTTTGGATAAAGGCTCTATCTGAAAAGTATTTTTTAGAAGTATATTCTTGATAGAGTTCATGTCCTTTTCCAGCAATAATAACTACCTCGTCAGACTTAATGTTTAAAATTGCAGATTTTATTGCACTTTTTCTAGATGGAATCTCAGATAATTTATTTTTTGAGATGTATGATTTTACATCCTCTCTTATTTTTTTTGGACTTTCATTTCTTGGATTATCATCTGTTAAATATATTTTGTCACAATATCTATCTGCAATTCTTCCCATTATCTTTCTTTTAGGCCTATCTCTCTGACCTCCACAACCAAATACAATATTAATTTTCCTTAATTTAAACTGTTCCTTTACATTTTTTATGCAGGTTTCTAAAGCATCTGGTGTATGAGCATAATCAAGAATAACAATTCCATTATTATAAAGTCTTCCAATTTTTTCTAATCTTCCATTTACTGGTTTAATTTTTTTAGTAATTTTCAAAATTTTTTCTAATGGAATCTTACTTTTATTTGCAGCCATAATTGCCATTAGTAAATTTTTAATTTGTACTTTACCAATTAATTTTGTTGAAAAAGAAAATTTATGGTTACCAAATTTAAAAATTAATTTCTGTTCATCTTTTATAAATTTATGATCTATTATTACTAAACTTGATTTGGAATTTCCTATTGTTAATTTTTTAATTTTATTTGTTTGTGTAATTTTATTTAAATTAGATGAAATTTTTAATTCGTTATCATAAATTGCATAAGATTTTTTTTTTAGCAATTTTCGAAATAATATTAACTTTGAATTGAAATAATTTTGAAAAGTTTTATGATAATCTAGATGATCTCTTGTTAAATTTGTAAAAATACCAATATCAAATTTTAATCCATCTAATCTATTTTGATTTAATCCATGACTTGAAGCTTCCAAAATAACATTTTCAATTTTTTTTTCTTTTAATGTTTTAAGAATTTTATTTATTTCAATTGTATCAAGGGTAGTATTTGAAAAATTTTTTTTTATATTTATACCATTTACTCCCAATGTTCCAATAGATGCTACCTTAACTTTGTTTAAACTTAAAATTTGAAAAAAAAAATTTGCAATAGATGATTTTCCATTTGTTCCAGTGACTGCTATGAGATTTTTTGGTTTTTTATTAAATATTTTTGAACTAAATTGAGCTAGTAAATTTCTTGGATTTTTAACTTTCAAAAATAAAATATCATTTTTCCAACCATTTATTTTTAATTTATCGGTAATTATTATTTTTGATCCATTTTTAATCGCATTATTTATAAATAAATTGCCATCTGTATTACTTCCTTTAAATGCAAAAAAAATATATCCCTGTTTAATCTCATTAGAATTAAAAGATATCCCTCTAAAACTTAATTTATGATATTTTTTATTTAGATTTGGAAAGTAGTCTTTGAGTAACATAATTTACGCTCTTAATATTTTGTGGCTAAAATTGGCCCGATTTTATCCATTATCTGACCTGTTACCCAAACTGTGGTCCATCCTGCTGTATTTCTCCAATTGCCTTTATAAGGATATCTATCGTCTCTATAATGATAAACGAATTCTTTGTTTGCTTCAGGTTCATCCAACATCACTGCTAGTACAAATTTGGGATCTGATGTTGGAAAAACTGAAGCAAATGTGTTAACTTTTTTTTTAGAATAACCACCTTGTGAGGGTTGATCAGCTGTACCGGTTTTCCCTCCTATTTCATAACCTCTTACATTTGCAAAACCTGCAGTCCCTTCTTTTGTTGATACAATTTTTCTAAGAATAGGGTTGATTGTTTTGGATAAGTTTTCATTAAGTATTCTTTTTTTTTGCAATTTTTCTTTCTTTAATAATGTTGGTGATATTGAATATCCTCCATTACTTATAATTGAATAAGCTTTTGAAAGTTGTAATAAAGTTGTTGCAATTCCATGACCAAATGCAACAGTTGCAAGTTTGCATTTACCCCATCTTCCTAATTGAGTTTTGCCTACTTCTTGTATATCAAATTCTAAATTTGAAATAATCCCAATAGTTTGCAGAAATTCATTGTAATTTTCTATACCAACTTTTTCAGCTATTCTAACCGAACCAATATTTCCTGATCTTATCAAAATCTCTTCTGCAGTCAAATCTGATGGTATTTTGTCGTCATACTCAGATATAGAATTTCCTGCACATGTAATTCTTTTTTTAAGGTCTTTAAATTCTGTATCTGGTTCCACAACATTGTACTGCAATCCTGCAGCCAACGTAAATGTTTTAAATACAGAACCAAATTCATAAACACCTTTTGTTACTCTATTAATATATTTTATATCATTTATTTTTTTTCTTTTGTTAAGATCAAAGTCTGGGAGAGATACCATTGATAAAATATTACCATTATTAATATCCATTAAAATTGCAGCACTTCCAATATTTTTAAATATATCTTCAGATTTTAATAATTCTTCTTTAATTAAATATTGTAGATCTTTATTAAGCGTTAGTTTTAAGGGATCTTTTGAAGTTGTTAACTCATAGTCAAAAGTTTTTTCTATTCCTGATATTCCATTATTATCATTATCAATTTGTCCAATTACATGACTAAATAAATTACCATTTGGATAAATCCTTGCTATACTATCCTCTTGTATAAAAGATTTATCTCCTAAAAGTAGAACCTGTTCAAGTTTTTTAGGATTTATTTTTTTTTTAACATAAAAAAATTTTTTTCCATATATTTTCTTTTCAAAATTTTTATTTGGAAAGATCAATTTAAGAGAAATTAATAATTTTTCTTTATTAATTACTAAATTAGGATTAATACCCAAATTAATTATGGGAACGCTTTTCGCCAAAATATTTCCTTCGTTATCTAAAATACTCGATCTAAAATTATCTTTTTTAGTAGTTTTTTGAATTTCGGGAATTTTTTTTATACTTAATAATATTACTTTTGATGAAAAAATAATTGCCAGCATAAAAAAAATAAAAAAAATAAATGCTATTCTCTCAAAGGATATTTTTAAATATGACTTGTTTTCCTTAAATGAAAAATTTTCATTGTACTTATAAGAACTTTGGGAATGGTGATTTAATTCACTCATCAATTTTTACCATTTTAGTTATTTTTAATTTGTTATTTAAAATTTCAATAGTATTTAAATTTTCAAGTTTCTTTTGTGCAAATTTATCTTCAAAGTAAAATTGTTGATACTGCATAAGTTTTTTTGGAGAGGTTAAAATACTATAATCAAGTAAGATAAGTTCATAACGATCTTCTAATATGCTAATATTTTCTTTTAATTGAAATATTTCATTATCAAGTTTTTTTGTAGAGTTTTTAGTTAAAGTTGTTGCAACTATTAAAAAAATTATAGGAGTATAAAAAAATATCTTCTTCATTATTATCTTAGATCCTCAATATCAGTCAGATTTTTAAATTTTTCTCTAAAGTCATTAAAGTCACAATTATTATTAGTTTTTATTCCGTACCTTAATTTTGCTGATCTTGAAGGTGGATTTTGTTTTATCTCACTAAGACTTGGTAAAATTGGTTTTTTATTTATTAGTTGAAAGCACTTCTCTAAAACCTTTGCTTCAGGTAAATATCTTGAGGAATTTCTTTGTTCCGAGTAGTGTTTAAAAAAAAATTTAACAATTTTATCTTCTATTGAATGGAATGTAACTACAGCAATTATACCACCAACAGGAATTAGATGGAATGAATTTATTAAAGCATTTATTAATTCACTAATTTCCTTGTTCACTAAAATTCTTAAAGCCTGAAAAACTTTAGTTGAATTATGTATTTTTGTTTTTTGATATTTTTTTACACTATCTATAATTTGGACTAAATCTTCAGTTTTGATGATTTTATCTTGCCTTTTTTTTACAATTTCTCTTGCAATTCTTTTTGAATACCTTTCATCACCAAATAGTTTAAATGTTTTTGCAAGATTATTTTCATCCATGCTAGATATGACATCGTTTGCTGAAAAATCATTAATTCCCATTTTCATATTAAGTTTTCCTTTATCAAAAAATGATAAGCCTTTTTGAGAATTTTTAATTTGCCCTAAAGAATAGCCTAAATCAAAAATTATGCCTTTAAGATTGTTGATTTTAAAATTTATATTATTTAGCTGAGAAAATTTAGTATTATAAAACTTAAATCTTCTTTTGTATCTTTGCCGAAATTTTGATGCGCTTGTTAAAACATCTCTATCTCGATCTATTGCAATTATATTATTTTTTTCGTTTTCTAGAATTTTTTCTGAATATCCACCTTGACCAAAAGTACAATCAATAAATGTGCCACCATAAAGAGGGGAAATAATGCTAATTAATTCATTTAGCAGAACTGGAAAATGTTTGTTTTCCAGATTTATGGTGGCATTCATTTATTTTTTTGAAGACCATTAATTTTTTTGTCTTCTCAAAAATGCTGGAATTTCTAAATCATCTTCCTCTTCTTTTGTTTCATTCGTCTTAAATGTAGAAGAAGTTTCAACGTCTGTTTCATTAACTGAGCCGTCAGAATTAAATAACTCAGGCGTTTCTTCATCAAAATTAAAGTTTTCTAAGCCGTTTGATGGAGATGTGCTGCTCTCATCTGTTTCGATCGAATGATCAGCAACTGTAGACAATTCATTTTCAACTGTGTCAGTCTCTTCCTCAATATTTACCGAACTTACTAAATCTTCTGAACTATTGATTTCAGATGTTGCCTGACTTTCAGTTTCAGTTTTTACATCTTCCTCAATTTTAAGTGCATTAGCACCATTTGTAATTATTGAGTTATTTTGATTAGAAAATGTAAATGCTTGAGATGGACTATTATTAGAAAAATCTGAGTATCCAGGATTTCTATTTTGGATTCTATGAACCATATTAATTACTGATTTTGGCTCAGGTTGTTGTCCATCTAGAGAAGTTGCAACTATTGATACTCTCATTAAACCATCAAGATTTTCATCAGTAATGGCACCAATTATAAGTTCAGCATCCGGATCTACTTCAGCTCTAACTTTGTTTACAGCTTCGTCTACTTCAAAAAGTTTAAGGTCCTTTCCACCAGTGATGTTGACTAGTAAGCCTTTAGCTCCTTTTAAGGTATAGTCATCTATAAGAGGATTGCTTATAGCCATTTCTGCAGCTTTAACTGCTCTACCTTCGCCCTCAGCCTGACCAGTACCCATCATTGCCTTACCCATCGAACTCATAACCGTTTCAACATCAGCAAAATCTAGATTTATTAAACCAGGTCTTACCATGAGATCTGTAATGCTTTGAACACCATGCTTTAATACATCATTAGACAGTAAAAAAGATTCTTCAAATGTAGTTTGTTCACTTGCGATTTTAAATAAATTTTGGTTTGGAACCACTATAATGGTGTCTACATGTTTTCTTAATTCTTCAAGACCTTGATTTGCCTTTCTCATTCTTGAGGGACCTTCATATAGGAAAGGAAGAGTTACCACACCTATTGTGAGTATATTCAATTCTTTAGCAGCACGAGCAATAACATGAGCTGCACCAGTTCCAGTTCCACCACCCATGCCTGCGGTAATGAAAACCATATTAGAACCTTGAAGAACGTTAACAATTTCATTTAATGATTCATCAGCAGCAGCTTCACCAATATCTAATTTTGCTCCTGCACCTAATCCTTTTGTTAAATTCAATCCCATTTGAATTTTAGTTTGTGCGTGGCTTAGTCTTAAATCTTGAGCATCGGTATTTACAGCTATAAACTCTACTCCTTGTAAACCAGACTCTATCATTCCATTGATTGCATTACCTCCAGCTCCTCCAATCCCAAGAACTAGTATTCTTGGTTTCAACTCTTTTATATCTGGTGCCTTAAAATTAATTGTCATTTATCCCCCGTTTAGTTATTAAGTTTTTGCTCCCATTTAAGGTTAGCCCTATTGATGTTAGATTTTTTTCTAGCAGTGACCCTAAATTTTTCAAAGTTTGTTGGTTCCCATATTTGGAAGGTTTTTCCCTGACCAACAAATAACATGCTATTTTTAATTTTTGCATGTTTTAATAATTTTTCTGTAATGAGAATTCTTCCCTCACTATCAAATTGTAAATTATTACTTTCTGATAGTATTGAGGTTGCAAAATAATCTTTCCTATCCTCAAATGGATTTAAAGTATCTATTGCATTAGAAATTTTTTCGATTCTATCTTGAGGCCAGGCCTCGATTGATTGATTATTAAATGATGGAAAACATACGATCCCGTTATATCCGATATTAGAGAGATAGCTTCTAAAACTAGCAGGCACGGATACCCTTCCTTTTTTGTCTAATTTGTTTTCGTAAGTTGATAAAAACATAATCCATAATTTCCCTATTTGGGATTTTATGGGATCATATGGGTTTTATATTATATCGTCAATATATAAAATGAATTATTTATTCTTATTTTGTTCTCAAAAAATAGTTTTGAGTTTTTATGATTAAAAGATAATTATAATTTTAGATTTTTCTTAACTTGTGAATGCCAGATAAAATATAAGCCGGGTTCTGTCGTTTAAACTTATCATTTCTCTAGGCCTTAAATCACTTTAAGGCTCAAGCAACTAACCCAGATGACTAGCCAAAGACTGCTTTTTGTTATTTCTAACTGTGTCATCTCTATTCAGTCTTGCTCCCAGTGGGGTTTTCCATGCGCTAGCTGTTACCAACTTAGCCGGTGTGCTCTTACCACACCTTTTCACCCTTGCCTTGATAAGGCGGTTTATTTTCTGTGGCACTATCCCTAGGGTCTCCCCCGCCAGCTGTTAACTGGCACTGTGTCTTTGTAGAGCCCGGACTTTCCTCTTTAATTAATTAAAGTGATAAGTCTTTTATCTGGCACAAGAACAATATAAATTTTAAAAAAAAATTCAATTACTATTTATTTAATATTTTAAGGGATTTTGCAATCTTAAAACATTCCTTGTCTAATTTTCCATCAATTAATTCTGGACGAAATCTCATCTGAAAAGTTTTTATAATTTTTTTTTGTTCATTCTCGTTTGAATAATCTGTCTTATAACCTATCCCTTTTAAGTAATAAAAAAATTTACTTATATTTAATTTTATTATTTGACCCCTTAGGAGTTCTAAATTTTTCAAATTTAAATCATGCCAAATCCCGATTTTTTTTTTATACAAAAATTTCCAAGGAAATTTTTCTCCTGGATCTTTTTTTCTTTGAGGAGCTATATCTGAGTGACCTAAGATATTTTTTTTTTGTATTTTATATTTATTTATTAAAAATTTTGAAATTTTAATTAAACAATTAATTTGATTGTCGTTAAATTTCTTATAACCATGTTGATGGCCAGGATTTGAGATTTCAATTCCAATTGAACTGTAATTAAGAGATTTCTGTCTACCCCAATTAGATTTACCTGCATGCCAAGAAATATATAAATCAGGAACCATTTGGATAAGGTTTCCAGTTTTGGTTATATAATAATGACAACTTACATTAGAATTTAAACTTGTTAACTTTTTAATTGCCAATCTATCATTTCTCATTCCTGTATAGTGAAAAACTAAGTGCTTTATTTTTTTTTTATCTCTTTTTTTAGGATGAAAATTTGGAGAGTAATTAATAGTCATTTTTTCAACATTTTTTTGCATTATTTCAAACATTTAAATCTTTAAATAAGTAGAAGATATAATATAAACTGCATTAATGAAAAAGATTTTAGCTGTATTTGTAATTTTTATGATTTCTCAACTTGTAACATTGGGTGTGTTTGCAGGATCAGACGGAACTTTAGAAATAAATAATAAAGATAAAGAGCAAAAATCAGAAATAAAAGATTGTTTTGAAACAGTTAATAGAGGTATTTTTGCTTTTAACCAAGGTTTGGATAAAGTTTTTTTTAAGCCTATTGCAAAAGGTTACAGATATCTCCCGAAACCCATTAGATCTGGAACGAGCAATGCTTTAAACAATTTGTCAAGTGTTGTAACAATACCAAACAATTTATTACAGGGTCAAATAAAAGAAGCTGGAATAAACACTTTAAGATTTTCAATAAATTCAACACTGGGGATAGCGGGTATATTTGATGTTGCCTCTTATTATGGATTAGACAAACTTGACAAAGAGGACTATGGCCAAACTCTGGGAACTTGGGGCGTAAAAGAAGGGTGTTATTTTGTGCTGCCTGTTCTGGGTCCAAGTACTTTGAGAGACTCTTTGGGTTCGTTAGCTAATTTTTCTGGAGGAGATGCCTGGTACAATGTTACAATAGGAAATAATACTAAATACTTTGAAAACTCTGACTATTATTATTCTAGATTAACAGCTGGAGTAGATTTTAGAGCAAAAAACTTAGAAGCATTCAATAGCCTAGAAGAGAACTCTTTAGATCTATATGCATCAGTAAGAAGTCTTTACTTACAAGATAGAAAAAGAAAAATTCAAAATTCAGATGAAACAACTGAAACTTTGAATGACGATGATTGGGAAGAAATAGATAATCAATAATTATTGATGACAAAATTTAAAATATTTTATTTTATTTTTTTTATTTTTTATTTAATTAATCAATTACAAGCTAAGGAGCCAGGTACATTAATAACTGAAATAGTTAATGAAGCATCAATAATCTTATCTAGCTCTGACCCTGTTGAGTCTAAAATAATCAAATTAAATAATATTGCAGAAACTAATGTGGATATTAATGGTATAGGAATGTATACCTTAGGAAAATACCGAAAGAAATTAAATGAAGATCAAAAAAGAAAATATAACAAATTATTTAAAAGTTATTTTTTAAAAAGTTTTTCAAGTAGATTGGTTGATTACTCTGACCCTAAAATAAGTGTAGTTTCTGAAAAAAAAATAAATGAAAAATATACTATTGTAAATACTGTTCTAGAGGAAACGTCAAAAAATCCAGAGATAAAAATTGATTGGAGAATTTACACAAAAAATCCTGAACGTCCTTTAATTAGAGACTTAATCGTAGAAGGACTAAGCCTTGCAAGAACGCAGAAAGAAGAATTTAAATCTATTATTCAGAATAATAATGGGGATATAAATTATCTATTTAAATCTTTAGAAGAGTTCATAATCAAATAAATGGTGGGCCCACCAGGACTCGAACCTGGGACCAATACATTATGAGTGAGTTTAATGATTTGAAATAACTACTTAAATTATTATCAAATCACTAAACTGCAAACTCTTTTACACAATCTCGTATACAACGAAATTATAAATTTTTAAGCACTTAAACGTTTAAACATTTTGTTTAATTGTGCTCTTGCATCTGGAAGATCATCTTGCCAAAAATCAGCTACAATTGAGAGTGTTTCTGGAGACCATGAATCTTCAGCTTCTTCATAATCCCAACCTTCTTTATTTTTCTTTGACAAAGCAAATACAACTGCAGTTCCAATTTTAAGTTTGAAAATATTTTCTAAAACTGCAAGCAATGCTTCATCTAGCTCTTCTTGATTAGTGCTTTTTGATGCAAACTCTTTAGTAAGTAACTTGTTCATTAGCTGCATAGGCTCATAAAGCATATTGATATAAACTTCATTAGTGTCAGGTAGATACTTTGCAGCTCTATCAGCCAAGTTTGGATGATCTTTCAGTTGTTCTTCTGTGTATAAGACAATAAATTCTGGAATATTAACTCCTGATTTATTCTTAGAATTTGAGCTCCCTGTAGTTTGAGTTAACGGTCTGGAAGGACTAGTTAATTTTTTTATATCAGATTTTATACCCTCTCTAATATGTTTAACTTTAGTGCTTCCAGCATCCGATGAAGGTTTTCCTTCACTAGATGACATTAAAGTCTTAGAAATTACATTTAGATTATTAAGAAGCTCTCTCAATTTATCCTTAATGTCCTCCGATGTAGATTTCTTAGGACTAAATTTTTCAATCTTCTCTTTTAGCCACTCAGGAATATTATCTCTAATAATTTGAGCATATTGCTCAATTTTTACTGTTTCCTTTGCATGATCATTCCACTTAATACTTTCTCTATATTGATCAGGTATTACCTCTGTATCTTCGGGTAGTTCTAATGTGACCGAGATAAAACTTTGTCCAAATGGAATTCCTAGTTTTGGAGAAGTAACATACCAACTGCTTCCACCTCTCCAATCATAAATTTCATTTTTGAAAACTACTCCGCAAAAAGAAATATCACTTGCTACGTTTCCTCTATATGAAAATTTATGACCTCCATTTGGCTCCTCTCCGTCAAAATAATAATTAATTTTTATTCCATCTTGTAGAGAGACAGTTTCTTGTCTCATGTCATCTTTGTATTCTTTTGACATTCTAATTATTCTCTCATGATATGGCTCAAAATTTCTATTTCCGCCCTTTGCATGAGTACCATCCTCAAAGATTACCTTTACACCATCAGGAAGTCTGAAAAACCTTTGATATAAAGCATTAGCAATCCATCTATGAGGTACTTTAGGTGAGTTATCAAATGGATTTTTTACTGTGTTTTGTTTTTCTGAGTTTCCATAAAGCACTACTTCAGTCCAATCTTCCTCTAAATCAATTTTTTCTTCATTTGCAGTTTCTGTTACATCAGCAACATCAGGAAAATTTGTGGTTGTTCCATCTGGATAGTCAAATCTTTGATAAATTGGTTTTCTTGAAACTGGGTCAAGATCTTGTCCCATCACGATTTCAGCTACTACCCCTTCTTTATTGGATCTATAACGCATTCCAAGTTTATTAGCTTTAAGGGAAGCTACTTTTGCACCTATTCCAAAATTTTCATCTAAAGATTGGATTTTATTTATAGATGAGGAAATATCACATGCATTTCTTAATTCTGAAAAAGACATACCGGGTCCTGTATTCCAAATAGAAAGTTTATCTGAACCATTCCATTTGGTAATTCGGATTAGAATTAATTTTTTTTTTGCTTTTTTGCTTGCTTCAATTGCATTGGTCACTAATTCTCTCAACATCATTGTGTTGGGACATCTGTCTATTAGTGAATTAATTAAAAAGTCGGTATTACCGACCTGTAGTTTGGTCATATTACTCCTTTTGTTATACTGTGTATAGCCTGTGGCTGTGGGTTTTATATCATATTGCCTTTTAAAATTCAAAACATGAATTACACAATCTCGTATACAATGAAAAAATTTTTAGAAGGTTTTTTGAAAAAATTTCAAAAAAAATGAATTTCTAAACGTTGATTTTAGTGGATTTGGTGGGCCCGCCAGGACTCGAACCTGGGACCAATACATTATGAGTGTACTGCTCTAACCAACTGAGCTACAGGCCCAAAAAACTAATATTAATTATAACATTTTCTCACAGTTATCAATTATAGATAATAATTAAAATGGTGGGCCGTGTTGGTTACGCTCCAACTACCCCTGCAATGTCAATGCAGTACTCTACTATTGAGCTAACGGCCCTATTAACTTTCTAGAAAACTCTTGAGCTGTTTTGATCTACTTGGGTGCTTTAACTTTCTAAGCGCCTTGGCCTCAATCTGACGAATTCTCTCTCTTGTTACTGAAAACTGTAATCCCACCTCTTCTAAAGTATGGTCGGTATTCATGCCAACTCCAAACCTCATTCTAAGAACACGTTCTTCTCTTGGGGTTAAAGTTGAAAGTATCTTTGTTGTGGCTTCACTTAAGTTAGACTTAATTGCTTGCTCAAGAGGTGCTAATGCTTTTGTATCCTCAATAAAGTCACCTAAACTACTATCTTCCTCGTCACCAACTGGTTTCTCAAGTGAAACTGGTTCTTTTGATATTTTTAATACTTTCCTTACTTTCTCTAGAGGCATTCTTAATTTTTTTGCGAGTTCTTCTGGCGTGGCTTCTCTTCCAAATTCACTTAAAATTAATCTCTGAGTTCGTACAATTTTATTAATTGTTTCAATCATGTGGACTGGTATTCTTATAGTTCTGGCTTGATCTGCAATTGATCTTGTTATTGCTTGTCTTATCCACCATGTTGCGTATGTTGAAAATTTATACCCTCTTCTGTATTCGAATTTATCTACCGCTTTCATTAAACCTATATTTCCTTCTTGTATTAGATCTAAAAATTGCAATCCTCTATTAGTATATTTTTTTGCTATAGATATAACTAACCTTAGGTTAGCTTCAACCATCTCTTTTTTTGCAATACGTGATTCTTTTTCACCTTTTTGAATTCTGCTAACCATTAATTTAAATTCAGTTACAGAAATTCCCAGTTTATTACTTATCTCTATTAATCTATCTCTAATATTTTTAAATTCTATTTTATGCTTGTTGAAAAATTTTTTCCAAATTTCATTAGTATCTAGAAAACTTCTTAAATTAGGGTTAATTTCATTACCAACATAAAATTTTATAAATTCGTCTCTAGAAATTTTTTCATTTAATGCTAATCTAAGTAAATTCCCCTCTAATGATACTATTTTACGATTTTCTACATAGTGTTTTTGTACCAAGTCCTCTAATACTGATGGTGATAACTGGAGTGTTTTTATATTTTCTAATATATCATCAACTATTTTTTTATAATTTTTTTCTTTAGATGCAGAAAAAGGATTAGAACTCAAAACACATTCTAGCTTTTCATTCTGATATTTTATTAGCTTATTATAATCTTTTGTTAAATTGTAAACGGTCTGCAAAACTTTTGGTTTTATTTCTGTTTCCATAGCAGCAAGAGTAGGATTAAATTCATCGTCATCAGAACTGTTGCCTTCGTCATTATTTTGACTATCATTTCCATCATCTGACTTTTTTTGTTTAGCGCTTTGCCCTGTATCCTCATCTTCCATATAGTTTGTATCAATATCAATTATCTCTCTTACTAGAATTTCATCACTTTGAAGTTTGTTATTCCATTCAAAAAACTGTTGCGCTGTAATAGGACTTTGTGAGAGAGCATTTAACATGACATCTTTTCCAGCTTCAATTCTCTTAGCAATTGCTATTTCACCTTCTCTAGAAAGTAGTTCCACCCCCCCCATCTCTCTAAGATACATTCTTATTGGATCATCACTTTTTTCAATTGATTTACCCTCTTCTTTAGAACCATTGTCTTTTTTTCTTAGAACTTTGAAGTCAGCTTTCTTTTCAACTAATATTATTTTTTCATTAAGAATGTGAATAAATGCCTGCTCCAAATTTTCATTTGATAAATTTCTTTTACCTAATGATTTGTTTAGCTCATCATGGGTGATGAATCCTCTATGGACACCCCTGCCCATCAACCTTGCAAATGATTTTGTAATTATACGTTCCACAATAAAAAAGTTCAGAATGTATATAATGCCAAAATTAAAAAAATCTATTGGATTCTGATTTTAATTTAATTGATTTTTTGCAGTTTTTTGAGCTCTTTTAACTCATTAAATGTTGCTTCGCTTAAATCTTTTGAAAATCTTGATTCTAAATCTGTAATTCTTAATTCAAGCTCATAATTTTTTAGGTCTCTTATTAATTCAGATAGAATTTCAAGAATTTTTTGATCATCGTCTAAGTTTTTAACTAATATATGTTTAATGGATGCATATTTAAAAACCCTATCAATCAAACTCTGTTCAATTTTTAAACTTTCAATATCAGTATTTTCAAAATTATTAGTTTGATTTTTAATTTCTTTAAATAATAACTTATTTTCACTGCTAAATAATTTTACATTTTCAATTAAGTTAAAATTATCTTTTATAAGGTCAGATTTTTTTAATAAGACATATAAAAAAGAGAATTCTTTAATATCAATAGCTTTTAATGATTTTGTCTCATTATAATAGTTTTGAGTTGATTTAAGTGACTTTGTAGGTTTAGTATAATTTTTATTATATTTAAAATTTGTATTTGGTGTTAATTCAGAAACTTTTCCTAGAAAATATTCAAGCACATACTTTCTAATAAATTCATCTTTAATAGATGACGAAATTGCTCTTAATTTTTTTTCAAAAATAGCTCTTGACGAAGGGTTGTCGTCCATATCTTTAGAATAATGATTAAAGATAAATTTGTGAACAGGCACTGAATTATTTGTAGTAAAATCTTCAAAAAAATCTTTTCCTTTTTCATTAACAAAACTATCTGGATCATGATTATCAGGTAAAAATAAAAAAGAAATTTCTTTTTCAGGTTTTAATTCAATAATAGAATTTTCAGCGGCTCTTAAAGCAGCTTTGTATCCACTTTCGTCACCATCAAAGCAAACTATAATATGCTGAAAAAATTGGTTCAAAGTTAATATTTGTCTTGTAGTTAAAGAAGTCCCAAGATTAGCAACTACATTATCTACTTTATTTTTACTAAGACCAACGACATCCATATAACCTTCAACTAGAAATATTTTATCAACATCGTTTGAAAGTTTTCTAGTAAAATCTAAATTATAAAGATTTGACCCTTTTTTAAAAAAAGGTGTCTCTGGTGAGTTAATATACTTAGCAAGATATTTATTATCTTTTAAAACTCTTCCTCCAAGTGCTATCGGGTCACCTGAAATATTATTTATCGGAAAAATTACTCTTTCTCTAAACCTATTTACATATTTTTTTTTGTTTTCATCAAAATAAAATAATCCTGTATCTTTGATTTCATTTTCAGTAAATTCTTTAAAAATATCTTCTTTAAATTTTTCATCCTTTGACACATATCCAATTTTAAATTTCTTTACTTCATCAATGGTTAAACCTCTGTTTTTTAGATAATCCTTTGCATTTTTTGCTAATGGATTTTTAAAAAGATCTTTATGATAAAATTCAACATATTTTGTATATATCAATTTATATTTGTTCCACTTTTCTTCTCTGATCTCATCCTCTTTTGAAAATGTATAAGGTCTCATCCCCGCTAAATTTGCAAGATATTTGACTGACTCACCAAATTTAAGGTTTTGGGTTTTCATTACAAAATCAAAAATATTTCCATGCTCCGCAGTGCTAAAGCAATGATAAAATTCCTTTTCATCATTTACTGTAAAAGAAGGTGTTTTTTCAGTCTTAAATGGTGAAAGGCCAACATATTCCTTTCCTCTCTTTTTTAAACTAACAGTTTTTGAAACAACAGTTGAAATTTTTAATCTAGTTTTTATTTCTTGTAAGTACTCTTTTGGGTATTTCATTTTTGATTTAATAATTCTTTTATAATTGCTCCTGCTTTAGAAAAATCTATACTGTCAGCATTATTTTTCTTTAATTCACCCATAACTTTTCCCATATCCTTAAGTGAGTTTGCGCCTGTTGATTTAATTACTTCCTCACAAATTTTCTTAGTATCCTCCTGGCTAATCTGTTTAGGTAAATATTGGCTAATTATTCCAACTTCTTGTTCTTCTATATCCTGAAGATCCTTACGATTATTTTTTTTATACAATTCGATCGATTCGCTACGCTGTTTAATCATTTTTTTTAATAACTTCTTAATATCTTCATTATCTGTCTCTTTTTTTTCTGCCCCAGATCTATTGTTAATATCTAAATCTTTAATACCAGATAAAATTAACCTGTAAGTTGATATTTTATTTTTATCTTTAGCTTTTAAAGCTGTTTTGTAGTCTGACTCTATACTTTCTCTTAGTGACATATTTAATTTTAGCGTATTAAGAATATTCTTCAAAAAGAAAAATATTTTTTTTACAAAATATACATTAGATGTGTTGCGCAAAAAAAGGTTTTATTGTATAGACCTTTAACTCATGAGTTGTAATTGAACAAAAAACAAAAAAAAAAAATTGCAATTAAACATCAATTTTCCACAGGCATTTTAGTTCTAGATAATAAGCTAGTTTTTAGAGGTATTGGACTCGGATATCAGGGAACTTCAACTGGAGAGGTTTGTTTCAATACATCTTTAACAGGATATCAGGAAATTATATCAGACCCATCATATGCTGGACAAATTATAAACTTTACATTTCCTCATATTGGAAACGTTGGAACCAATAATGAGGATTTAGAGTCTGATAAAATTTGGACAAAAGGTGTAATATTTAATTCCGAAATTACTTCTCCATCAAATTATAGAGCATTACAGTCATTAGATAAATGGCTTAAAAAAAATCAAATCGTTGGGTTAACTGGATTAGATACTAGAAGCTTAACAAACTTTATTAGAGATAAGGGTGCTCCAAAAGGTACTATTACAAATAATAAAAAAGGTAAATTTAATATTAAAAAACTAACCAATATGTCAGTTAAATGGCCTGGCTTAAATGGATTAGATCTTGCAAAAGAAGTATCAACAAAAAAAACTTATTTATGGAAAGGGTTTAAAACGTGGAAAAAGGATGTCGGATATCAAAAGAATACAAAAATGAAATTTAAAATTATCGCAGTTGATTATGGAATTAAGAAAAATATTTTAAGATATTTCTCAGATTATAACTGTGAGGTAAAGGTAGTCTCTTGTAAGTTGACTGCTAATGAAATTGTGAAATTAAAACCTGATGGTATTTTTTTATCAAATGGGCCTGGAGATCCAGCGGCTACTGGAAAATATGCAATTGATACTGTTCAAAAATTGATTAAATTAAATTATCCTATATTTGGAATTTGCCTTGGTCATCAAATTTTAGCTTTAGCTTTAAATGCAAAAACAAAAAAAATGAAATTAGGTCACAGAGGTGCTAACCATCCAGTCAAAAATTTAATTAATAATTCAGTTGAGATTACAAGTCAAAATCATGGATTTGTTGTTATAGAAAAAAGCTTATCTAAAAAAATTCAAATCACTCATAAGTCACTTTTTGACGATACTATTGAAGGGATAAGATTAAAAAACAAACCTGTCTTTTCTGTTCAGTATCATCCAGAAGCAAATCCTGGACCTCAAGATAGTCAATATTTATTCAACAACTTTATTCAAAATGTAAAAAAACATGCCAAAAAGAAAAGACATTAAAAAAATATTAGTCATTGGAGCAGGGCCAATAATAATTGGACAAGCATGTGAATTTGATTATTCAGGTACACAAGCTTGTAAGGCTCTTAAAGATGAAGGTTTTGAGGTAGTTTTAATAAATTCAAATCCTGCAACTATTATGACTGATCCTGGAGTTGCTGATAAAACCTATATTGAACCCATAACAATTCCTGTTTTAGAAGAAGTCATTAAAAAAGAAAAACCTAACGCAATTTTACCAACAATGGGGGGACAGACCGCATTAAATTTAGCAATAAGTGCTGAAAAAGCTGGACTACTAAAAAAATACAAAATTGAATTAATAGGCGCAAAGTCCAAAGCAATAGAAAATGCAGAAGATCGTAAAAAATTTAGAAAAAATATGTCTGACATTGGCTTAGATCTACCTAAATCAAAGATCTTAAATAATTTTAAAGATGCAGCTAAATGTTTAAAAGAAATTGGTTTACCAGCGATTATAAGACCCTCTTTTACATTGGGAGGCTTAGGTGGAGGAATAGCTAAAAATAAAAAAGATTTCTATAAACTTGTCAAGACTGGGATGAATGAGTCTCCTCAAAATCAAGTTTTAATTGAAGAGTCGTTAGAAGGTTGGAAAGAATTTGAAATGGAAGTTGTGAGGGACAAAAATGATAACTGCATAATTATTTGTTCAATTGAGAATGTAGATCCAATGGGTATCCATACAGGAGACTCTATCACAGTTGCTCCAGCTTTAACCTTAACTGATAAAGAATACCAGGTCATGAGAAATGCATCTATCGCCTGCTTGAGAAAAATTGGAGTTGAAACAGGGGGATCAAATGTTCAGTTTGCGATAAATCCTAGAAATGGAAGAATGGTTATAATAGAAATGAATCCAAGAGTATCAAGGTCCTCTGCTCTCGCATCAAAAGCAACAGGTTTCCCGATCGCTAAAGTAGCAGCTAAACTTGCGGTGGGATACACTTTGGATGAATTAAAAAATGAAATTACAAAAGTAACTCCTGCTTCATTCGAACCAACAATTGATTATGTTGTTACAAAAATACCGAGATTTACATTTGAAAAATTTTCGGATACTAAAGCAGTTTTAGGTACATCAATGAGATCTGTTGGTGAAGCAATGGCAATTGGAAGAAACTTCAAAGAATCTTTTCAAAAAGCCTTGATATCTTTAGAAACAGGATTTTCCGGATTAGATAATATTTTTAATTATTCAAAAAAAGATATTTTGAAAAATTTAAAGACCAATATTCCAAATAGATTAATATTAATTGCTGAAGCTTTTAGAAAAAATATTTCATTAGATAAAATCTATAAATTATCAAATGTTGATCCTTGGTTCCTAAATCAAATTAAGGATTTAGTAGACGAAGAAAAAAATATAAAAAAGAAGGGTTTGCCTAAAACATATAATGAATTTAATAGAATAAAATCTATTGGCTTTTCAGATAAAAAGTTATCAAAAATAACAGGAATAAAAGAACAAATTGTTAGATCTAAAAGGGTTGCACTAAAAGTTTTACCTGTATTTAAAAAAGTAGATACTTGTGCAGCAGAATTTAAATCCTTTACTCCATATATGTACTCTACATACCAAAGAAACTTTTCATTAAATACAGAGTGTGAGTCAAATCCTAGCAATAAGAAGAAAATAATAATACTAGGAGGAGGACCAAATAGAATTGGACAAGGAATAGAGTTTGATTATTGTTGTTGTCAAGCTAGCTTTTCTTTAAAAGATGCTGGGTTTGAAACAATAATGGTCAATTGTAACCCTGAAACAGTATCAACAGACTATGACACCAGTGATAGACTATATTTTGAGCCACTGGTTGAAGAATACGTTCAAAACATAATTCTAAAAGAAAAATCAAATGGTAATCTGATAGGTGTTATTGCTCAATTTGGAGGTCAAACTCCAATTAAATTAGCAAAATTCTTACATGAGAATAAATTACCAATACTTGGTACTCAATATACTTCAATTGATCTTGCAGAAGACAGAGATAGATTTAGAGATCTATTGATTAAATTAAATTTAAAACAAGCAGAAAGCGGAATTGCTAACAAATTTGATCAAGCAATTAAAATAAGCGAAAAAATTGGACTACCTGTTGTTGTTAGACCTTCATATGTTTTAGGTGGAAGAGCAATGGAAATTGTACATGATAAAAGCCAGCTTAAAAAATTTATTAATGAGGCTTTTAAAGCTTCAGAACAAAATCCTATTTTAATCGATAAATTTATAGATCACGCAATGGAAGTTGATGTAGACGCTATCTCAGATGGTAAAGATGTTTATGTTGCTGGTATTATGCAGCACATTGAAGAAGCGGGTGTACATTCTGGAGACTCTGCTTGTTGTCTACCCCCAGTTTCTATCAAGGATAATCTTTTAAAAGAAATTAAAATTCAAACGAGAAAATTAGCTTTAGCGTTAAAAGTTAAAGGACTTTTAAATATTCAATTTGCAATTAAGAAAGATGAAATATTTGTTATTGAAGTAAATCCAAGAGCCAGTAGGACAGTTCCATTTGTATCAAAAGCTAATGGGATACCATTGGCCAAAATTGCATCAAGAATAATGGCAGGTGAAAAACTTTCAAAATATAAATTGAAATATAAAACGAATAAAAAGTTTGCTGTCAAAGAGGCTGTATTTCCATTTAACAAATTTCCAGACAGTGATTTATTACTTGGACCAGAGATGAAATCAACAGGTGAAGTTATGGGATTTGATGACGATTTTGGAATGGCAATTGCTAAAAGTCAAATTGCTGCATCAAACTCATTACCTACCAAAGGTTTGACTTTTTTATCAGTTAAAGACTCCCACAAACAAGAGATTATTGGCGTTGCTCAAAGACTTGTAAAACTTGGATTTACTTTATCAGCTACTAAAGGAACAGCAGATATTTTAATAAAGAATGGAATGAAATGTAGAAAAATCAACAAAGTAAGTAGTGGCAAACCTCATATAGTAGATATTTTAAATTCTAAAAAAATTGCTTTAGTTATAAATACGGGTGGTGGAAATACTGAAAGCAGAATTAATGATGCTTTAGCTTTAAGAAGAGGAACTTTGGCAAACAAAATTCCTTATTGTACCAATATGTCAACAGCCTATTCATTTTTAGAGGCAATAAATTCATTAAAGACAAAAAAATTAAAGGTCAAATCCCTTCAAGAAAACTAGGTTTCAACAACCATTGTATCTTTTGAGCCGCCACCTTGTGAACTATTTACAATAGTACTTCCTTTCCTTAAGGCAACTCTGGTCAGTCCTCCCATTGTAACATAAGTAGACTTACCATTTAATATAAACGGCCTTAAATCTAAATGCCTAGGCTCTATTCCATTTTCAGAGATTGTTGGAATTGTTGATAATATCTCCAAAGGTTGTGCTACAAATTCTCTTGGATTTTGTTTAATTTTTTTTATCATTTCTTCTCTCTCTTTTTTTGGAGCTTTAGGACCTATCATTATCCCATACCCTCCAGAGGCATTTGCAGGTTTAACAACCAACTTAGATATATTTTCAATAACGTGCTGTCTGTGAACTTTATTTTCACATAAAAATGTTTCTACTTGATTTAATTTTGGCTGTTCCCCTAAATAGTAAACAATCATTTTGTTTACATAAGCGTAAACAGCTTTATCATCTGCTACACCAGTTCCAATTGCATTAATTATTCCAACATTACCTTTTTTCCAACTTTTAAATAATCCTGGTACTCCAATAAGAGAACTTTTGTTAAACACTCTTGGATCAAGAAATGTGTCATCTAATCTTCGATATATACAATCAACTTTTAATTTACCTTTAACAGTTTTCATATAAACATTATCATTTTCAACAAAAAGATCTTTACCCTCTACAAGAGCTATTCCCATTTGTTCAGCCAAGAACGAGTGTTCAAAATAAGCAGAGTTATAAATACCTGGTGTCAAAACAACCATATGAGGATTATCTGTTTTTTTTGGAATACACTCAACCATACTTTGGTAGAGTTTATTAGAATATTGATGAACTGATGAAACTTTATACCTTGTAAATAATTCTGGGAATACATCCCTCATAACCATTCTATTTTCTAACATGTATGAAACACCAGATGGTACACGTAGATTGTCTTCAAGGACTAAATACTCTCCATTATAATTTCTTATTAAATCTATACCTGAAATGTTTGCCCAAGCTTTATATTTTGGAGAAAAACCTTCACATTCTTTCAAATAGTATGGTGAATTAAATATCAAATCCTTAGGTATAACTTTATCCTTAAAAATTTTTTTCTTGTTATAAACGTCATCAATAAACAAATTTAATGCTTTAACCCTTTGGGTTAATCCTCTTGATATTTTATTCCATTGAGACTTAGGTATAATTCTAGGGATAATATCTAATGGCCACTTTTTTTCCTCTGCTCTATTATTTGCGGCATAAACTCTAAAATTTATACCTCTGGCACTTATTGTGCTTTGACAATTTTTTTCAATTTCCTGTAGTTTTTTTTTTCCGTGTCTTTCTAGAATACCAGACATTATTCTAGCATGCTTTCTAAGTTTATTATCCTCTGTCAAATATCCGTCATATGCGGACTTAGCATCATAGTTTTTCCAGAATGGAGTGACCATTAGGACATTTTTTAATAAATTATTTTACAAAACAATTGCTAAAAGCAAATAACAGCTATGTCGTAAAATGTTTGAAAAATCTGGCTTTTTTAAATAAGAATTACGTATGACATATTGTATAGGAATTAAAACAAATGAAGGATTGGTATTTGCATCAGACTCAAGGACTAATGCTGGTTTAGATAACGTGAACATATATTCTAAAATGTTTACGCATGATGTTGGGGATAGGACAATAGTAATTGTTACATCAGGAAATTTAGGAACATCACAGGCAGTTTATAAATCAATTGAAAAAGATTTAAAAAGTGAGTCTGGTATAATGAATTTAAATACCTGTAGAGATTTTGAGCAAGTAGCTTCATATGTTGGATCTTTAAATATTGAGCATTCTTCTCCTCAAGGAATTAACACTGATAATGTACTTTTAGGTTCAACTTTTATTATTGGTGGACAAATAAAAGGCCAAAAAACAGAACTGTATCTTATTTATCCTCAAGGAAATTACATTAGACCTGCAGATAGTAAACCTTATCTTGTTATTGGTGAAGTTAAATATGGAAAACCAATTCTTGATAGAGTTATTAAACCAGATGTATCAATTGGTGACGCTTCAAGATGTGCATTGATTTCAATGGACTCAACTTTGAAAAGTGATTTAACTGTTGGACCACCAATAGATTTTGCAATTTATAAGAAAGATGAAAATAAATTAGCCTCTTTAAAATGTCTAAGTATAAATGATGAGGATTATTCGAAAGTTTGTAATACTTGGTCTGAGGGAATTTTTAAAGTTTTTGATACTTTTCCTAGATTCGATTGGGAAGACTAATCTTCTACCTTCCAATCAGTTTTAAAAGTAACATAATTTACTTGTAAGCATCTTCTCTCCTTAATTATTTCTTTTTTTTCCATTCCATGCCAAGTATCGGGTCCACTAGAAAAAAAATATCCATAATTATCTTTATAAGGCAATGTTTTTATAAGCTTCAAGTCACTGTCATAAAAATCAGTTCCTAAATCCTCACTTTCATTATGTTTATTAACAAATAATAAACACGACATAAGTTTCTCTTTGATATCGCAATGTGGTTTTAACCAGAAACCTTCTCGATCACAAATCACTTCAACTCTTACATGGGAATTTGATAGGTCTTTATTAATTAATTCAGATATTTTTTGATATGTTTTTTTATTTTGAAGTTCTTTAATTAGATTAGTAAGTCCTGGGAATTCATTAGAATTTTCCTTGGTTATAAAACATCTAAATTTTAAGGCCTTACCACCATCTGAAATACCTTCCCTAAATTTTCCTTCTCCTCCATCTATAGCTCTAGTACCATCATAATTGAGATTATGTTTTGCAGGATCGGTGATATCAGCTAAAACTATTTCATTTATTTGTTCATCTGTAAGAGGCTTGTTTAATTCCCAATGTACAAAAGGACTTTCAAATTTTTTTGAGTCATTAAGAATGGAATTTAAATAGGACATTAGCTATTTAATCTCTCTTTTATAATTTTTGCCACTCTATTTGCTTCATCAAGTTTTTGATAGGTCCAAGTTTCCATATCTTCCCCAAGGTTTCTGGTGATATTTAATTCTCTAAATAAATTTCTAAATCTTTGGAATCTTATATCATTTTTTCTGGGCAAAATATTTGCAATATAAACTGGTTTTCCAGTTAAAGCAGCTTCTGAAATCATTGAGCTAGAGTCACATGTAACAACAATATTTTCAGAAATAGCTAGAGCTGATAAGTAAGCTTTTTTGTCAACGTTCATTACAACAGTATGATTTTCGCCAAAAAATTCTTTAGCAAAGTGAATAGTATTAAGTGGAGTTCTCATTGATGGTATCACAACAAGTTGAAATTCATGTTTTTTAAAAAGTTTGTAAAATATTGAAAAAATATGTTTCATATTTTTTGTTGAATAATCATAGTATTTTGTGGGCCCACCCATTATTAAGCACCAGATTTTTCTGTCATCTTTTTTTATAAAAGAGTTTAAATAATTCTTATGCTCAACTATTTCACTTTCTGTAAGATAATGGAGAGCACCTTTAGTAGTAATGACATTTGATCCGTTAATGCCATCATGTTCTGGGGCTACAATAAAATCAAAGTAATTTAAGTTTATTTTTGGATCTTGAATATGGATATTTAAAACTTTTTTGTTTGAAATACTTTTTAAATGGATAGATGGAATTATACTTTTTCGGCCACAAGATATTATTAAATCGTAATCTGAGTGATTTATTTTTTTATAAACACTTTGAGAAATTGGCGTAAATTTTGATGGAATTAACTTCCACAAATTATTTAGTTCAACCTTGTGGTGAGTAAATTCTATATCTAAAGCTTTAGCTAAGCCTTCAACCTGGCTCAGCATTCCGTGCATACCCTCGGTCAATAAAATACCTTTTAATTTGCTCATTATTAACTATATAGACCTCTATGAGTGAAAAACCAACTAAACATACAAAAGTGTTAATAATTGGATCTGGTCCAGCAGGCTACACTGCTGCAGTTTATGCTGCAAGAGCTATGCTAAAACCAATGTTGGTTGCAGGTATGCAACCAGGTGGTCAACTAACAATAACAACCGATGTTGAGAACTATCCAGGCTTTGCAGATGTAATACAAGGACCATGGCTAATGGAACAAATGAGAGAGCAGGCAAAAGCAGTGGGAACAGATTTAGTTGAAGATCATATTCAATCTGTAAATTTAAAATCTAAACCTTTTGAAGCCATCGGCGATGGTGGACAGAAATATACTGCAGACTCGATTATAATTTCAACAGGTGCACAAGCAAGGTGGTTAAATATTGATTCTGAGGAAAAATTTAAAGGATTTGGAGTTTCAGCTTGTGCAACATGTGATGGTTTCTTTTTTAAAGATAAAACAGTTGCTGTAGTTGGTGGTGGTAATGCAGCAGTTGAGGAAGCAATGTTTCTTACAAAATTTGCATCAAAAGTGCAGTTAATTCACAGAAGAAATGAGCTAAGAGCAGAAAAACTTTTGCAAAAAAAATTAATGGAAAATAAGAAAATTGAAATTATCTGGGACTCAGTTGTTGAAGAAGTAATTGGTGATGAAGAACCAAAAAATGTAAAAGGTTTAAAAATCAAAAATATTAAAACTAATGAAATGTCAGAGTTAAAAATTGATGGTTTATTTATAGCTATTGGTCATGACCCAGCTACTTCGTTATTTAAAGATCAATTAGAAATGGATAATACAGGTTATCTAATTACAAAAAGTGATTCTACAGAAACAAATGTTCCAGGTGTTTATGCTGCTGGAGATGTTAAGGACAAAATTTTTAGACAAGCAGTAACAGCAGCAGGAATGGGCTGTATGGCTGCCCTAGAAGCAGAAAAATTTTTAGCTTCAAATTAATTTAAGATCATTTATAAGTTATCCATGGAAAATATAGTAAAACAAATCCAATTAATAGCTTTAGTTATTATACTTGCTGCTACAGTTATAGCGTTTGGTATCGAAATATATCAAATGATAGTTGTTCAAAAAGTTACTTTAGCCGATTTGCTTTTACTTTTTCTATACCTAGAAGTTTTAGCAATGGTAAGAGTATTTTGGGAAAGTCAATCAATTCAAATAACTCTTCCATTATTTATTGCAATTACTGCCCTTTCTAGATTTATAATTTTACAAGGAAAATCGATTAACCCAGAAGTATTATTATATGAAGCGGGTGCCATTGTTTTAATCGCTATAGCAATACTTGTTTTAAGGTTTAGAAACTCCCCAGTATTTGGTTTAGAGAAAAAGAAAAAAACTAAATAATTTTAAAAGAAATGATCGATAAAGTTTTATTGACTGGAATAAGTGGTTTTGTTGCAAAACATGTAGCAATTGAATTATTGAATTCAAGCTTTGAAGTTTTAGGGACAGTGAGGAATAAAAATTCAATTGAACAAACTAAAAAAACATTAGAAGAGAATAATGTTTCAACAGAGAAATTATCGTTTGTAGAGTTAGATTTACTAAAAGATGAAGGTTGGAATGAGGCTGCAAAAGGTTGCAAATATATTATTCATGTTGCGTCTCCTTTTCCATTTAAAGTATCGAATGATAGAGAGTCACTTACACCAGCTGCAAAAGATGGAACTTTGAGAGTTTTAAATGCAGGAATAAATGCAGGAGTTGAACACTTTGTAAAGACATCGTCTATTGTATGTATGTTTAGAAAACCAAATAGAACAAATCCTTACACTTTTGGTGAAAATGATTGGACTGATGTAGAATGGAACAAAACTACTGATTATTTTGTATCTAAAACAAGAGCTGAAAAGGCTGCATGGGATCTTATGGAAAGTAAAGGTCTAAAAAATAATCTTACCTGTATCAATCCAGGCTTTGTTTTAGGAGATTTTTTAAATGAAAAAAGTTGCACATCAATGGAATATATTAAACAATTACTTCAAGGAAAATTTCCAGCTGCGCCAAAATTTTCAGTAATGATATCCCATGTAAAAGATATTGCTAGAGCACATGTTTTATCTTTAGCAAATAAAAGAGCTGGTGGTAGAAGATTAATTGTTGGATCTGAAGTAAGAAGTATTCTTGAATTATCAAAAATAATGGCTGAAAATCTTCCCAGCCATGCAAAAAAACTTCCCAAAAAAGAATTACCAAATTTTATGGTTAAACTTCTTAGTTACATAGACACAAGTGCAAAAAATTTGGTTCCAGATTTAGGGCTTACAATGCAAACAGATCAAACATACGCAGAGGAAATTCTTCAGATGAAATTTTTACCATCAGAAACTGCGGTCGTTGATGCTGCAAAATCAGTAGTAAGACTAAAATTAGCCTAAACTCTCACAAAAAAGCTTGATCCTTGACATTGCAACTTTTAATTTTTGCATTGAAGTTGCATAAGATATTCTAAAATAACCTTCTAGACCAAATGCAGAGCCTTGTACCACAGCTACATTTTGTTTTTCAAGGAGCTTTTGAACAAAATCTGTATCATCTTTGATTTTTGTTTTTTTTCCAATCAATCCTTTGCAACTAGGGAAAACATAAAAGGCACCTTTTGGTAATAAACAAGTTATTCCTGGGATACTGTTTAAATAATTTACAACAAAGTTTCTTCTGTTGCTAAAAGATTTTGCTCTTTTTTTTATAAAACTTTGTGATCCATTTAAAGCTTCTACGGCTGCTGCTTGACTTATTGATGATGGATTTGATGTTGATTGAGATTGAATTTTTCTTATTGCGGCAATTATATTTTTTGGTCCAGCGGCATAACCAATTCTCCATCCGGTCATAGCATAAGCTTTACTTACACCATTCATAGTTAATGTTCTATCTTTAAGTTTTTTGATTTGTGCAATTGTAAAAAATTTAAAATTATCAAATTTTACATGCTCATAAATATCATCACTTAATATAAAAACATTTTTATTTTTAAGTAAAACCTTTCCTAAACTAATAATTTCTTTTTTTGTATAAGCTGCGCCTGTAGGATTAGATGGAGAATTTAAAATTATCCATTTCGTTTTTTTTGTGATTGCTTTTTTTAACTTGGCAGGAGTTAATTTAAATCCATCTTCTTCTCCACATTTTATAAATTTTGGTTTACCACCAGCAAGTAAAACCATATCTGGATAAGATACCCAAAACGGAGCTGGTATTAGAACTTCATCTCCTTTATTTAATGTTGCTACAAATGCATTGTATAAAACTTGTTTACCTCCTGTACCTACAGTTATCTGGTCTGAAGTATAATTAAGTTTATTTTCTCTTTTAAACTTTTTTATAACTGCATTTTTAATTGCAAGAGTTCCATCAACTGGAGTGTATTTAGTATCACCATTTCTTATGGCTTTTACAGCAGCTTTTTTAATATTATCTGGTGTATCAAAATCGGGTTCACCTGCACCTAAAGCTATTACATCTTTTCCGGCAGCTTTTAATTCTCTCGCTTTTTGGGTAACAGCTATTGTTGGAGAAGGTTTAATTCTTTTTAAACTGTTTGATATTATGCTCATTGAAAATTGTTTATATTCTATTACTTTATTTAATATATGGAAAATACATATCAAGATTTAATTACAGATATTCAAAGTAAAAATCCTAAAATAAGTGGAAAACTTGAAGGTGGAAGGAAGTTTAAAATTAAGTCTGATTTTAAGCCAGCTGGAGACCAGCCAGAGGCAATTAAAAATTTAGTTAAAGGTGCTAAAAAAAACCAATTTAATCAAGTTTTATTAGGGGTAACTGGATCAGGTAAAACCTTTACTATGGCTAAAGTAATTGAAGAAACTAATAGGCCAGCTTTAATACTTGCCCCAAATAAAACTTTAGCAGCTCAGCTTTATGGGGAGATGAAGGGTTTTTTTCCAGACAATGCTGTTGAGTATTTTGTGTCTTACTATGATTATTACACTCCAGAAGCATATGTTCCAAGATCAGATACTTACATTGAGAAAGAGGCATCAATTAACGAGCAAATAGATAGAATGAGACACTCCGCTACTCGTTCTCTTCTTGAAAGAGATGATGTTCTTATAGTTGCCAGTGTATCTTGCATTTATGGTTTAGGATCTGTTGAAGCTTACAGTAAAATGACGTTAACTCTTCAAAAGAACTATGATTATAACCGTGAACAAATAATAAAATCTCTAGTTGCTCTACAATATAAAAGAAATGATCAAAATTTTTATAGAGGCACATTTAGAGCTAGAGGTGAATATTTAGAAATATTTCCGTCTCATTTAGAAGATAGAGCTTGGAGACTAAGTTTATTTGGAGATAAACTTGAAAAAATTGAGGAGTTTGATCCCTTAACAGGTGATCAAGTAAGAGAATTAAATTTAATTAAAGTTTATGCAAACAGCCACTACATAACTCCAAAGCCTACAATAGAACAAGCCGTAATAAATATTAAAAAAGAATTAGAAATAACACTTAAAAAACATAAAGAACAAAATAAATTACTTGAGGCACAAAGGTTAGAAGAACGGACTAAATTTGATCTTGAGATGATTGAAGCTACAGGATCATGTGCAGGAATTGAAAACTATTCAAGATTTTTATCAGGCAGAAAACCTGGTGAACCACCCCCTACTCTGTTCGAATATTTTCCAGATAATACATTAATATTTGTTGATGAATGCCACGTAACAGTTCCACAACTAAATGGGATGTTTAAAGGTGACAGATCAAGAAAAAGTACTTTAGCAGAATATGGATTTAGACTCCCCTCATGCATGGATAACAGACCATTAAAATTTGAAGAATGGGACATGATGAGAACACAAACGGTTTTTGTATCTGCAACTCCTGGTCCATGGGAATTAGAGCAAACAAAAGGAAAATATATAGATCAAGTTATTCGTCCAACGGGATTAATTGATCCTCCAGTAGAAATTAAACCAGCAAAAAATCAAGTTGATGACCTGATGCATGAATGTCTAAAAACAATAGAAAAAAATTACAGGGTGCTTGTAACAACTTTGACCAAAAAAATGGCAGAAGATTTAACTGAATATTTGCACGAAAATGGTATCAAAGTGAGATATTTGCACTCTGATATTGATACTCTAGAAAGAATTGAAATAATGAGGGATTTGAGGCTAGGTGTTTTTGATGTTTTGGTTGGAATTAATTTGTTAAGAGAGGGACTGGATATTCCAGAATGTGCGTTAGTTGGAATATTAGATGCTGATAAAGAGGGTTTTTTAAGATCAGAGACTTCATTAATTCAAACAATTGGAAGAGCAGCAAGAAATTTAGACGGAAAAGTTATTTTGTATGCTGATAAAGAAACTAAAAGTATAAAAAAAGCTATCAAAGAGACCGAAAGACGAAGAAATATTCAACTTGATTATAATAAAAAAAATAAGATCAGTGCAACTACAGTAAAAAAAGAAATAAGTGATGTTCTAGAAAGCGTCTATGAAAAAGATTATGTTAAAATTGGTACTGGAGCAAATGTAGGCGGTAATCTTAAAAAACATATAAAAGCTTTAAACAAAAAAATGAAAGAGTCTGCAACAAATTTAGAATTTGAGGAGGCAGCTAAAATAAGGGATGAAATAAGAAAACTTGAAAGTACAGAATTAGAAGTTACACTTAACCCTAAGGTAAAACAATATAGCCTCAACAATAAAATATATCCAAAGGGAAGATCAACTATGGGAATGCCAGGTACAAGAGCTCAAAAAGGTAAAAAAAAATGGAAGCAAATAAAATCATAATTACTGGTGGAGCCACTAGAATTGGTGCTGCCATAGCTAGGAAACTTTCAGGCAAGGGAGTAGAAATCGTAATTCATTTTAATAAATCAAAAGTAAAGGCTGAAAAACTTAAAAAAGAATTATCAACAAATGGTACAAAAGTTTATTTGGTTAAAGGAGATCTAAGTGTTGAGAATGATGTAAATAAGATTGTTAAATTTGCAAAGTCTAAATTAAAATATTTTGATTGTTTAATAAATAATGCTTCTCTGTTTGAAAATGATAAGCTAGAAAACTTTAATACAGATAGTTGGGGACAACATTTAAGAACAAATCTAAGAACACCTGCACTTCTATCAAAAGAATTTGCTAAAAATATTAAAATTAAGAACAATAATATTATCAATATAATAGATCAAAGAGTTTTTAAACTAACTCCCTACTTTTTTTCATATACCATTAGTAAAACTGGACTTTATACCCTTACAAAAACTAGTGCCATGAGTTTGGCACCAAAAATAAGAGTTAATGGAATTGCCCCTGGTCCTACAATTAAAAATAAGAGACAAAGTGAAAAACATTTTAAAAAACAATACATGGCAACACCTCTCAAAAGACAAGTAGATGTTCAACAAATATGCAACGCGGTAGACTTTTTTATTAAAAATATATCTATTACTGGACAAGTATTGGCAATAGATAGTGGTCAAAACTTAAATTGGCAAACTCCAGACATAATGGGTGGAAAAGAATGAAAAATTTATACTTATTTTTATCAATATTTATTCTGACAATATCAACATCTTTTGCTGATGGTCACAATATTAAGAAAGATGGATTTTTATCAAAGAAATTTAAAGTAACTAAATTATCAACAATTGAAGATCCGACTAATAAAATAATTTTAATCAATAACCATGGTCAAAGTAATTTTGATGGAAAACAAAATTTTTGTACATCTATAGACCAAATTAGAAACCGTGTTTCATTAATAGATGAAGAAATAAATGGAAAAAAAATTATGCTCTATAATTTATGTGCACATAAAATAGTAGGTGATATGGGAAAAAAATGGTGGTTTTCAAAAAAACCATACGAAGGCAAATCAAAATTAGACAAAAGAGTAGAACAAAATTTAGAGTTAGTAGAAAAACTCGTTTCTCTAGGCGTTCCTAGAAAACAGATATTTGTTACTGGACATTCTTGTGGTGGATTAACAACTCTACTATTCTTTTCAAGACATCCTGACAAAGCTGGGGGAGGAATAGCTTATATGCAAGCGTGCTTTGATAGACTAAGTAAAAAGTATAAGATATCAAAATTAGGATTAGAAGAAGGTTTAACTAAATTTAAAGAAAAAAAACCTGCACAATACGATTTAAGATCCCAATATAATGATGAAATATTAAAAAATCTTAAAGTTCCACTATTGGCTTTCACTCATCCAAAAGATCCTTTTGAAGGATTGACTTCTGATTGGTTGGATCAAATTGATGGAATGAAAAGAGTTGTTATATCTAAAGATTATACAATTGATGGAAAAAAATGTTTTAAATTAGGGAAAAAAAAATCAGATAAATTTAAAGTTAAAGATGGACACAGTATGGATCAGGCAACCTGTTTTCAATATTACAATCCAGTTATATTAGAATATATAGGATCTAGAATATGAAGAAAAATAATTTAAAAATTGTAAAGATTGATAAAATCAAAAGCCTTTTCAATTATGAAAAGAAAGTGCTTATCAAAGAACTTATTTTAAATTTAAAACTTGGTTATTTTGATTTTGAAAAAGAGGCTCCCCAAAAAGTTAAATTTAATTTAGAAGTAAACTACGAAGATAAAAAGCCTTCGAATGATAAAGATATTAAATCAATTGTAAATTATGCAAAAATTGTAAGATTGATAAAGAAACTTATCAAAAATAAACATTATAATTTTCTTGAAACATTAGCGGAAGATGTATTCGATGAACTATTCAAAGATAAAAGAATTGATAAAATAAGTCTTCAAATTGAGAAATTAGAAATCATGAAAGATTGCTCTTCCGTAGGTATTCAAATTTCAAAAAAAAGAAGTCATGATAAGCTCTGATATAGGTAAAGAAGCAATTAAAAAAGAGCTACCACTTATACCCAAGCTTCCTGGTGTATACAGAATGTTAAATGAAAAAAATGTGATACTTTATGTTGGTAAAGCAAAAAATTTACCTAACAGATTAAAGAGTTATGTTTCGGAGAAAAATCATATTATTAGAACTGAGAGAATGCTATCTCAAACAAGGAAAATTGAGATCACAAGTACCTCTAATGAGAGTGAGGCACTTCTACTGGAGGCAAACTTAATAAAAAAATATAAACCTAAATTTAATATACTTTTACGCGACGACAAATCATTTCCATTTATTTTTATTGGAAATGAGGATAAATGGCCTCAAATTAGAAGACATAGAGGAAAAAAAACTAGAGAAGGTTTTTACTTTGGACCATTTGCGTCAGCTGGATCTGCAAATTGGACTATTAAAATGATCCAGAAAATTTTTCAACTAAGAGTTTGTGATGATACAGTATTTAAAAAAAGAGAAAGACCGTGCATCCTTTATCAAATCAAGAGATGTTCTGGGCCTTGCGTTGGGTACATTGAAAAAGATGATTATAAACTTTCAGTAGATAGCGCAATTGAATTCGTATCTGGTAAATCAAGAAAAATACAAAAAAATTTGTCAGGACAAATGGAAAAGGCAAGTTCTGATTTAGATTTTGAAAAAGCTGCAATATTGAGGGATAGAATTAAATCTTTAAATATTATTCAATCATCTCAAAGAATAAATGAGGCAAATTTAGTTGAGGCAGATGTTATAGCTGGATACAAAGAATCTGGTAAAACGTGTATTCAAGTATTTTTTTATAGATCAAAACAAAACTGGGGAAACCAAGCCTTTTTTCCTAAACATGACCCAGACGATAACCTAAAAGAAATTTTAAATTCTTTTGTTTCTCAATTTTATGAAAACAAAAGTGTACCAAGCTCCATTATCTTAAGTGAAGAAATTAAGGAAAAAATCCTAATTGAAAAAACACTTTCACAAAAAGAAAATAAAGAAATAAATATTTCTGTCGCAAAAAGAGGTTCTAAACTAAAAGTTGTAAATCAAGCTCTAAAAAATGCAAAAGATAGCCTAAATAGAAAAATTTATGAGAGCCAAAATAATAAAGAGTTGTTTGAAAATGTTTCTAAAAAATTTAATTTAGAAAACAATATTAATCTAGTTGAGGTTTATGACAATAGTCATATTCAAGGAACTAATAGTGTTGGCGCACTCATTACTTTTGGTGATGAGGGTTTTATTAAAAAAAGGTATAGAAAATTTAATATTAAAATTAAGAAAAATGAACAAGATGATTATGGAATGATGCGAGAAGTTTTAAATAGAAGATTTAAAAGAGCTGTTCAAGAAAAAGATAATTATTTAACAATGCCAGACTTAGTAATAGTTGACGGTGGGAAAGGACAATACTCAGTGGCTAGAGAAACACTTAATGAATTAGGATTACATGATATTCCAATGATAGCAATTGCAAAGGGTAAATTTAGAAATAGTGGTAATGAAACCTTTTTTCATAATGGTAAAGAATTTAAGTTTGAAAAAAATGATCCTACCCTCTTTTTTTTACAAAGATTAAGAGACGAGTCTCATAGATTTGCAATAAGTGCTCACAGAGCGAAGAGAAAGAAAGGTATTAGTAAGTCTTTACTTGATCAAATTGATGGAATTGGATCTATTAGAAAAAGAGCACTTTTAAATCACTTTGGTTCAGCCAGAGCAGTTGAATCCGCCAGCTTAGATGAGATAAAAACAGTTGAAGGAGTTGAGGAAAAAGTTGCGAAAAAGATATATAATTACTTCCACGAGTAATATATGAAAATTCCAAATTATCTAACTATTGGTAGAATTATAATTGTTCCTATATTTGTTTTCGCATTTTATTTGCCAGGTTTTTACGGAGATGTAATTCCTTTTGCACTGTTTGTAATTGCCTCATTTACTGATTTCTTAGATGGATTATTAGCAAGAATGTTCAAGGAGGAGTCCAAACTTGGAGAGTTATTAGACCCAATTGCTGATAAAATTATAGTAGCAACTGCTCTAATATTGCTCGTTATGGATGGAACTATTAAAAACTATGAAGTTATTGCTGCAATAATAATACTTACTAGAGAGGTATTAATTTCTGGTTTAAGAGAATTTTTAGCTAAAGGAAGTGTCAAACTTCCAGTTTCAAGTCTAGCAAAAGTAAAAACATTTCTTCAAATGTTTTGTATTTCTGTTTTGCTCACTGGAGAAACTGGAAATAAAATTATAAATTTCCAGGACTATAATGCTCAAACAATTGGAATAATTTTATTGTGGCTCTCAGCTTTTCTTACTTTATATACTGGATATGAATATTTAAGGAAAGGTATAGACCACGCAATATCCGAGGACAATAAAGATTAAGCTGCCCTTTTTTTTCTTACTAATTTACCATAGCTTGACGATAAATCTAAAATAAGATCACAAACTTTATAATTATTATCGGCAATTTGAGATATTGGAGTAATCTCGGCAGCTGTACCAGTTAAAAAGCATCCGTCAAAATTAGATAATTCATTTGGTTTAATTTTTCTTTCATGAACTTTAATATTTTTTGATTTCGCTAGTTCAATAACAGTCTGTCTTGTAATTCCATTTAAGAATGAATCTGGAATTGGAGTGTGGAGTTCACCATTTTTATCTTTAAAAAAAATGTTTGCACTTGTTGACTCCGCTACATTATCTTCATGATCTAGCATTAACGATTCACTATATCCTTGTCTTTCAGCTTCATGCTTGGATAGTGTGCAAATCATATATAGTCCTGCAGCTTTGCTGTCCCATGGTATAGTATTTGGAGCAGGCCGTCTCCAATTAGAAATATTTAATTTAATGCCTTCAATTTTCAACTTGGGATCGAAATAGTCTCCCCATTCCCAAGTAGCTACGGCTACATTTATTTTCGTTTTTTGAGCAGATACTCCCATCATTTCACTACCTCTCCAAGCAAAAGGTCTTAGATAGCCATTCTGCACTTTTTGAATTTTTATTATTTGGTTACAAGCTTTGTTTATTTCCTCTCTAGTATAGGGAATTGACATATCCATTCTTTTCGCCGAATGATATAATCTATCTGTATGTTCTTGTAACTTAAAAATTTCACCATCATATACCCTTACACCCTCAAAAACTAAACTTGCATAATGAAGACCATGACTGATGACATGAAGTTTTGCATCTTGCCATTCAACAAGATCACCATTGTACCAGATTTTTCCGTCTCTTTTATCGTAAGGAATCATTAGATTTATTTTTTAGAAAAAATATCTTTGTATATATAATATGTCAATATAACTTACCATTATGAAAAAACTTTTATATCTAAAAGATCATCAATTGAAAGAGTATATCGAAAAAATATTCAATGGATATAGAGAAACTGTCGCTGATGCCAAAAAAGTTTTAGATAAACATGCTTTAGGAACTGCACACAATAAAGTTATTCACCTTATATCTTTGTATGAAGGTATAACTATTTCAAGTTTATTAAGAAAGCTTAAGGTAACCAAGCAAAGTTTAAATAGAGTTCTTAATGATTTGGATGATATTAAAGCAATTGAATTTAAAAGGGATGAGGTAGATACAAGAGTAAAGCATGTGTATCTAACGGATGAAGGAAAAAAAATATTTGATGAAATATTTTCTGTTCAAAAAAAAAGAATTTACGATGCATTTTTAAGTTCAGATTCTAACGATGTTTTAAGTTTTGATAAAGTGCTTAAAAAAATAATTAATGAAAAACTTTAAAGCCCATATATTAATTGTAGATGATGATGATAGAATAAGAGATTTGGTAAAGGAATACTTAAATCAAAATAATTATCTTGTTTCGACTGCTAAAAATTCAATTGATGCTCTTGAAAAGACTGAAATTATTAAATTTGACTTAATAGTATTAGATATAATGATGCCAGGAAAAACTGGGCTAGAATTTACTCAAGAGTATAAAAAAAAAATTAATACACCAATTTTATTATTAACAGCCAAAGGTGAGCCCTCTGAAAGAATTGAAGGACTAGAAGTGGGTGCAGATGATTATCTAACAAAACCTTTTGAACCAAAGGAATTAATTTTAAGAATAAATAATATTTTAAACAAAACTAAATCGTTAGAAATAAAGAGAGTTATTGAATTTGGTAATATAAAAATAGACCTAAAAAAGCTATTTATTTTTAAAAATGACCAAAGATTAAAAATAAATAATACTGAAAGACTAATTTTAGAAAAAATGATAAATTCTCCTGGTAAAATCTTCAAAAGAGATGAAATTGCCAGTTTAATAGATTTAAATAAAGAAAGATCAATAGATGTGATTGTTACTAGATTAAGAAAGAAAATCGAAGAAACTCCAAAAAGTCCCAAATACTTACAAACAATAAGGGGAGAAGGATATGTCCTTTGGATTGAATAAATTTTTAAAAAATATATTGCCCAAAAGATTATTCTATAGAGGTTTATTAATAGTAGCAGTCCCAATAGTGATATTACAGATCACTATATCTCTAGTTTTTTTTGATAGTTTATGGATTAAAACAAATAAAGGCTTAACAAGAGCTCTAGTTAGCGAAATAGTTACTATTATTGATATTTATGACAATGAGAGTGAATATAATAAAAAAATAGTTACCGACCTTTACAATAAAAATTTTAGCTTTTCCGTTAGGTTTTTAGATAATGAAAAACTACCAGATATAAAAGTTGAAAGATGGTTTAGTCCAATGGATAGGACGTTAAGAAGAGAATTGAAACCTAAAATTGGTGAACATTGGTTTAATACTATTTCATATAAGGAAGTTGTAGATTTAAGAATAAAATTTAGAGATGGAGTTTTGCAAATATTTTTTCCCAAAGAAAGAATTCAAGCATCCTCCATTAGAATATTCGCCTTTTGGATAACAGTTCCTGCAATTTTAATGATAGCAGTAGCAATGATTTTCTTAAAAAATCAAACAAGGCCAATTACCAAACTTGCACAAGCATCAGAAAGATTCGGCAGAGGTGAAGATATTGAGGAGTTTAGGCCTTCAGGAGCATTGGAAATAAGAAAAGCAGGTCTTGAATTTGAAAAAATGAGAAAAAGAATCCAAAGACATCTAAACCAAAGATCAGAAATGTTATCTGGAATTAGTCACGATTTAAGAACACCGCTAACTAGAATAAAACTACAGCTTGCTGTTATCAAAGATAAAAATTTATCAGAAAAAATCTCAAAGGATGTTGACGAAATGGAAAAAATGTTAAATGAATACCTCCAATTTACAAGCACAGGTGCAAAAAATAAAACTGAAACCTTTGATATTTCAGAACTTATAGATGAAATAATTTCAAGGTATGAAAATAATAATATTGACAAAAAAATTAAGAAAAAAATCTATTTCAACGGAAGAAGAACTTTAATCAAGAGGTGCATCAATAATTTACTAGATAATTCTGTTAAATATGCGGAAAAAATATCTGTAAATTTGATAAAAAAAAACTCAATAATTTTTTTATCAATTGATGATGATGGTCCTGGTGTAGATAAATCAGAATTTAATAACATTACTAAACCATTCTATAAAATTGATAAAAGTAGGTCTGAATCTAAATCAAGTGTCGGTTTAGGTTTATCAATATCATCTGATATTATAAAGTCTCATGGAGGAGATATTCAGTTTAATAAATCAGTTTTGGGTGGGTTGAAGGTGACTATTTCTTTACCTTACTAGTTTTTTTTCTTTTTTTCTTTTCTTGTAGTATTTCTTCTAGTTTACTAATTCTCTTATTCAAAATATCTACTTCTTCTTTACTTGCTAGCTTCATTTTAAATACAATTTCATCTCTCTTTGACTTTAGTATCGAGATTACTTCGTCAGATACATCTTTGTAATTAATCAAACCTTGTTCAATTAGTTTTGCAAATTTATCGAATACGAATCTTGATTTTGACATAATAATTATTTACTAGGATTATATTTAATAGCTTATAATAAATTTTACAAATGTTTATTAATAATTTTGACCCAGTAGCTTTTGAAATATTCTCTTTAAGTGTCAGATGGTATTCTCTAGCATATATTTTTGGAATTATTCTCGGTTGGTTATATTGTAAAAAAATACTTATTAAAGATGATATAATTTTAAAATTATTTGAGGATTATATTTCATATTTGATAATAGGAATTATTTTAGGAGGTAGACTAGGATACGTAATATTTTATAATTTTCCATATTTTCTGAATAATCCAATTGAAATTTTTATGATATGGAACGGTGGTATGTCATTTCATGGAGGTTTAATTGGTATAATTATTACTAGTTATTTATTTTCAAAAAAAAATAAGAAAGATATTTTTATTTTTTTAGATTTAGTATCTATCACAGCGCCGATAGGAATTTTATTTGGTAGGATTTCAAACTTTATAAATGGAGAATTAGTTGGAAAAGTTACAAATTCTAATTGGGGAGTTTTTTTTCCAAACTACGATGATAGATTGAGACACCCCTCTCAATTATATGAAGCATTTTTAGAAGGTTTTATTTTATTTATTCTAATGAATCTATTTTTTTTTAATAAAAAATATAAAATTGGAACCTGTTCTTTCATGTTCTTAATACTTTATGGATTTTTTAGAATTGCATCTGAAATTTTTAGAGAGCCAGATATACAAATTGGATATTTATTTGGAAATGTTAGTATGGGAATATTTTTAAGTACCATAATGATTTTAATTGGGTTCTTAATTTATTTTAAAAGAAATGATGAAACCAAATCTCAAAAAATTTAAAATTACTTCAAAAAAACTTTTACCAGTTGATGATTTTATTGAAAAAATTCTTTATGAACCTAAGGTAGGTTATTATTCTAGCAAAGATCCATTTGGCAAAGAAGGAGATTTTATAACATCTCCTACTATATCAAACCTATTCTCAGAAATTATAGGAATATGGTTGATTTCTACCTGGGAAAAAATGGGTAAACCCAAAATATTTAATTTCGTAGAACTTGGACCAGGGGATGGAAGCTTAACCAAAGTTGTAATTAGTACTCTTAAAAAGTTTCCAGAAATAAATAAAGCTATAAAAATTTACCTATATGAGAAAAGTGTATTTTTAAAAAAATTACAAAAGCAAAATATAAATAATAAACATATTAAATGGATCAAAAACTTTAACTCAATTAAAGAAGGGCCAGTTATTTTTTTTGGTAACGAATTTATTGACGCAATACCTATAAAACAATTTTCTAAAATAAGTAATAAATTATTTGAGAAATGTTATTCAATTAAAAATAAAGTTGATATTAAAGAAATATTTATAAAATGTAATGAACAAGATTTGACAAGAATAAAATCATTTAAAACATTAAAAAAACTTAAATTTATAGAGTATCCTAAAAAGAGTTTTTTAGAATTAAATCCAATTATAAAAAAAATTTCTAAACTATCAGGCGGTATTTTATTGATAGATTATGGTTATTTAAAAAGTAATAATTTAAATACTTTACAAGCAGTGATGAATAATCAAAAAATTTCAATGGAAACAATGTTTAAAAATCTGGGAAAAGCAGATATAACGTCGTTAGTAAATTTCAATTTATTTAAAGAATATTTCCTTAAAAGTAACCTTAAAGTTAAAAAGATAGTTACTCAGAAATTTTTTTTAAAGAGAATGGGTATAATTGAAAGAGCTCGAATTTTAGAGAAAAAAATGACCCACAAACAAAAGGGATACATGGAAGATACACTAAGTAGACTTCTAGAAGAAAAACAAATGGGAACTCTTTTTAAAGTAATTTTTGGATACAAAAATAAAAACAATGACTTTTTTGGTTTTGAGTAATGTTTAAGTCAAAAAAACTAATTAGATTTAAAAATATAAGACATGGTTTTTTTAATCGACAGGGGGGGGTTTCAAAAGGTATTTACAAAAGTTTAAATTGTGGATCTGGATCTAAAGATAAAATTAAAGATATTAAGAAAAATGTAGAAAAAGTCTGTAAAAAAATTGGTTGCAATAAAAATAATCTCGTTTTGTTAAATCAAATTCATAGCAATATTGTCCATAAAGTAAGCAAAACTCCAAAAAAAAAATTAAAGGGGGACTCATTAATCACAGATAAAAAAGGTATTGCCTTAGGAGTCCTAACTGCTGATTGTGCACCTATTCTTATTTATGACCCTGTTAATCATTTAATTAGTGCAATTCATGCTGGGTGGAAAGGTGCATACAAAAAAATAATAGCTACTACTTTAAGAAAACTTGCATCAAGAGGAAGTAATTTTAGAGACTTAGTTGCAGTAATTGGTCCCTGTATCGACAAAAGAAATTATGAAGTTGGAAGAGATTTCTTTAATAAATTCATTAAAAAAGAAAAATCTAATAAAAAGTTTTTTGATTATAAAAATGATAAAATATATTTCAGTCTGAAAAATTATATAAGAGAAGAGCTCTTGAAATTGGGGGTAAAAAACATTGAAATTATCAATAAAGATACCTATATATTAAGTAACAACTTATTTAGTTCTAGACGATCAATTAAAAATAAATTTAATGATTATGGTAGAAATATTTCTGTAATTATGATTAGATAGGTTATTCTCATAAAATGAAAATTCTTACAGGAAATAGCAATAAGCAGCTAAGTAATAAAATTTCAAAAAATCTAAAAAACAAATTAGTTAATACTAGTATTAGAAAATTTGCTGATGGTGAAATTTATATTGAAATTAATGAGAACATTAGAGGAAATAGTATTTTTATTATTCAGTCTGTATCCTCACCAGCAAATGACAACTTGATGGAATTACTACTTTGTATAGATGCACTTAAAAGATCCTCTGCAAAAAACATTACAACCGTAATACCTTATTTTGGTTATGCAAGACAAGATAGAAAAGTTGTGCCCAGAACATCAATTTCAGCAAAATTAGTATCAAATCTAATAACTAATGCAGGTGCTGACAGGGTAGTAACAGTTGATTTACATGCGGGACAGATCCAGGGCTTTTTTGATATCCCAGTTGATAACTTGTTCGCAACTCCAATATTTGCAAAACATATAAAAAGAAAAATTAAAAGTAAAAATATAATTTGCGTTGCTCCTGATGTAGGTGGTGTTGAAAGAGCAAGGGCATTAGGTAAAAAATTAGATGTCGGCTTAGCAATAGTTGACAAAAGAAGACCTAGCCCAGGTAAATCACAAGTTATGAATGTAATTGGAAATGTTAAAAACAAAATCTGTATTTTAACTGATGATATAATCGACTCAGGAGGAACAATAGTTAATGCGGCTGATGCTTTAATTAAAAGAGGAGCAAAAGAAGTTCATGTGTATGCAACTCATGGTGTTTTTAGCGGAGATGCAGTTAAAAAGATAAAAAATTCAAGTATCAAGAATTTAGTAATTACAGACAGTATAGATAGTTCAGACAAATTAAAAAAAGTAAGAAATATTGAGGTATTATCGATATCAATATTATTGGCTGAAGCTATTAAAAGAATTTCCAACTCAACATCAGTTTCAGATCTATTTAAATAACCCTTGTAAATTTGTCAGACATCAGTTAAAAACCAGCTCTTTATGAGCATATTACAAGCCACAATAAGAGACACTAAAACTAAAGGTCAAGTTAAAGACTTAAGGAATAATGGCAGTGTTCCAGGTATTATTTATGGTGGAGAGCAACCAAACGAAAAAATTTCGATCACAACAAAAGAAATCAAAAATTTAATAAATAAAGAAAATTTTCTTTCTAATGTAGTTTCGATAAATTTAGATGGTAAAGAACAAAAGGTTTTAACTAGAAATATTTCATTTGATACTGTCACTGATGAGCCAATACATATCGATTTAATGAGAATTGTTAAAGGGGGAAAAATTATATTAGAAATACCTGTAAAATTTATAAATAATGAATTATCCCCTGGTTTAAAAAGAGGTGGGGTTTTAAACATCGTAAGACGTAAAGTTGAACTAACGTGTCCTGCAGAGAATATTCCTGTTGAGCTTGTCGTTGATTTAAATGGTTTGGATATCGGTACAAGTATAAAGATTTCATCAATTAATTTACCAGAAAACGTACGACCAACTATTCGAGGAAGAGACTTCGTAATTGCAACAGTTGCCGCTCCTACGGTTGTTAAAGAACCAGAAAAAACAGCAGAAGCTGAAGGTGATGCTGCAGCAGGAGCAGAAGCAGCTGCAGAAGGTGGTGATAAAACTTCAACTGATGGTGATAAGGCTGAAGGGGAAAAATCTAAAGAAGAAGATAAATCTTCATCAGACAAAAAATAATAAATAGTGAAATTTTTTTTCCAAATTTAATTTGATATGTTGTTAATTGTTGGTTTAGGGAATCCGACTCCAAATAGTCAAAATAATAGACATAACATTGGTTTTAAGATTGTGGACGCAATTAACCAAAAATTTGGATTGTCTAAACAAAAACCAAAATTTAAGGGATTATTAACTACTGGAAATATCGGTGATAAGAAAATATATGCAATCAAACCTCTCACGTTTATGAATAATTCAGGAATTTGTATTAGAGAACTACTTGAATACTTCAAAATTGATGCTGAAGATGTGATTGTATTCCATGATGACTTGGATATTGAATTTGGAAAAATTAAAGCAAAATTTGGTGGGTCAAGCGCAGGTCATAACGGCATCGCATCAATTGACAAGTTTATTGGTAAAGAATATTCAAGAGTTCGTATTGGTATAGGTAAGCCAGAAAATAAAATATCTGTTTCTGATTTTGTACTAAACGACTTTAATGAGGATGAACAAGTTCATTTAGAATCGATAACAAGCAATATAATTGAATCTTTGAGTATCTTGATTGATAAAAAATTAGACTTATTTTCAAGTACAGTTAACAACAACTAAATGGGTTTTAAATGTGGAATCGTTGGTTTGCCAAATGTTGGTAAGTCTACTTTATTCAATGCTTTAACAAACTCAAATAAAGCACAAGCAGAAAACTTTCCCTTTTGTACAATAGATCCAAATATTGGTATTGTAGGAGTTCCGGATGAAAGGCTTGATAAACTAGCTGATATTTCAACTTCAAAAAAAAAAATTAACACAACAATTTCATTTGTTGATATTGCAGGTCTTGTTAAAGGAGCCTCTAAAGGCGAAGGATTAGGTAATAAATTCTTATCTCACATCAGAGAAGTTGATGCAGTCATTCATATGATTAGATGCTTTGACTCAGATGATATTCAAAATGTTAACCCTACCGTTGATCCTGTGAGAGATTTAGAAATTATAGAAACTGAAATGAAGTTAGCTGATTTAGAGTCAATTCAAAAGAGACTCGACAAAAAAAATAAAAAAAATGTTGATAATGAAGAACTTAAATTATTAGAGGCAGCTCAAAAGATAATCAACGAGGATAGTGATTTAACATTAATCACAAATGAATTTGACGAAAAACTTATAAAAAATAGTGGACTTCTTAGTACCAAACCAAAACTATATGTGTGCAATGTAGATGAGGAGAGTATTAAGTCAGGTAACAAATATACTGAGGACTTTATAAAAAAATTTGATGAAAAAAATACATTGGTAATTTCTGCAGATATAGAAAATCAAATAAACCAGTTGGAGGATGAAAATGAAAAAAAAAATTATATGAAAATGATCAATATGCCAGAGACAGGACTTAATTTATTAATAAAGAAAGGATATGAACTCTTATCCTTGCAAACTTTTTTTACATCTGGACCAGAGGAGACTAGAGCTTGGACTATTACAAAGGAATCGACGGCACCAAATGCTGCGGGAGAAATTCATACTGACTTTGAAAAAGGATTTATAAGAGCTGAAACAATTTCTTACGAAGATTTTTTAAATAATCATGGATGGTTAAAATCCAAAGAGGCTGGAAAAATGAGATTAGAAGGAAAAGATTATATTGTTAAAGACGGTGATATTTTAAACTTTCGTTTCAATACGTGACCAGATTTTTTTCATACTAAAGTAAACTAAAATTGTTAACACTGATAAATATATAATAACCCTGAAACCTAGTTTATGTCTTGTTTCTAAATGCGGTTCAGCTGTCCACTGTAAAAAAGTTGTCACATCTCTAGCCATCTGATCTACTGTGGCTTTTGTTCCATCTGAATATTCTACAATATCTTCGTCTAAAGGAGATGACATTTTAATTTTATTGCCATACATATATTTATTATAATAAACACCATCATCAAGCTCCATACCTGCTGGAGGTTCATCGTAGCCCATTAAAACAGAATAAATATAATTTGCTCCACCACTTCTTGCTTTTACAAGAACTGACATGTCTGGGGGATAAGCCCCACCATTAGCAGCAATTGCTTCCTGAACATTTGCATAAGGCATCACGAATTTATCAGATAATTTAGCCGGTCTTTCGAACATTTCTCCATCACTATTTGGTCCGTCTGTTACTTCGAAATTTGAGGCAATCGCTTTAGCCTCAAGTTCTGTAAACTCTGGTCCACCTTTTTCTGCAAGATTTCTATAACTTAAATGTTTAAGTGAGTGGCATGAAGCACAAACTTCTGTATAAACTTGATATCCTCTTTGAAGAGAAGCTCTGTCGAATTTGCCAAAGAAGCTCTTAAAAGACCAATCAACTTTTAATGGTTCTTGTTGTTCACCAGCTGCATTTGCTCTCGATAAAATTAATGATGAAATTATAACGAATAAGAATATTAATTTTAAAAAGATTCTCACAGTTTCTCTTTAAGATCTGAATTATTTCTAGCCATCGCCATATCAGCCGATCCCCCCAATACAGGCTCCGTTATACTAAGAGGTAATGGGGTAGTTTTTTCTTTAAAACCTAAAAATGGCAGAATTATTAAGAAATGTGCAAAATAATATGTAGTAGCAACCCTTGCTATTAATAAATATAAGCCTTCTGCAGGCATTGCTCCCACATAACCAAGTATTAATACATCGGCAACCAAAAACCAGTAGAACTGTTTGTAAATAGGTCTAAAAACAGTTGATCTAACTTTAGAAGTATCTAACCAAGGTAAAATCACTAATACAAATATTGCAGCAAACATTGCTATTACTCCAAGCAGTTTATCGGGGACTGATCTTAAGATTGCATAAAATGGTAGCAAATACCATTCAGGCACAATGTGAGCGGGTGTGACTAGTGGGTTTGCCTCAATATAATTGTCGGCATGACCTAAAATATTTGGTGAAAAGAATACAAAGAAAGCAAATATTAATAAAAATATCAAAAGTGCAAATGCATCTTTAATCACTATATATGGATGAAATGGGACAGTATCTTTAGATGGTTTTTTTATATCTATTCCAATGGGGTTGTTGTTTCCAGGCACGTGTAGTGCCCAAATGTGAAGAACTACTAGACCTAAAATTAAAAAAGGAAACAAATAGTGTAAACTAAAAAATCTTGTTAACGTTGGATTATCAACTGAGTAACCTCCCCAAAGCCAATTAGTAATACTTTCACCTACCAAAGGAATGGCGCTAAATAAGTTTGTAATTACTGTTGCACCCCAGAAACTCATTTGTCCCCAAGGAAGAACGTATCCCATAAATGCAGTCGCCATCATTAAAAAGTAAATCAACATACCTATAATCCAAATAACTTCTCTTGGTGATTTATATGAGCCATAATACAAAGATCTAAAGATATGAATATAAACAGCTAAGAAAAACATAGATGCACCGTTTGCATGAACATATCTTATTAACCAACCGTAATTTACGTCTCTCATAATGTGTTCTACGCTTTGAAAAGCTAAATCAGCATGCGCCACATAATGCATACCCAAAACAATACCTGTAATTATTTGAGTGATTAAGCAAAAAGTAAGAATTCCACCAAATGTCCACCAGTAGTTTAGGTTTTTTGGAGTAGGATAATCTGTTAGATGGTTTGCAAGTGTTAATAGTGGAAGTCTATCATTAAACCATTTTCCAACTTTTGATTTAGGTGTGTATTCGTGATCGCTCATATAATTTTCTATCCAATTTTTATAGTATTACTATTTACAAATTCGTATTTTGGAACTTCCATATTAGTTGGTGCCGGGCCTTTTCTAATTCTTCCAGATGTATCGTAGTGCGAACCGTGACATGGACAAAACCATGCACCATAATCACCTTTATCATTTAAAGGTACACATCCAAGGTGAGTACACACTCCTAGCATTACAAGCCATTCAGGATTTTTTGCTCTGTCCTCATCTTTTTCAGGATGTTTTAATTCACTTAAATCTACAGCTCTCGCACTGTCTATTTCTTCTTGGGTTCTTCTTTTAATAAAAACTGGTTTGCCTCTCCACAGAACTGTAATTGATTGGCCTGGTTCTACAGCACTTATGTCTACTTCTGTGCTTGCCAATGCTTTTACAGATGCATCAGGGTTCATTTGATCAACTAATGGCCAAACAACAGCCCCAACACCTACTGCTCCGGCTGCAGTTGTTGCGGTCACTATAAAATCTCTTCTATTTGGCTTTTTTTTTTCTGAATCGGACATTTATTATTTTAATTTTTTCTTAATATATGATTTCATATATGAAGAAAAACGTTATTTTTCCATGGTAACAATGACACACAAAAAAACTAAATCGATGCCTAAAATAGCACTTTACGAGCCTGATATACCACAAAATACGGCTGCGATAGCTCGAACATGTTCTTGCCTTGGAGCTGTTCTTGAGATTATAGAGCCCTGTGGATTTTTACTGAATGACAAGCGTTTTAAAAGAGTTGTGATGGACTACCTGGATAAAAAATTGATGAGGATTTACAAAAGTTCAGATGAATTCTTTGAAGCAAAAAAAAATGATAGAGTAGTTTTGATGACTACCAAAGCCAGTAAAATTTATACTCAATTTAAATTTAGATACAATGACACTTTACTATTTGGAAGAGAAAGTGCAGGTGTTCCAGATGAGGTTCATGAAAGGTTAGCGAATAGGATAAAAATACCAATGATTGAAAAAAAAAGATCCTTGAACCTGGCATCTTCAGTTGCAATAGTATTATCAGAAAATATAAGACAATCAAATATTTATGGATCAAACAATTAAAAAAAAGTTAGCTAGAAATTGGTTTAAGACTTTGCAAGAAGTAATTTGTCAAGAAATAGAGGAATTAGAAGAAAAAAAAAATATCTTCAAAATTAAAAATTGGGAAAGAGGGAAAAATTCAAATGAAGGTGGAGGCCAATTTAGAATATTAGAAAATGGAAAAATTTTTGAAAAAGTAGGTATAAATTTTTCAGAAGTTTATGGAAAATTTTCAAAAGAATTTAGAAATAGAATCCCAGGGGGAGATAAAAATCCAAGCTTTTGGGCAGCGGGTATATCAGTAGTAATGCATATGAAAAACCCTCATGTTCCTGCTATGCATTTTAACACTAGATATATTTATACTTCTCATGGATGGTTTGGTGGAGGGATGGATGTTACCCCTTGCCTGAAAGATAAAAATTTAGAAAAATGGTTTCATAATGAATTAAAAAAATCTTGTGACAAACATAATAAATATTTTTATAAAAAATATAAAAAATGGTGTGATGAATATTTTTACTTGCCGCATAGAAAAGAACCAAGAGGTATAGGAGGAATTTTTTTCGATTATAAAAAAGAAAATTGGGAAAAGGATTTTAGTTTTGTAAGAGAAGTAGGAATAAGTTTTAAAAATATTTTTAGAGAGATTATATTAAAAAAATATAAAAAAAAGTGGTCAAATAAACAAAGAGAAATTCAATTAGAAAAAAGAGGACGATATGTTGAATTTAATTTACTTTATGATAGAGGTACAAAGTTTGGTTTACAAACGAATGGTAATGTTGAGGCTATTTTAATGTCACTACCACCTGTTGCAAAATGGAAATAAATTATGGAAAAAGAGCCAATCACAGTTAGAGGTTTAGAAAAATTAAAAGAAGAATTAATTTTCTTAAAAGAGAAGAAAAGACCTGAGATAGTTGCTGCCATAGCTGAAGCAAGATCACATGGAGATCTTAAAGAAAATGCAGAATATCATGCTGCAAAAGAGCAACAATCTCACAATGAAGGAAGGGTTCAAGAAGTTGAGGATATTATAGCTAGAGCAAATGTTATTGATGTTTCAAAATTAGATAACGACGGAAAAGTTATATTCGGTTCAACTATAATGCTACAAAATTTAGATACTGAAGAAAGTTTGAAATATAAGATTGTTGGAAAAGACGAGGCAGACTTAAAAGAAAAATTAATATATTTTAAATCTCCAATTGGGATGGGTCTAATTGGTAAAAATAAGGGTGATTTAGTTGAAATTAAAACTCCTGCAGGTGTAAAAAATTTTGAAATAAAAGGTGTTAAATATGTTTAACTGCTTAATACGTTATCAATTTCCTTGTTACTTAATTTAAAGCTATTATTTAACCACAAGTCCTCGAGTAATCTAATTTTCTGTCCAAATTCTTTACCTTCTTTTAATTTGTATTTTTCAAGTAAATCCAGGGCTTTTAATGGAAAAATAGGTTTCTCAAATTGTTCAAAATACTTTTTTAATTCAATTAGTTTTTTTGGTGCTGTTTTAGAGTTAAAAATTTTTAAATCTATTAAATCAATAACATAAGATTTATTATTAAAATAAAAAATCTTTTGAAGATTTTTTTTATTGAAATAGTCTTTTTCAGAAAATAATTCAAAATTTTTAATTAAGAATTTTACTCTTTTTTTATCTTCGTTTGATAAATTGTACTTAAATAAAAAATAATTAGCATTATCAGTTTCATCTATAGTTAAGTAGGAAATTAAGAAAATAAATTTTTTTTTGGCAAATATATTTTTTGAGTATTCATTAATTTTTTCTAATTTATTAAGATTAACAAGCTGGGGAAAAATTGTTGTTAAAATTTCTAATGAAAAAGAGTCTTTTGGTAATTGCAAAAAATTTTTTGATAAAATAATTTTTTTTAATTCGCTCATTAATCTTTCCTTTGAAAGATCAGCTACACCAGCAATGTTTTGCTTGATTGATTTTTTAACTGATGAATTATGTGGGTGATTACTATAATTTATAAAGAATCTAATATATCTCAAAATTCTTAAATAATCTTCCTGAATTCTTTTATCTGTATTACCTATAAATATTACCCTACTCTCTTCTAAATGTTTGACGCCTCCATTGGGATCAAACAAATTACCATCTTTATCTGCATAAATAGAATTAATGGTGAAATCCCGTCTTGATGAATCTTTTAACCAGTCTTTTGTATATTTAACTTTTGCATGTCTTCCATCGGTATCCACATCCTCTCTTAGTGATGTAATCTCAAAATTTTTTTGGCCTATATTTGCAGTGATAGTCCCATGTTTTATGCCAGTTTCAAAAAATTTTATACTGTTTGATTGCAAACACTCTTTAATTTGATTTGGATTTAGATTTACAGCTAGATCAATATCATCAACATCTTCCTGATTTAAAATTTTTCTAACACATCCACCTACGTATCTAAGTTCACTTGTATTATTAAAATTTGATATCGCTTCAAAAAGTTTTGAAACTTCAGTGTTGCTATATATGCTTAGAAAAGAGCTATCTTTTGGTGTAAGTTTTTTGTTTGTTTTAAAGATTTTTCTAAAAAATTTATACATAAGTGGCTGGGGTGCTAGGATTCGAACCTAGGATGGCGGTACCAAAAACCGCTGCCTTACCACTTGGCTACACCCCAAAATTAATTTCATATATCACAAAAAAAAAGCTTTATATAGTTTTTGATAAATTACACCAATAGTTTTTATAATTTTTTCCTAATAATTTCTTTGCATTTAGTGCGGCTTTTTTGGACTTAAAATACCCAACGATTGTTGAACCAGATCCTGTCATTCTTACATATGAATTTTTATCAATATTTAAAAAATAATCTCTAAGTTCCTGAAGTCTAGGATATTTTTTTGTAGATATGATTTCTAAATCATTTTTTAACTTTGACATTAAATTAAAGTTAATATTTTTTGACCTTATTTTTGATAATTGTGGTTTTGAATAATGTCTAACTCGATTAAAAATACTTTTTGTAGAACAGCCAAAATTTGGCTTAACCATTAAAGTAAACATTTTTATATTTTTTTTGATTTTTGTAGTTTTTTTTTTATAAGAAATAATTAAATTTTTTTGATCAATACCCAAGATTACATCTGAGCCTATTTTTGAACATAAATTATATCTTTCTTTTAATGTTAAATTAATTTTATTTTTTTTTTCAAAGTAATTTATTAAAGAGGCCGCATTCATTGAGCCACCACCAAGTCCAGCTTTTTGAGGAATATTTTTTTTTATTAAAATTGAATATTTATGATTTTTTAATTTTTTTTTTTTATCCAGAATATTTAGCAAATTACTAACAGTATTTACTTTTGGGATTTTATTAGAGAAATGTCCTGAAAATTTAACTATATGATTTTTATTATTTGTTGTTTTTATAAAAATTTGATCATGTAAGTCAACAAAAGCAACTAGAGTTTCTAAATCATGAAGTTTTGATTGTTGTTTTCCTATTACGTTGAGAGATAAATTAACTTTTGCGTGTGATTTAATCTTTTCAAATCTCATTAATTATGATTTTTCTAAACCCTCTAGTAATTTAGATTTTATTTTTGATTTCATTTTATCTTCTGTTTCCTCAAGCTCTAAAACAGCCCGCCAATAATAGTTTGCTTGTAGTTTTTTATTTAGTCTCCAAAGAACATCACCATAATGATCGTTAACAATTGGATCGTCTGGCATAAGCTGCAAGGCTCTTTTTAAATATTTTTCAGCATTAATATAATCACCAATCAAATAATATCCCCAGCCAACAGAGTCTGTTATATATGGATCATCCTCTTTTTGTTTGTAGGCTGACTGTATCATTTCTATTGCTTCATCTATTTTATGGTTTCTTTCTAGCCAACTATAAGCAAGATAATTCATAGTATATGGTTCGTTTGGATATATTTTTAAACTCTCCAACATATCTTTGTCCGCTTTTTCATAATTTCCCATCCTTTCGTAGCTGCTACCTCTTCTGTAAAGAATCCTGGAGAGTGCATAAGAATTCTTTTCAACTTTTTTCATTAATTCGGTATAATATTCGATAGCAATTTCATAATTTTCAAAACCTTTATTAATATTTGCATAATCATAAAGGATTTTTAAGGTTGGAGACTTTATAGAATTGAAATTCTTCTTAATATAAATTGCAGCTTCTTCTTCTGAATTATCTTCAGATAATATTCTCCCAATCTTTTTTGTTTTATACCAAAAGTATAATTTATCTTTTTTTTTAAAATCTGCTAAAATTTTATTAGCTTGGTAATTATTCTTATTTAAGTAATAATTTTCAGCAAGCAAAGTTCGATTGAAATAAAATTTAGGATTTAAGTATTCTGATATTCTTAAATAAAAATTTGACTGATCAAAAATATTTTGAGTAGAAAATAAATTCGATACCAAATAAAAGATCTCAGCCAAAATATCATTTTCATTTTTACAAGAGAAATGAGTTTTAAATTTTTTATAATCTTCATTATCGATCCAATCTTTGATTTGATGTAATAATATACTATCTCCTAAAGGTTCAATTCTTTTAGATACTTCATTTACTTTTTTAAGTTCTTTATTCTCAATGAGATTTGCAAAATAAAAATACATATATCTCGAATAATCTCCATCAGAACTATTTAATAACCTTTCAAAATATGAATTTGTTTTTTGTGAGTTTAAATAACAATTCTGAAAAGCAGTTGAAATTAAACTTAATGATCCATATTTATTATCTTCAATAGCCTCTTTTTTAATAAACAGATAATTAAAATCTTTTAAAATTTTGTAAATTACATATTCGTAAGTTCCATCATCTTTGTCCATTTGAAATTCTTTGATTCTTTTATTGGCTTGTTTAAAATCTTTTTTCTTAAAGCTATCAACTAAAAGGAGAAGGTTAAGCTCAAAGGTATTTGAATTAATATCATTTTTTGAAATTTTTATTTGGTCTATTCCTTTTTTAACTTGTCCATTTAAAACTAGTGAAAATACATACTTTTTTAAAAAATTATCATGTTTTTGGATAAGAAATTTAGATGAATTAAAATAATCAAGTGCTGCCTCATTTTTTTGATTACCTGATGAAACTAAAGCAGAAAAATAATTAGATAGATACTTTTGATTGAATTTATTATCTTCAGAAGTACTTGAATATGTACTGGTTTGCAGTGCTAAAAATGATAAAATTACTAATAAAATTTTCATATTTAAATTTATGACTTTAAATCTCAAAAATCAAAATGACATATTAAACCTTGAAAATCTTAACTCAAATGAAATTGAATATATATTTAACGATAAGCCAATTAACAGACTTAAAACTAAACCACAGCTAGAAGATAAAAAAAAACTTCTTTTAGAATTAAAGAATGAAATCGAAAATATAGATAATTGTGAACTGAAGAATAATGCTACGCAACTAGTATTTGCTGATGGGAACTGCGAAAGTAAAATTATGATAATCGGTGAAGGTCCAGGCCAAAAAGAAGACGAGCAAGGGAAGCCATTTGTGGGAGACGCTGGGGTATTATTGAATAAAATGTTAGAGGCTATTCAAATAAAAAGAAATAATATTTATATTACTAATGTAGTTAACTATCGACCACCAAATAACAGAAAGCCTGAACCTTCAGAAATTAATAGATATTCGAATTTTCTTCGAAAACATATTTCAATTATTGATCCTAAAATTTTAATTCTGATGGGTAGTACAGCCATGGAATCACTTTTTGGATCTAAGATAAAAATTTCAAAAGAAAGAGGTGTTTGGAAAGATTTAATCATTCATAATAAAACATACTTGACAATTATCACATTTCACCCAGCATATTTATTAAGGCAAGCTGAACAAAAAAAATATTCTTGGGCTGATTTAAAACAAATCAGGAAGAAAATTGATGAATTAAGAATATCAGCCTAATTTTACGATGATAGAAATACATAAAAAATATATAAATTGGTGGAGAGAAAAACTTAATCTTTCAAATTATGGATTATTATGGATTACTTTTATTAAAGGTTTGATAATTGGAGTACTTTTATATCATTTTTTTATTGCTTAATGAGAAAAATTATAGCTGGAGTTGATGAAGTTGGTAGAGGAAGTTTAATTGGTCCAGTGTATGCTGCAGCTGTTATTCTTAAAAAAAATATTAGAAAGAAAGAGATCAAAGATTCAAAGAAGTTAACTAAGATTGAGAGAGAAAAATTAGCAAAATTTATAAAAAAAAATTCTACTTGGGCAATAGGATCAGCCTCAATTAAGGAAATAGAAAAACTAAATATTTTAAGTGCTAGTCTATTAGCCATGAAGAGAGCTATAAAAAAACTAAAAGTTAAACCTAATTTAGTACTTATTGACGGGAATAAATCACCAGAATTAAGTAATTATTTTATTAAAACAATAATTAAAGGAGACCAAAAAATTAAAGAAATATCAGCAGCATCAATAATTGCAAAAGTTTCAAGGGATAAACTGATGCTCAAAATGTCAGAAAGTTTTAAAAAATATAAATGGGATTTAAATGCTGGTTATGGAACTAGAGATCACATTAATGCTATTAGAAAATATGGAGTAACTAGATTTCATCGAAAAACATTCAATCCAATACACAACATATTGAGTCACAGAAAAAAATAGTAACAAGTAGACTCAAAATAATTCAATCTCAGGTTGACGGAGACTCAACTCTGGAGTCTAATTAATAATTAAAAAATGATTAGTCAAACTTTAAAAAACAAAATTATTAATGGAGATAGTTTAGAGGAATTAAAAAAAATTCCTGATGAAACTTTTGATCTTATTTTTGCTGATCCCCCTTACAACCTTCAATTAAAAAAAGAATTAAGTAGACCGGATACATCTAAAGTAGATGCTGTAGACGATAAATGGGATCAATTTGAAAGTTTTAAAAGTTATGATGAATTTACTTTTGATTGGTTAAAAGAATGTAAGAGAATTTTAAAAAAGAATGGATCGATTTGGGTAATAGGTAGTTATCACAATATTTTTAGAGTGGGTTCTACAATCCAAGATTTAGGTTTTTGGATACTAAACGATGTAATTTGGAATAAAAATAATCCAATGCCAAATTTTAGGGGAACAAGGTTTACTAACGCACATGAAACACTTATTTGGGCATCAAAAAGTGAGGGATCGAAATACACTTTCAATTATCAATCATTAAAATGCTTGAATGATGACCTCCAAATGAGATCTACATGGAACCTTCCAATCTGTAATGGCAAAGAAAGATTAAAAAACAATGGAAAAAAAGTCCATTCTACTCAAAAACCAGAAGCGTTACTCCATAGAATAATATTAGCCTCATCAAATAAAAATGATTTTATTTTAGATCCATTTTTAGGATCAGGTACCACGGCTGTTGTTTCTAAAAAATTAGGTAGAAAATATTTTGGAATTGAAAAGGAAAAAAATTATTTTGATGCTACAAGAAAAAGATTAAACAATACAGATATTATAAAAGATGAATATCTAGATACACTTCAAAATAATAGATCAAAACCAAGAATTCCTTTTGGATCATTAGTTGAAATGGGCTTAATTAAACCTGGAACAGAAATTTATGATCAAAAGAAAAAAGTAAATGCTAAAATTATGGTGGATGGAAGTATCAAATATCAACAATCAGAGGGTTCAATCCATAAAGTTGCAGCAAAAATTATTGGTGCAGAAAGTTGTAACGGATGGACATTTTGGCATTATAAATCTGGAAATTCTTTAAAGCCAATTGATGATTTGAGACAAAGATTAAGGCCTGCAAATTAAGCTCTGTAAATTTTACCCAAATAATTTTCAAGAAATTTTTTATTTTTTGAGAGATATTTCAAAATTTTATTTCTAATAAAAATATTGATGGGATTTGATAAGTGAAATGTAAAATGGTTTAATTTTGATTTATTATTTATAGAAGAAATACTACGAATCCTTTCTTGATAGAATTCATTTGTACCGCTAAAAATACTTTTAAATATATCATTTGCAGTTTCAATACTTTGGGAAGCTCCTTGAGCAAATGATGGAGGGAATGTAAATAAAGCATCGCCTGACAAAAATATATTTTTTTTATTTAGACTTGGAAATTCGCTGCTAACGTGAACAGGAAATGATTTCAATTCACTTAAATTTTTTGAGCTTATTTGCGATGTTTTTTGTAAACCTGATACTAACGATGCTAAAAATTCTTCAGATTTGAATAAATCATGATTTTGCAATTCATCTGAGGATAATTTTTTTTTTATAATAGCTACAAAATTGTATTCATTATTTTGATTTACTGGGTAGATCACATAGTGACTATTTGATCCCATATATATTGAAATATCACTACCATAATCACCATTTAATTTGCCTCGCAGTGCAACATTAAGATTATATTTTGGATATATGCTTTCATTAAAAATTAGTGACCTCGTTTTTGAAAAAATACCGTCCGAAATAATTAAGTAATCGAATTCTTCATTTTTATTATCTCCAAAAGAAATTCTGATGCCATTAGAATTATCTACTTTTTTTATATTTGAATTAAATTTTATTTTTTCTTGTGGGATGTTTTGAAATAAGAATTTTAATAATGTTGATCTTTTTAAGGTAGTGTATCGATTTAATGAATCATTAAATTGTGTAAGGTCTATATCGCAAATTTTTTTGGAATTATTTGCTTGTATGAAATTTACTTTTGACGGAAAGCTAACTTCAGATGCAGGTAGATTTTTAAACCCTATACTATTCAATAATTTTATACTATTTACTGATAATTGAATTCCATAACCTTCAAGGAAATTATAATTATCTTTTTTTTCAAATAGCTTATATTCAAAATCTTTTTCATTATTTAAAAGATTTGCAAAATATAAGCCTGATATCCCTCCACCAATAATCGCAATTTTTTTCATTAATTTATTTGATAGTATTAAGTATTTTCTTTGTAAACGAAGGTAAAGTCCAATTGCTTAAATCTTTAACATTAATAAAAAATCCATCGCTCTTTTCTGGTAAATGATTTTTCATATTAATTGCAATTTTCATATCCATATTTGACATTTTTATATTGATCCTTTTTCCTAAATGATTTTTAAATTTTGTCTTAGGTATCTCATTCATGGGGAATATAGGCATATCTTTTAAAAAGTTAAATTTTCTGTTTTTTAAAAGATAGTAATTATTCTGCTTATTTTGAAAAATATTTGCTTCAAAAAACTTTTGTTTATTAAATTTATTTATTTTAATTATTTCAAAGTCATTTTTTTTAAAGGATTTGCAATTTGTTGAGATAGGACATTGATAACAAAGTGGGTTGGATGGTTTACAGATTAATGCACCTATTTCCATTATAGCTTGAGCATAATCACTAGCTCTAATTGTTTCTCCAAAAAAAATTTTTTTTTGGTGTAAATTTTCTTTAGAAATTTCTTTTTCTTTTTTTAAATAAAATACTCTTTTTAAAATTCTTTCAACATTCCCATCTAAAGGAATTATTTTTTTATTGAATGCAATTGCCATAATTGCATTAGATGTATAATCCCCTATTCCAGGTAGTGATTTTAAATCGTCCTCATTTTTTGGAAGCTGGCCTTTAAATTCATTTATAATTTGTTTTGCTGATTTTTTAAGATTTCTGGCTCTTGAATAATACCCTAATCCTTCCCAACATTTCATCAATTTAGCATCTCTAACTCTTGATAAACTTTTTAAATCTGGGATTTTAGAAATAAAATTTTCAAAATATGGTATTACTGTCTTCACTTGTGTTTGCTGCAACATAAATTCACTGACTAGCGTAAAATATTCTTTTTGAGTTCTAGAGACTTTTTTTCGCCAAGGAAGGTCTCTTTTATTATTATCGTACCAATTCAAAATTTTATTTGGTATGTTTTGACTTGTCATATGAATTTTAAATATAATACTAAGCAGAGAACTAAATCTGTTCAAGGACTAAGATCTTTTAAAGATACTTTGCCCCAAGAAGCAAAAAGAATATTGAATAAAAAAGGTCAAATTTATTCAAATACTTTGGATAATTGGAAATTTCTTGTCGGTAAGGAATTATTTAATGTTTCCTATCCAAGATCATTTAAAAATTCTAAATTAAATGGAAGCTGTTTAAACATAATGGTCAAAAGAGGAAATGAGGTAGATCTTGAATACTCTAAAAAAGAAATAATAAAAAAAATAAATATATTTTTTGGTTATAATGTAGTTGACGACATAAAATTAAAGACTTTTGAGGGAGAGTTTAAAAAAATTAAAGAAGACAAAATAAATAATGCGACAAATAATAAAAATATTAAGAAGATTACCAATATTAAAAATGATAAAATAAAACAATCACTATTAGAATTAAATAAATTATTAAAATCGAGATGAAAAAAATATTAATACAAACATTTATAATATCTTTATTTTTTGTTACCCTTTATGCAAAAGCAGATATTAAATCGATCACAGAAGGTGATGTAGATGCAAAAGTAAAACTTATAGTTTTTGAGTCTTTAACATGCAGTCATTGTGCAGATTTCCATAAAAATGTTTATCCTAGCTTAAAAACTGATTTTATAGATAAAGGTTTAATTTTAATCGAATTTAGAAATTTTCCGTTAGATATGGCTGCATTTAATGCATCAAAAATAGCTCATTGTAAGAATGATGGAAATTCAGAAATACTTCATCATTTATATAAAAATCAAAGTAGCTGGGTAAGAGGAAGCACAATTGAAGATCTCAACAAAAATCTAAAAAAGGTAATTCAAGAATCAAATTTTAAATTAGATTTTGATAAATGTATAGCAGACTCAAAAATTGAAGATTTTATTTTAGAAGATCGAATCAACGGAGCTAAAAACTACAAAATAGAGGCAACACCAACACTTATAATCAATGGTGAAAAGTTCGAAAATACATCCAACTATAAAAAATTAAAAAAATATATAGAAAAACTGATATAAGTCATTGAATGGAGTTTAAAAAAATCCAATTAAATGGCTTTAAGTCTTTTGCAGAGAAAACTAACTTTTTAATTGAAAAAGGCCTTACAGGAATTGTTGGTCCTAACGGTTGTGGCAAGTCAAACATAGTTGAGTCTCTTAGATGGTGTATGGGAGAGACTTCAGCAAAAAGTATGAGAGGTTCTGGAATGGAGGATGTTATATTTTCAGGCACATCAAACAAACCGTCAAAAAATATTGCAGAAGTAGTTTTAAGTTTAAACAATGAAAGTAGGGATGGTCCATACCAGTATAAAGATCTAGAGGAAATAGAAATTCGAAGAAAAATTGAAAAAGACAAAGGATCTAAGTTTTACATAAACAATAAAGAAGTAAGAGCTAAGGATGCACAAATGTTTTTTGCAGATCTTTCTACAGGGGCTCATTCACCATCATTGATCAGTCAAGGCAGAATTGGGGCATTAGTTACTGCAAAACCATCTGATCGGAGAGCTATACTTGAAGAAGCTGCTGGAATAGCTGGTTTGCATGTTAGAAGGCATGAAGCAGAAATTAGATTAGGAGCAGCAGAAAATAATTTAAAGAGAGCCGACGAACTTAGAAGACAACAAGAAAAACAATTAGCAAATTTAGAAAAACAAGCTGAGGAAGCTGCAAAGTATAAATTAATTTCAGAAGAAATAAAAAAAGTTGAGGCAGGGCTTTATTATTTAAGACTTACAGAAATTGATAAAGAAATCACTTTAGAAAATGAAGTAAATAATGAGGCAGATGGAAAAGTAGAAGAATTTAATAAACAAATTGAAGAATTAGAAACTAAAATTAAAAATGAACTTGAAAGAGTAGAGCCGATACGACAAAAAAATATAGAAAATTTATCTAAGATTCAAAGGTTAAACCTTGAGCTGAAAGCTTTAGATGAGGAAAGTACTAGAATAAATGAGGAAATAGATACAATTAAAAGCTCTATAAAAGTTATAGATGAAGACATAGATAGAGAAAAAAGCATAGTAATTGACGCAAATTCTAACGAAAAAAGATTAAAAGAGGAGAGAAATATCTTAATTGATACAGACTCAAAATATTATGAAACAGAAAAACTTTCAAATCAAGATCTAGAAAACTCTAAATCAAAATTAAAAAGTGAGCAAGATAGAATGGATGAATTATTAGAGAGTTTTAGTGCTGAATCTTTGCAAAAAAATAATGAAATTATTACCAACATAAAAAGTAAAATCGAAGAAGTTAAAGAGCTAATTTCAGAAAACAGAAACCATCAGACAATAAAAATTCTAGATGAATGTATAATTGACTTGTCCTATTTAACTATGAAAGTTAAAGAAGTTGAGAATGATGATGTAATTTCAACTCTATCATCAAAAAGTGATCAAATAAAAAAATTACAGGATGATTACGCTGAAACTTATAGTAAAAACCAAAACATAAAAAAAGAGTCTGTCAAAAGAAAAGAGAGAATAAGTATAATTGATCAGGAATTTGAAAGCTGGCAAAATCTTTTGACCAATTCTGAAAAAATGGTTAATGAGCTCAATACAAGAAAAAATAAGCTTGTAGAAAAATTGAATGATCTGGAAAAACAACCTCAATCTCAAGCAGAAAAAAAAGGGAAAATCTCTGAAAACGTAAGGATTTCAGAAAATGAAAAAAATGAGAATGAAATTTTAGTTGAAAAAATTGATAATAATATTACAGAAATTAGAAACCAGTTAAACAACACAAAAGAAAATTCAATTGAAATTAGAGAGAAGAAAGCAAGCTCTGGAGCAACCATTGAAGGTTTAAATAAAAGAAGAAATGATCTTTTAGAAAGAGTTATGACAGATTTGAGTGTTGAAGAAGGCAATATACTTAATTATTCTAATCTTGAAAAAGATGCAGAATTTCCTGACTTAGTCACTCAAGAAGAGTTACTAGATGAAAAAAAGAGAGAAAGAGAGAAACTTGGATCTGTTAATTTAAGAGCAGATGATGAAACTGAAAAATATAAAACTGAAATAAAAAAAATGGAGCAAGATAGACAAGATCTTGTTACAGCAATAATAAAATTAAAGGAGAGCATAACTGAACTTAATCAAAAAGGTCGAGAAAGATTATTGGACGCTTTTGAGAGAGTGAGTAGAAAATTTAATGAGGTTTACACAAAATTATTTAATGGAGGAAGCGCTAAGTTAGAACTAGTGGACTCTGATGACCCGCTAGATGCTGGTTTAGAAATGCTGGTCAGTCCTCCAGGAAAAAGACTGCAGTCAATTACTTTGCTTTCTGGTGGTGAACAAGCTTTGACAGCATTATCACTTATATTTGCAGTATTTTTAACTAAACCCTCACCTATCTGTGTTTTAGATGAAGTAGATGCTCCACTAGATGATGCAAATGTAACAAGATTTTGTAATCTTTTAAATGAACTGACAAAGATTACTTCTACAAGATTTATAATAGTAACCCACCATGCGTTAACTATGTCTAAAATGGATAGACTGTATGGGGTTACAATGCCAGAGAAAGGGATAAGTCAACTGGTTGCTGTTGACCTTCAAAAAGCTGAGAGCATGGTAGCTTAGGCTAATGGAAGAGGAAGATTTTAAAACTCGCCTTAAAAGTGCAAAAAATAGAGTAAAATCCAAATATTCTGAGAGCAAAGAGCCGTCAAAATCTGGAATGGGTCATGCTTTTAAAATGAGCACTGAATTAGTTGCAGCAGTAGCTGTTGGGACAATTATTGGGTTTATTTTAGACAATTGGTTTGGTACTAAGCCCTGGTTAATTTTAATATTTTTTTTTGTAGGAGTAATTGCAGGAATTATGAATGTGATTAAATCAGCAAAAAAAATGCAACAAAAATAAGAAGATATAATGGCATCAAATCCAATGTACCAATTCAATGTTTATCGAATTGGTCCGGAAATTAAGTTAGGCGCAGTTGACATTTCTTTCACTAATGCAAGTTTGTTTATGGTAATTAGTTCTTTGGCTATTTTGATAATTTTTAATCTAGGAGCAAAGAAAAAAACTTTAATACCTGATAAACTTCAATTATTATCAGAATTAAGTTATTCCTTTGTAGCCAAAATGATTAGTGACACAGCAGGATCAAAAGCAAAACCGTACTTTTCATTTATTTTCTCACTTTTTATGTTTGTACTTTTTTGTAACATGTTTGGAATGATACCTTATGCATTTACAGTAACTAGCCATATTATAGTTACATTTGTATTGGCAGCGTTTATTTTCATTGGAGTTACAATTATTGGATTTATGAAACATGGATTGGGATATTTAAAATTGTTTGTACCAAGTGGAGTTCCAATAGTTCTGCTTCCATTAATTGTAGTTATTGAGATTATTTCGTATTTAAGTAGACCAATTAGTTTATCAGTAAGATTATTTGCTAATATGATGGCTGGTCACACAATGATGAAGGTATTTGGAGGCTTTGTTATAAGCTTAGGAATTGTAGGTGGATGGCTTCCACTTAGTTTTTCGGTTGCACTTACAGGTTTGGAGATACTAGTTGCTTTTCTTCAAGCATATGTATTTGCAATTTTAACATGCATTTATTTAAATGATGCATTAAATCTACACCATTAATAAAAAAAAGGAGGAAAAATGGAATTAGAAGCAGCAAAAATGATAGGAGCAGGCTTAGCAGCTATCGCACTAGCAGGTGCGGGAGTTGGTATAGGAATTATCTTTGGTAATTACTTATCTGGTGCTATGAGAAATCCATCTGCAGCTCAAAAACAATTCCCTAACTTATTATTAGGATTTGCTTTAGCTGAAGCAACAGGATTGTTTGGACTAGTAGTTGCGTTGATTATTTTATTTGCATTTTAGTTAATGTTAAAAAAAATAGTTATTTTATTATTCGTTACATGCTTTGCATGTTTTAATACAGTATTTGCCGCTGAAAGTGGTGGTATGCCTCAACTTAATCCAGAGTTTTGGATTTCTCAAATCTTCTGGCTTATCATCACGTTTGGAACACTTTTTATTATTTTGACGAAAGTTATATTGCCTAAGATTAGCGATAATTTAGAAACTAGAAAATCTCAAATACTTGAAAATATTGAGACAGCAGACAAGCAAAAAGAGGAAAGTCAAAAAAAAATTGACGAATATGAAAAGATTATTTTAGACAGCAAACTTAAAGCTAAAAGTTACTTTAATGAAGCTAGAGAAAAGATTTTAGATGATATCAATAAAAAAAGGACTGCATTAGAGAAAGATCTTGATGAAGAAATAAGTGAAGTAGAAAAGGAATTGTCTGATCTAAAGAATAAATCAGGAGAAAAAATAAATAAAATAGCAGCCGAAACATCTGCTGAGTTAATAAAAGAACTAATTGGTGAAGAAGTAAATAGTAGCAGCATAGCAGCAATTGTGGAAGACCAATCAAAAATAATCAGAGAGAGAAAAGATGTTTGATGCAACTTTTTGGGTAGCAATATCGTTTTTTATTTTTATAGGTCTATTGGTATATTTTAAAATACCTCAGAATATAAACAATCTCCTAACAAAAATGATAGGAGATATAAAAAAAGAAATCGATGAAAGTGAAAAGTTAAGGGTTGAGTCAAAAAAACTTTTAGATGAAGCTCAAACTAAACTTAATTCTGTTGAGGGGGAGTCCAAAAAAATCCTTGATCAAGCTAAAGCTGAGTCTGAACAACTTGTTATAAGCATGAATGAAAAATTTCATAAATCTTCTGAAATAAAGAAGAATTTAACTCAAACAAAAATTAATCAGATGAAAGAGGCAGCAATTAAAGAAATCAAAGATACTTCGATTAAAATTGCCCTAGAGTCTGTAAAAAAAATAATAACAACTACAGTTGATAAATCTAAATTAGATAATCTGTTTGAAAAAAATCTTGAAGAAGCAAAAACTGAATTAAAAAAAATTAATTCATAACTAAATTACGTTACATTTTCTTAAAATAATATAAAATCCAAATTATGAATTCGATAGTAATAGGATCAGGTTTTGGTGGTATGGCTGCAGCATTAAGGTTAAAAGCTAAAGGCCATAATGTAACCTTGATTGAAAAACATGAAGATTTAGGTGGACGGGCAAGAGTCTTTAAAAAAAATGGATTTACATTTGATGGTGGTCCAACTGTGATAACAGCGCCTTACTTGATTGATGAATTATTTCAGCTTTTTGACAAGAATTCAAAAGATTATTTAGAAATAAAATCTTTAAAAACTTGGTATCAATTTGTTTTTGAAGATGGTTTTAAGTTTGACTATTCTGGTGATGAAGAAGAAATGGTTAATCAAATAAAAAAGATTAACGAAAAAGATGTAAAAGGATATAAAAATTTAGTTAATTTTACAAAAAAAATTTTTGATAAAGGTTTTACTGAATTATCAGATGTCCCATTTGATAAACCCTCTTTTATGTTAAAGCAAATACCCTCTTTATTTAATCTAAAGAGTTATAAATCTGTTTATGGTTTGGTTTCCTCTTATATAGAAGACGAAAAATTAAGAAGATTACTTAGTATGCATCCTCTATTGGTGGGTGGTAATCCTTTCACAACAACATCAATATATGGATTAATTTTATATTTAGAAAAGAAATGGGGAATTCATTATTCAATGGGTGGTACTGGTCAAGTAATAAATGGTATGGAAAAACTAATGAATGAAGAAAATATAAAAATATTAAAAGGTTGTGAAGTAAATAAAATCCTATCAAATAAAAATAAAATAACTGGGGTTGAACTAAATAATGGAGATAGAATAGAAACAGATAATGTTATTTGTAACGCCGATCCACCTGCAGTTTACTCAAAATTAGCAAACACAAATAGTAGTAATTCTATTTTTAATTGGAAAATGAAAAGAATGGAATATTCAATGGGTTTGTTTGTTTATTACTTTGGAACCAAAAAAGTTTACGACGATGTTGAACATCATACAATCAAATTTGGAGATAAGTACAAGGAACACTTGGACGATATTTTTAACAATAAAAAATTAAATGATGATATTAGTTACTATTTACATAGACCGACAGCAACAGACAAATCGATGGCGCCTGATAATCATGATTGTTTTTATGTGTTGGTGCCAGTTCCTAATAACCAATCTGGTATAGACTGGTCTATTGAGGGAGATAAAATGAAAAACTTAGTTATTAAAAAAATGGAGGAAAGTTTACTACCTAATCTAAGTGAAAATATTGTTGAGGATTTTTACTTAACTCCTGATTATTTTGAGAAAGAGTTAAATACAAAATATGGCTCAGGTTTTTCTATTCAACCAAAATTTACTCAATCAGCTTATTTTAGATTTCATAATAAATCAGAGATTTTTGATGGTTTATATTTTGTTGGAGCAGGTACTCACCCTGGAGCAGGTGTGCCAGGAGTACTATCTTCAGCAAAAGTCTTAGACAAAATTTTGTAATGGAGAAAAAGAGTTTTCTATCAATATACGCAAAATCATTTAACTGGGCTGGTTTTTTTCTTCCAAAAGAAACTTATTTGAAATGTTCTAATTTATATGATTTTTGTAGAACTTTAGACAATATAGCAGACGACAAAGGTATAATTGATGTTAAGTTAAGAAGATTTTTAAACTTCAAAAATAATTTTATCAATAAAGAATTTCAGAACCATATAATTAAAAATATGTGGGTATTAATGGATGAATATAATATTTCCACAAAAATTGTAGAAGACTTATTCGATGGTGTGGAGTCTGATATTCAAAATGAAATAAGATTAAATTCAAAAAAGGAATTATTAATTTATTCATACAGAGTAGCAGGAACTGTTGGATTAATGATGGCAAAAATTTTAAATGTCACTAACTCTAATTCTCTTAAATCGGCTATAGATTTGGGAATAGCTATGCAACTTACAAATATTTCTAGAGATGTAATAGAGGATTCTAAAAATCAAAGGTATTATATAAAACATAATTTCGAAACTATAAAAGAAACATTGGCAACTGCAGATTTATTTTACGATAGTAGTTTTTCTTCAATAAAGGATATTCCATTAAATCTTAGATTTTCAATTTTAGTAGCAAGAAGAGTTTATAGGCAAATTGGTAAAAATATTATTAAGAAACAAACAATTCAAAATTACAACCAATCAGGTAAAATTTTTGTTAGTAATAGTGGCAAAATATTTCAAACATTATTATCTGTATATGACTTGCTTAAACTATCATTGATTAAAAACCATAATCACCTTAGAGATAAAGAACACGAATTAATTAATGAGGAAATAAATTTAAATGAAAGATTTTGATTTTATCATAATTGGTGGTGGTTGTGCAGGATTATCTTTAGCATATGAATTAGAGATCAATAATAAGTTAAAAAATAAAACTTTAGCTATTATTGAGCCAAGAGATGAATATAAAAAAGATAAAACTTGGTCTTTTTGGAAAACATTCCCACATAATTTTGATGATTGTGTAAAAAAAAATTGGAAACATTTCTCCATAAATGTGCCTCAAAAAACTAGACATCTAGAGTGCGATAATTATCAGTATCAAAGTATTGATAGTGGGTTATTTTATGAGAAGATAAACAACAAATTAAAAGAAAATAAAAATATTTCCTTTCACAAAAATGATCAAAATATTAATTTTGATAACTCTTTAGTATTTAATAGTGTTCCAAATTTAGATAATCAAAACTCTGATCTTTGGCAACATTTCTGTGGGGTAGAAATAGAGACAAAAAAGGAATTTTTTGATGAAGAAATGATGAATCTAATGGATTTTGATTGTGAACAGAGAGGAAGTGTTCATTTTTTTTATACACTTCCATATTCGAAAAAGACAGCATTAGTTGAAACAACTTGGTTATCAGAAATGAATGACGATTCCCAAAAAGATTATGATCAGCAAATTAAAGAATATATTGAGAATAATCTAAAAATAAAAGATTATAAGATTACATACAAAGAAGTAGGTGCTATACCTCTTTTTTACCCAATAATTGATCAAGTAAAAAATAAAATTAATATTGGAACAGCTGGTGGTATGACAAGGTTAAGTACTGGTTATACTTTTCTAAATATTCAAGAACAAAGTAAATATATAAGAGAAAATATCGAAAACATTAGTAAATTGAAAACTTTTCAAATTAAAAAAAAATATCAATTTCTTGATAATATTTTTTTAAAAGTTCTTAAAAATAATCCAAGCAAAATGCCAAATATTTTTTTTAGGATGTTTAATAATAAATCTAATACTGTTATAAAATTTTTGTCGAATAGAAGTAATTTATTTGAAGATTTATCAATAATATTAAAAATGCCTAAATGGATTTTTATTAAAGCACTTTTTTAAACTACATGATTAGACTTAATTTTTACCACTCTTTAATTTTTTTTAATTTATGTATACTTTTATGTGGAATAAAATATCTGAGAGAAGGAAGTTTCTTACTAATTTCGTTATTTTTAATTTTAACAATTGGAATATCTCATGGTTCTCTGGATCATATTAAAGGTAAAAAACTGATTAAATATTTTGGATATAAATCAATGGGTATTTTTTATTTGAGTTATTTACTTATTGGTGCAGTTATAATATTGATTTGGTTAATATTTCCAAAATCATTACTTTTCTTATTTTTAATTATCGCTGCTTTTCATTTTGGAAAAGAGGACTCCGAATTTATTAATCAAAGGAAAAACTTTGAATTAATTTATTTTTTAAAAGGATCATTAATAATTACCTCACCCTTATTTTTCCACAAAGAAGAGACACTGACAATATTCGAGACATTAAATTTTTATATTTCAAATAATTTAATAATATCTAACGAGATATTATTCATATTTATCTTACTATCTTTAATTTCTGGAATTATTTTATCGTTAAACAAAAGTATCGAGGTAAAGTCATTATTATTAATGGATTATTTATCAATATTAATCCTAAATTATTTTCTTAATCCAATAATTGCTTTTACGATTTACTTTTGCTTTTTACATTCTATTAGGCACTCGATTTCTTTGATTAGAAAAATAAATAAAAATTTGACAAAAGGTTTACCAATATTTATTAAAAAAGCCCTTCCACTAACAATTTTGACAATTTTTGGATATGTTGTTTCAATATCAATTCTGAGTAATTATAACGAATTTAATGAAACTATATATCAAGTAATTTTTATTGGATTGGCCTCATTAACTTTTCCACATATATTGCTCGAATATTTAATTGAAAAAAATGAGTAATAAAAATATTAACTTAATTGGGTGGATTTTATTCATTATTTCTGCGTTTGGTTTTATTATATCAAGTGTAGGAAGTTTTTGGGCTATGTTTGGTAGTCTTTTTTTTCTAGTTGCATGTATTGTTTTTTTAATCCCATTTTTTCGAAAGGATGGAAGTGAAGAATAATCGTCTTAAAATACTTTTAGCAGCTCCCAGAGGTTTTTGTGCGGGTGTTGATAGAGCAATTGAAATTGTAAAAAAAAGCATAGAAAAATATGGCGCTCCTGTATATGTAAGACATGAAATAGTTCATAACAAACATGTAGTAGATGGTTTAAAAAAAATTGGCGCAATATTTGTTGAAGAGATTGATGAAATTGAGGATAAAACGAGACCTGTTGTCTTTTCAGCTCATGGTGTGCCAAAATCTGTTCCTCAAGAGGCAGAAAGTTTAAATATGATTTTTGTAGATGCTACATGTCCACTTGTATCTAAAGTTCACAGAGAAGCAGAAAATTTGGATAAAAAAGATGTTCAAGTTTTGCTTATAGGTCATAAAAACCATCCTGAAGTAATTGGTACTATGGGGCAAATCCCTCATGGAAAAATTGATCTTATAGAAACGATTGATGATGCAAAAAATTATGAAAGAGATGAAAATAAAAAACTTGCTTATATAACACAAACAACATTGTCGGTTGATGATACTAAAGATATTATAAATGTTTTAAAAGAACGCTTTCCTGATATTCACGAGCCAAAAAAAGATGATATTTGTTATGCAACAACAAATAGGCAAGCAGCAATAAAAAAAATTGCAAAAGAGTGTGATAATCTATTTGTGATTGGTAGCAGGAATTCATCCAACTCAGTTAGACTAGTAGAAGTAGCTAAAAATAATGGATGCGAACATGCTGAGTTAATTCATTCAGAAAGCACTTTTCCTCTTGAAAAAATATCTAAATGCAAAACAATAGGTATTTCATCTGGTGCCTCAGCTCCTGAAGTATTAGTTAATGAATTCATAGAAAATATTAAAAAAAAATTTACCGTAGAAATAGAGGAAGTTGAAATAGTCAAAGAAGACGTAACATTTAAAATCCCAGGAAAGTTAAATTAATGGCTGTATACACAAGGATAAATCAGAGCGATTTAAGCATGATCGAAAAAAACTTTAATATTAGTAAAATCGTGTCTTTTTCAGGCATAAAAAAAGGAATTGAAAATACTAATTACTTAATAAAAACAGATAAAAAAAAAATAATACTGACCATATTTGAAAAAAGAGTTCAAAAAAGAGATTTACCTTTTTTTATGAACCTTATGTTTGGTTTATCAAAAAATAAAATCAAATGTCCAGAGCCAATAAAGAACAAAAAAGGGAAATATTTATTCAAAATTAAAAATAAAACCGCATGTTTGGTAAGCTTTTTAGAAGGTAAAGATAAAAATCAACTAACAAATAAAGACTGTTTTCAAGTTGGAAAAAACGCAGCCCTGTTACATTTAGCTGCTAAGAAATTAAGACTGCATAGAAAAAATTCATTATCAGTAAGTTCTTGGGGACCTTTGCTAAATAGAATAGATAAAAGAATTAACAAACTTTCAAATAATTTAATTGAGACCATGAAAACTGATTTAGTTGATATTAAGAAAAAATGGCCAAAAAATATGCCAAAAGGAATAATTCATAGTGATCTTTTTATTGATAATATTTTTTTCTATAAGAAAAAATATTACGGTTTTATTGATTTTTATTTTTCTGCAAATGATTTCTTGGCATATGAATTAGCAACATGTGTTAATGCACTATGTTTTAAAAAAACAAATAAAATTCATGTTTTAGACAAAAATAAATCTGCTCAATTATTAAGAGGCTATCAATCAGTTCGTAAATTGAGCTCAAAAGAAAAGAATAATTTCAATACTCTATGTAGAGGTTCAGCTTTAAGATATCTTCTTACAAGATCATATGATTATTTAAATACTCCCAAAAAAGCATTAATTAAAATTAAAGATCCTAAAGAATATTTGGATAAATTAAATTTTCATAGAAAACTGAATTCTTTTAGAGACTACAACTAATGATAAAGATTTATACCGATGGTTCATGTTTGGGAAATCCAGGAAATGGTGGTTGGGCTGCAATCATTATAGAAGATGAAAAGAAGACTCATATAAAAGGTAGCAAAAAAGATACTACTAATAATCAAATGGAATTACTTGCTCCAATAAAAGCCCTTAAAACAATTCCTAAAGGTAGCAATGTTCAAATTTTTACAGATTCAAAATATGTAAAGTCTGGGATTACAGAGTGGATACATAATTGGAAGAGAAATGGATGGAAAACTGCAAATAAAAAAACTGTAAAAAATAAAGGCCTCTGGACTGAATTAGATCTTATGACTAATGAATTTGAAATTAAATGGAGTTGGGTAAAAGGTCATTCTACAGATAAATTAAATAATGAAGTTGATTTAATCGCTAGAGAAGCTGCAAATTCTAAATAATATCTAAAATTCCTTCTGCAGAGGATATTCCACAATTTTTAGTTTCCTCTTCCTCTTGAATATTATGAACCATTAAATTTTCAATAACCATAGCATAACGGCTTGATCTCATTCCCATACCTTTTGAGTTTCTATCAACTTCTGCACCTATTAGCCTGGTAAATGACAAATAAGGATCAGCTAACATAATTATATTTTCTCCAATTTTGTTTGCTTCTCCCCAAGCATTCATCACATATGGATCATTTACAGCTAAGCAAAATATTTTATCAATACCTTTATATAATATTTTTTGAGAGTTTTTGACATATCCTGGTAAATGAAATTTAGAGCACGTTGCTGTAAATGCACCTGGTAATCCAAATAATATTATTTTTTTTGATCCTAAAATCTCAGATATATTTTGTTCCTTAGGTTCACCATTAACTAAATGGAAGATTTTAGCATCAGGTATTTGATCATTAACTTTAAGCTTCATAATTTACTTTTAACGAAATTTTTTACTGCCTCTGTGTCATTTTTTAATAGTTGGAAATTTTCCTCTTTACTATGAACATATTGTAGCTCTTTAGGCAGTTCTTCATGTTTATTTATTGCATTATCAGTAGCAGCTGGAAATTTGCATGGATGTGCGGTAGATAAAACTACACAATCATTTAAATTAAGCTTATTTGCAGCCCCTACTCCAACTGCAGTGTGAGGATCTAATATGATACTATTTTTCTCAAAATTTTCTTTGATAATTTCTAAAGTTTCGTCTTCGTCACAACATTCTGAAACAAAATCTTTTTGAATCACATCTAAGTTTGATTTATCAATTTGGTATTCGTTTTGCTTAATTTTTTTCATTATATCTGATGTAATTTCAGAATTAGAACTGTTTACATAATAAATTAATCTCTCAAAATTACTTGCCAATTGAATATCCATACTTGGAGACAGTGTTTCTTTTACTTTTTTTGAAATATAATCACCATTAGAAATTGCTCTATGCAAAATATCATTTTCATTAGTTGCAACAATAAGTTTGTCTATTGGTAATCCCATTTGTTTGGCAAGGTAACCTGCAAAGACATCTCCAAAGTTTCCTGTTGGAACTGAAAATGAAATAGGTTCATCAACATTAAGTTTAAAATAAGTATAAAAATAATATACAGATTGGGCAATTATTCTTGCCCAGTTAATTGAATTTACTCCAGACATATTAATAGATTTTGAAAAATCAAGATCTGAAAACATTTGTTTTACTATATTTTGGCAATCGTCAAAATTTCCATCAATTGCAATATTGAAAACATTTTCATCCTCAACTGTTGTCATTAACTTTCTTTGTACTGGTGAAATTCTATTATTAGGATGTAAGACAAAAATATTTAAGTTTGATTTGCCTTTAATTGCATCTATAGCAGCAGCTCCTGTATCACCTGATGTAGCCACAACAATATTAATTTTTTTATTATTCTTGCTTAAATAATGCTCGTATAAATTTCCAATGAACTGCATAGCAATATCTTTAAATGCTAATGTTGGGCCATGAAATAACTCTAATAGCTTCAAATCACCAACATTTGAAATTTTAACAACATCTTTTTCTCTGAAAGTTGAATAAGATTTATTAATTAATAATGAAAGATCATCTTTAGAGATAAAATCTGATGAAAATTGATTAATTATTTTAGTTGATAAGTCATTATAATTTAGGCTTTTGAGTTCAGATAACTCATCTAGACTAAATTTTTTTAGAGATGTAGGCACATAGAGTCCACCATCATCAGCTAAACCTTTGATGAAAACATCTTCAAAACTATATTCTTTTGAATTATCTCTTGTACTTACATATCTCATGAATTTTTTTTACCATTTTCTTATAAAATAAATAGGATTATTTATTTAATGATCTGGTCTACCAAAAATAAGACAAAAAGTAAAAATAAGTAAAAAATTGAGTAAGAAAATACCTTTTTAGCCTTCTTTATTTCAAATTTGTTTTTTTTGAACTTAAGAAGATCATAACAAACATAATTGTAATAAAAGGTAAGTAATAATGAAACTATTAAGAATGTTTCGCCTACAAAACCAATATAATAAGGCAAAATAACTACGGGTAACATTATTAAAGAATAAACAAATATATTTTTCTTCGTTTCCTCAATACCATTAGTAATAGGCAACATAGGAATTTTAGCCTTCTGATAATCGTCTGCTTTGTAAAGGCTCAATGCCCAAAAATGAGATGGGGTCCAAAAAAATATAATTAAGAAAAATGTTATTGGTTCTAACGTTAATGAGTTGGTAGCTATAGTCCAACCTATAACTGGTGGCAGTGCACCTGATGCACCTCCAATAACAATATTTTGTGGAGTCTTTCTTTTTAACCATATCGTATAAACAAAAACATAAAACGCGATCGTTATTGATAATAAAATAGCTGATGTTAAATTCGAAAAATAATAAAGACCAACTACAGATACTATTGACAATACAGTTCCAAATAATAAGGCATGCTCCCTGTTCACTTTTCCAGTAGGAATTGGTCTAAGACAAGTTCTTGTCATTAATTTATCAAGATCAGCCTCGTACCACATATTTAATGCACCTGCAGCACCTGCTCCCATTGTCACAAAGAAAATTGCAGTTATTGAATTAAGAAGTGAAACTGATTCAGGAGCTGTAAGTAATCCAACTGCACAAGTAAAGATAACCAAAGACATTACTCTTGGTTTCATCAACAATAATAAATATTTTGAATAAGATAAAAAACTTACAGAAACTGATTTTTTTTTAATTGTATTTGCGGTCACTATTACTCAACATTTAGTGAAACAAATATTACAAGTAATATAACGCCTGCTATTAAAATATGATTTCCTAAATCAAAAATACCTACTTTACTATTTTTCTTATCAATTAATCTTCTACGCAAAGGTATTTGATCATAAGGATTTATTGTGACTTTATCACCTTGTTCTTTTTGGTTTTCAACTTTTACCGAATAACCAAACCAAACAATATAGATAAAAAATACAAATAAGATTAAGAAAAAAGCTAAATATCCGTAAGCGTCCATACTAAGCTCCCCCTACAACAAAATAAAAGAATCTTGAAAATAGCGTATATTGAAATTCTGCATTCATTAAAAATATAAAACAGGCAATTGCTGTCATTGGCCATAAAAGTACATTTACTAAAGCGTATCTTTCCCAAAACAAGTGCATGAAAAAAGCCATAATAAGTCCTGCTTTTAGAAACATAAAGAATAATATTAGAGACCATCTTAGCATTCCTTGAAACTGGTACCAGTCAACCATGTATGAAAAGAAACTTAAAACAAATAACAGACCCCAAATCCAAAGATAAATTCCTATCTTCTGGGTGCTTGTTTGCTCTTCTTGTTTATTACTTTCTTCCATTTTGTTAGTCTCTTCCATAAATTATTTTACCACAAGTAGAAAAATGCAAAAATAAAAACCCAAACTAGATCTACGAAGTGCCAATAAAGACCTAATATTTCAATTTCTACATAATCCCCTTTCATCTTGGTAAACCAGCCTCTTTTTTTGGTCTCATAATGACCTGCAAAAACTTTATAAGTATATATGAATAAGAAAATCACACCTATTGAGACATGGAAGCCATGGAATCCCGTTATCATAAAAAAGAAGGAACCAAACTGAGCTGCTCCAAAAGGATTTCCCCAAGGTCTCACACCTTCATGAATTAGTTTAGACCATTCAAATACTTGCATTCCCACAAATGTAAGCCCACCTAAAGCAGTAGCTAGAATTAACCAACCACACATTTTACGATTTTTTTCGTAACCATATTTAACAGCTAAAGCCATTGTTCCACTACTTGTAATCAATACAAATGTCATTATCGCAATAAGTAAAAGCGGGACAGGCACATCTCCTACATGTAAAGAAAAAACTTCACTAGTATTAGGCCAATCAACTATAGTTGATCCTCTACCCTTCATGTATGAAATTAAAAAACAGCTGAATACAAAAGTATCACTCAATAAAAAGATCCACATCATAGCTTTGCCCCAATGCACACCTTTAAACATTGTTTGGTCTGAGCCAGTGTCAGACGCCATGCCCTTAAACCCTGGTTTAAGTTCGAAGCCGTCTATTTTTTGTTCAGACATTATTTTTCTCTTAAGTTTTCTCTACTTCAGTATTTGCTACTTCACTTGGAGCAGTTGTTTGCGGAATAAAGTCATCCTTAGCTCCTGGAACACTAAAATCATAAGGCCATCTGTGAACAACTGGAAGTCTTTCACCAAAGTTACCATGTTCCGGTGGAACAGTAGAAGTATACCATTCGAGTGAATTAGCTTTCCAAGGATTCTGTTCAGCTTTTTTTCCTGTTTTTAATGTTTTAATGATATTGAAAACTAAAATAAATTGTGCTGCGCCAACTATAAATGCTGCAATACTTATAAATTCATTCATTCCTACTGCAGATGTCATGTATGGACTATCATACATTTCAAAATATCTTCTTGGAACTCCAATAAAACCTAGATAGTGCATAGGGAAGTATATTGAGTACGCTCCTAAGAAAGTAATCCAGAAATGCCATTTACCCAATGTTTCACTTAACATTTTTCCAGCTACTAATGGGAACCAGTGATAAACTGCACCCATAATAACCATTAATGGTGCAATACCCATGACCATATGGAAATGGGCTATTACGAAATATGTATCTGATAATGGAACGTCAACTGAAACATTTCCTAAAAATATTCCAGTAATTCCACCATTTACAAATGTTACGATAAATCCTAGGCACCATAACATTACAGTATTAATTCTAATATTTCCTCTCCACAAAGTAAGTATCCAGTTATAAACTTTCATGGCGGTTGGAACTGCAATAATTAATGTGGTCGTTGCAAAGAAAAATCCAAACCAAGGGTTCATTCCACTAACATACATGTGGTGAGCCCATACGAAGAAACTCAATCCTCCAATACCTACAATTGCCCAAACCATCATTCTATAACCAAATATATTTTTTCTAGCATGAACAGATATTAAGTCAGAAACTATTCCAAATGCAGGTAAAGCAACAATGTAAACTTCGGGGTGTCCAAAGAACCAAAATAAGTGTTGGAAAAGAATTGGACTTCCGCCACCATATTCAAGAACCTCTCCTGCTTTTAATATCGTTGGCATAAAGAAGCTTGTTTGTAGAACCTTATCTAGTGTCATCATTATTGCACTAACTAGTAGTGCTGGGAATGCTAACATCGCAAGTACAGTTGCTGTAAAAATACCCCAAACTGTTAAAGGCATTCTCATTAAAGTCATTCCTCTAGTTCTAGCTTGAAGAATAGTAATCATATAATTTAGTCCACCCATTGTGAAACCAATTACAAATAAAGATAAAGATATAAGCATTAAAAGTATTCCCATGCCTGATCCTGGAGTTCCTTCTAAAATTGTTTGAGGAGGATATAATGTCCATCCGGCTCCTGTTGGTCCACCTGGAACAAAGAAACTTGCCATTAAAACTGCAACTGCAACAAAAAACATCCAAAAGCTAAGCATATTTACATATGGGAAAACCATATCTCTTGCTCCTACCATGAGTGGAATTAGATAATTTCCAAAGCCTCCAAGAAATAGTGCAGTTAAAAAGTAAACTACCATGATCATTCCATGCATAGTTACAAATTGATAATAATGTTCTGCTGTCATGAAACCTGCTAACTCAGGAAAACCGAGCTGAAGTCTCATTAACCATGATAAAATTAATCCTACAATTCCAGTAAATACTGCTGTTAAAAAATATTGAACACCAATTACCTTAGCATCCTGACAAAAAATCCATTTTTCAATAAAACTATGTGCATGATATAAATCTTGCTCAGGTATTTCGGCTGGTCTTACATAATCCATATCGGGATTAATTGATCCAGCTGAACCATCTAAAACCTCTGATGATTGTGCCTGGTATGATTTATTATTATTGTATTCGTCTGACATATTTTTATCCTTTATATATATTTTTTTTTAAATTAATAAATTGTTATTTTTTAGCTAATTTGTTCCCATCTACGTTTAATTTTTCATATCTAGCTGATAATTGCTGAAAAGTTTCTTGCTCGCTCAACCACACTTCATAGTCAGCTTTATCCTGAACCTCAACACCACCTCTCATTGCGTAATGCCCAACTCCGCAATATTCAGCACACAAAACTTCATATTCTCCAACTTTATTTGGTTCGAACCAATAAAAAGTAACTGTTCCGGGAACAGCATCCATTTTTGATCTAAATTGTGGCACATACCAATTGTGAAGAACATCGACTGATCTTAATAGTATTTTTACAGGTCTATTATTTTCTAAATTTATTACATCACTCTCAATCATAATATCATCTTTTCCGAAAGGATCGTCTGGATTAATACCAAAAGGATTGTTATCAGCAATATTTCTTACTTGTGTAGTTCCCAATTTACCATCTGCTCCAGGAAGTCTGTATTGCCATCCCCACTGCCAAGCCATCACATCCACTTCAAGTGCATTCTTAGGTACGTTTACATATTGATTCCAAATTATAAGACCAGGCGCTAGTAAAGCAGCAACTCCAAGAGTTGTTGCCCAAGTTAAAATTTTTTCTAATTTCTTATCTTCAGGTTTATATTCTGCTCTCCGATCCTCTTTATGTGAATATCTAAAAACACAATAAACCATGAACAAACATACAGCTACAAATACACCCCCACCTACCCAGAAAGTAAGGGTAATTGTGCTATCCATTCCACCCCAATTTGATGCTATGTCAGTCCAGTACCAAGGTGTGAATATATGAAATAAGACAGATCCGACGATCACTAATAAAAATATTATTCCTGCATGCATAATGCTTATATAGAAGAATAATCCTATAATTACCTATGACAAAATGTCATAAAACATATTAATTATACTAATATAATCAATATCTTTATGCTTGGTAAATTAGGTATTTTAATCACAATTCTTGCTTTGGTATTAGCCTTCTATTTTGTGATCTCTTTAGGGGCAGGAAGGTTTTCAAAAAGAGAGACAAAACCTGAAACCAAAAGATATCTTAGATCAGTCAACATACTTTTAATAATAATTGCAGTGTTTGGATCTGTGTTAGTTTTGTTTATATAACTAAGCAATCAAAGATTTGCAGAACTCTATTACAGTATCATTGTAAGCAAACATTATTGTAAAGAAGACTATCCAAACTACAAATAAAAAGAACCAATACAAAGAAAGAGCATTAATACTTTTTTCCTCTTTGTTATAATCCTTCTCATCTAATTTAAAAATTTTAGAACTAACTTTACCCCAAAAATAAAGCCCCCCTAAAAGATGAATACCGTGTAATGCTGTAAAAAAATAATAAGATGAGAAATAAGTATTAGTAGAAACAAAATTTCCACTTTTCATAAGTTGGTACCATAAAGCTAACTGTAAAAATAAAAATATATAACTTAAACCACCAACAAAGATTAAGTTCTTTTTTATTTTATTTGTAACTTCATTTTTTAAATCTTTACTTATTCTATTAAAAAATATTGTTACTAATATTAATACTAATGTATTTATCCAAAGTAAATTTGTCTTAAGTATAAAAGTTGTATCTTGCTCTGGTGGTAGTGAATAAAGATAACCAGTGAAAATTAGACTAAATAAAGTTGTACTTACTCCAAAAATTATGATCACAGCTGACATTTGATTTGAAATTTCAAACGTCTTTCCTGTATGTGTACTATCAATTGCTGCTTGACTAGCTTCCCACGGCTTTTCAGTTAATGTGCCAAATATTTTCTTTAACAGAGACATAATCTTTATATAGTTCCTATATATATTTTTACAATAATGAAAATAAAAACCTCAATTGCAGTGTTAACTGGATGTTTAACAATATTCTTTTTTTTAATGCTTCCTGTGTTTCTTTCCATGAAGGAACAAAAAGACCAATCAGTCGCAGCTTTCAAGGGATCAGATTTTGAGCTTAAGGACATGAATAATAATTCAATTACGCAAGAATCTTTTAACGGACCTTTAACTGCAATTTTTTTTGGTTTCACAAATTGCCCTGACATTTGTCCCATGACTTTAAACAAAATGGATATCGCATTGAATAGAATTAAAAAAAATAAAAAAAAAGATTTTAAAGTTTTTTTTATTA
>CACJFS010000002.1 GCA_902592715.1 uncultured Pelagibacteraceae bacterium
TGTAAGATCTGGAGCTAGGGTTTCTATGCCTGGTATGATGGATACGATTTTAAATCTAGGTCTAAATGATAATACGGTAATAGCACTTGCAAAAAAAACTTCAAATTTAAGATTTGCAAATGATAGCTATAGACGTTTTATTCAAATGTATTCTAGTGTTGTATTGGGAATAGAAAGTTATCACTTTGAGGATATAATCGAGAACTATAAGTTAACAAAAGGAGTATTATTAGACACAGAATTAGATGAGTATGACTGGCAAGCTTTAATAAAAGATTTTAAAAACATAGTGAAAGAAAAAACAAAAAAAGATTTTCCACAAAGTGTCAAAGAACAACTGGTGGGAGCTATAAGTGCTGTTTTTTTATCTTGGGAAAGCCACAGAGCAAAAGTCTATAGAAAATTAAATCAAATACCGTCTAATTGGGGTACAGCAGTTAATGTACAATCAATGGTTTTTGGAAATATGGGAAATGATTGTGCAACTGGTGTAGTCTTTACTAGAAATCCATCAGATGGATCAAAAAATATTTATGGAGAATATTTAATAAATGCGCAAGGAGAGGATGTTGTTGCTGGAACTAGAACACCACAACATATTACAAAAAAAGCTAGAATTGAATCAAAAGAAACTCTTAAGTCAATGGAGGAGGCAATGCCAAAGACATACAAGCAACTAAAAAATATATTAATCAAATTGGAAAAGCATTACAAAGATATGCAGGATGTTGAGTTTACAGTTGAAAATAAAAAACTTTGGATGCTTCAAACACGCTCTGGAAAACGAACAGCTAAATCTGCTGTAAAAATAGCTGTAGATATGGTTAATGAAAAGTTGATTACTAAAAAAGATGCAATATTACGAATAGAACCAAGTTCTTTAGACACTTTGCTTCATCCAACTTTAGATGAGAAAGCAAACTTAGAAGTAATTGGGTCAGGTTTACCCGCATCACCCGGTGCTGCAAGTGGAAAAGTTGTTTTTACTTCCGAGGAGGCTGAAAGACTAAATAGTATGATGCAAAGTACAATATTAGTTCGTGTAGAAACTTCGCCAGAAGATATACATGGTATGCATGCAGCAAAAGGAATTCTTACCTCAAGAGGAGGTATGACAAGTCATGCTGCAGTAGTTGCTAGAGGAATGGGACGACCATGCGTTTCTGGATCTAGTGAAATAGAAATTGATTATGAAAACAAATTATTCAAAACAAACAATAAAGTAATTAAAGAGGGAGAAATAATTACAATTGATGGTTCAACAGGCAGAATAATTATTGGCGAGATAAAAACAGTTAAACCAGAAATATCAGGTGATTTCTCAAAAATAATGAGTTGGTCTGATGATTTCAGAAAATTAAAAATTAGAACTAATTCGGAGACGCCATTAGATAGTAAAACTGCTAGAGAATTTGGTGCAGAGGGTATTGGTTTGTGTAGAACTGAACATATGTTTTTTGAGGAGGAAAGAATTCTATCAGTAAGAGAAATGATATTATCAAAAACAATTGAAGATCGATCTAATGCACTTAAAAAGCTATTACCACATCAAAAAAAGGATTTTATTGAAATATTTAAAATAATGAAAGGTTTACCAGTAACAGTAAGGTTGCTTGACCCACCACTACATGAATTTTTGCCAAAAAGTAATAACGAAATTAATGATGTTGCAGTTTCACTAAATATTCCCATTAAAGAACTTGAAGTTAGAATTTCAGAACTTCATGAACAAAATCCAATGCTAGGTCATAGAGGTTGTAGATTGGCAATTTCATTCCCCGAAATTTATGAGATGCAGTGTACTGCAATTTTTGAAGCTTTAGTAGAATGTAAAAAGCAAAAAATTCAATCAACTATGCCTGAAGTCATGATCCCTTTAGTTTCAACAGAAGCAGAAATAAAAATTATGAAAGATTTAGTTATTAGGGTTGCAAAAAAAGTTCAAGATGAGAATAAAATTAAAATTGATTTTTTAGTTGGAACAATGATTGAATTGCCAAGAGCAGCAATAAAGGCAAAAGATATCGCTAAACACGCTGAATTTTTTAGCTTTGGAACAAATGATTTAACTCAAACTACATTTGGAATTAGTAGAGATGATAGTGGTAAATTCCTTAATGATTATATCGAGAACAAAATTTTTGATATTGATCCTTTTGTATCAATTGATGAAGGAGTTGGAGACTTAATAAAAATCGCAACTGATAAAGGCAGAAAACAAAACAAAAAAATTAAACTTGGAATTTGTGGTGAGCATGGTGGAGATCCTAAAAGTATAGAATTTTGTGCAAAAACTGGATTAGATTATGTGTCTTGTTCACCTTACAGAGTTCCAGTTGCAAGATTAGCGGCAGCGCAAGCTCAAATAAGAAAAAATTAAATCTCTAATTTTAAATCCAAAGCTTGAATACTATGTGTTAACTGACCTACTGATATTCTATCAACGTTTGTTGCAGCTAGATTTTTTACATTTTTTAAAGTTATTCCTCCAGAGGCTTCAGTTTCATATTTCCCTTTTGCATATTTAATAGCCACCCCAAGAGTTTTCGGACTCATATTATCAAACAGAACTGTATTAAAATTAAGTCCATTAATTCTTTTAAATTGCCTCAAAGTGTCTACCTCGACAGTAATTTTTCTTTTCTTTTTACTTTTAATTGCTTTTTTCACTATTTCTTCAAATTTCTTTGATGAGGCTAGATGATTGTCTTTAATTAAAAATTCATCACTTAAATTAAATCTGTGATTAGTCCCACCTCCTAGTTTTACAGCATATTTTTGAATAACTCTTAGATTAGGAATTGTTTTTCTAGTGCAACAAATTTTTGTTCTCTTGCCTGCCTTTTTTACAAATTTATTGGTTTTAGTTGCAATACCAGAGATATGGGAGAGAAAATTTAGAGCAACTCTTTCTCCAATTAATATATTTTTTATTCTACCCTCAATCACGGCAATTAATGACCCTTTGCTAATTTTTGATCCCTCTTTTTTTTTTATATGAAATTTAATATTTCTGTCTAATAAATTAAATGTTTGTTTAGCAAATTCTAATCCACCTATAATACCTTTTTCATTACTTATTAATTTAACTTTTAAAATTGAATTATTATTTAATAGATTTGTTGTAATATCTCCTGAAGGATAGAGATCCTCATTAAGAGCTAACTTACAGGTTGATCGGATAAAATTTTTACTTAATTGAATTTTTGGCACAGAAATTATCTGCCTATTTCAGCCATTCTCTCTACTGATTTCCTAGCTCTCTCAATTGTTTCGTAGTCCATTATTAATTCGTTTGTTTCATTTTCTAAACAATCAAGTATTTTTGGTAGTGTAATTCTTTTCATGTGAGGACATAAGTTACAAGGTCTAATAAATTCCACATTAGGATTATCAATTTGAACATTATCACTCATTGAGCATTCTGTAACCATCATAACTTTTTCAGGTTGATTATCTTTTACGTATTTAATCATTCCACTTGTTGAGCCCGCAAAATCACTTGCTTTTATTACATCAGGAGGACATTCAGGATGAGCAATAATTTTAATTCCAGGATTATTTTTTCTTATTTCATTAATCTCTTCATCATTAAATTGCTCATGAACCTCACAAGTCCCTTTCCATGAAATAATTTCTACATCAGTCTGAGAAGCAACATATTTTGCTAAATAATCGTCTGGTAAGAAAATTACTTTTTTTACACCCAAAGAGTTTACAATTTTAACAGCATTTGCTGATGTACAACAAACGTCAGTTTCAGCCTTAACATCTGCAGAAGTGTTAACGTATGAAACTACAGGAATACCAGGATATTTTTTTTTTAAATTTCTTACATCTTCACCAGTTATAGATGAGGATAAAGAGCAACCAGCTTTCATATCTGGCAGTAAAACTTTTTTATCTGGACTCATTAGTTTGGCAGTCTCCGCCATAAAATGTACACCACACATAACAATTATATCAGCTTCTGTTTTTGCAGCTTCAATTGCTAAAGCTAACGAGTCTGCTGAAAAATCAGATATACCATGATATATTTCAGGAGTTTGGTAATTGTGAGCAAGAATTACAGCGTTCTTCTCTTTTTTAAGTTTATTTATTTTATAAATGTAAGGTGCATGAGTGGCCCACTCGATTTCAGGAATGGATTTAGAAACCTTTTGATAAATAGGATCTGTTGCAATTTTAACTTGAGTTGTGAATTCCATAATAAAAACTTATCAACTTGAAATAGAATTGTCATTCATTTAATCTGACGCATGATTTGCGGCCATGCTGAAATTGGTAGACAGGCACGGTTGAGGGCCGTGTGAGCCTAGCTCATGAGAGTTCGATTCTCTCTGGCCGCACCACATATTTTATTTAATAAAGCAAAAAAAATAAAGAATAGTCTGCTTTTTACTAAACTGCGGTAAATTATATGCTATTTATAAATTTTTAATAATAATAATTAGATAGTATTTATGAAATTTAAATTTATTGGAAATGCTGGAGGTATATTTACTGGCTCAAATGGAACTAAAATTTTATGTGATCCATGGATAATCGATGGTGTTTTTGAGGGTTCTTGGTTTCATTATCCCCCATTGAAAACAAAATTGTCAGATATTAGAAATGTTGATGGAATTTATGTTAGTCATATTCATCCTGATCATTATGATGATAGAAATTTTGACTTTCCAAAAGATATACCTCTGATCATATTAGATGAAGGACCAAATTTTTTAAAAAAAAATTTATTAAATAAAGGTTATCGAAATTTTATTGAAGTCAAAAATGATCAAACAGTTGACTTTAAAGAGTTTAAATTGACATTGTACAAACCATTTACAAAACATATTTTTGAAGAGTCACTCGTCGGTAATTTAATTGATAGTGCTTTAGTATTAGAAAATAATAATTCTACCGCAATAAATTTTAATGATAACACACCAGATGAAGATGCATGTTTATTTTTAAAAAATAAATTTAGCAATATAGATCTAGCGATGTTAAATTATAATGCTGCTGGACCTTATCCTTCTTGTTTTGATAATTTAACAAAAGATGAGAAAAAAAATGAAAATAAAAGACTTTTAAAAAGAAACTTTGATCATCTTTGTAAAATAATTCCTATTCTTCAGCCTAAGTCAGTTTTGCCATTCGCAGGATCATATATTATAGGTGGAAAAAATTATTATAAAAATGACTATTTAGGAACTACAACTTGGGATGAATGTGCTGATTATTTAAAAAATTTCCTAGAATTTAATTCTAAAATTATTTGTTTAAGAGAAAACCAAACATATGATGTTAAAAATCAAAAACAACAAGAGAAATATGAAAAAATAGATTTGATTGACATGAAAAATTATATCTTGTCTATAAAAGATAAAAAATATGATTATGAAAAAGATGATATGCCAGATACTTCAAAACTTTTAAATGAAGTTAGTGCTGCATCAATAAAACTTTTAGAAAGAATTAATAAATTTAGGATTAAATTAAAGTCAAATGTTTTTATTAAAATTGGCAAAAAAAATATTCAGATTTTAAAAGGTAATGACCATGGTATGAATCTTTATTGTGATTTAGATCCAAGATTATTGAGTCGAATTCTTCATAGAAAAGCCCATTGGAATAATGCTGAGATTGGAACTCACATTAACTTTAAACGAGTTCCTAATAAAATGGAGCCAGATGTTCATACTTGCATGAGCTTCTTTCATTTATAATATCTTTATTTTTAGTCTCTTAATTGCTGTCTTTACAGCTCTAACTTTTGGTAAATATAATTAACATTTTTTATAAAAATGTTTTTGATAGGGTTTTCCGATATATAAAGCTCTTAACTTGTGAAAGGGGCGTTCTGTTGCCAGGTGCCCCAAACCCCGTAACTTAATTAGTAAACTAATTAAGCTGCAAGTGCGTAACTTTCGTTAGCATTTATAATTTAGCCCATCACGGCGGAACAATACCGAACGAAAGAACAACTTTTAGACACCCGTCGATCCTAATTCACCCCCCTAAGTTGTAAATGGTGGAGGTGGTGGGTACTGCCCCCACGTCCGTAATGGTTATTACGAAATTCGTTTATCGTCATAGTTGGAAAACCAACACTATTAATATAAAACCAAATACAAGAGATTCAATAATTTATTCATGAAACTTACAAAAGAACAAATAAACGACATAGAAGATCAACAATCCCAAGAGAATGTTACCAAAAGAGTTACTGCACCTGAATTAGAAAAAGTATTATATGAAGCGATGCCAGCTTTAGATCATGGCTTCATAAGAGTTATTGACTATATGGGAGATGATAGCTCAATTGTTCAGTCTGCAAGAGTTTCATATGGCAAAGGAACTAAGAAGGTTTCAACAGATAGCGGTCTAATAAAATATCTAATGCGTCATTGGCATAGTACTCCATTCGAAATGTGTGAAATTAAATATCATGTAAAATTACCAATATTTATAGCAAGACAATGGATTAGACATCGTACAGCAAATGTCAATGAATACTCTGCAAGATATTCTATTTTAGATAAAGAATTTTATTTACCTGATCCACAAAATTTAGCAGCTCAATCAATTGCAAATAGACAAGGCAGAGGTGATGTGATTGAGGGAGATCAGGCAAAGGAAGTTTTAAAACTTTTAAAAAATGATGCTGAAAGAACATATGATAATTATGAAACAATGCTTAATCAAAAATTTGATGGATCTACAATTGATGAAAATAAAAAAGGTTTAGCTAGAGAATTGGCTAGAATGAATTTAACTTTAAATACTTACACACAATGGTATTGGAAAACTGACTTATTAAATCTAATGAATTTCTTAAGGTTACGAGCAGATCATCATGCTCAATATGAAATTAGAGTTTATGCGGAAATAATGTTAGATACACTCAAGAGATGGGTTCCTATTACATACGATGCTTTCATGGATTATAGAGTAGGTGGCACTGAAGTTTCTGCTAAAGGAAAAGTTATTATTCAAAAACTATTAAAAGGTGAGGAAATAAATTTAGAGCAATCTGGACTTTCAAAAAGAGAATGGAATGAACTTATGGAGGCTTTTGAAATTAAAGATAGGATTGTTTAATTTCTTCTGCAAATTTTAGATAAATTTTTGAAATTTCATGATCTGGATCTTTCTCGACAATAGGAATTCCCATATCTCCATATTTCCCAACATCAGAGTTTATTGGTATTTGTCCTAAAAATTTCTTCTCAAATTCTTGTGCAGTTTTTTCAACACCATTCTCTCCAAAAATTGCATATCTTTTTCCGTCATCTCCGATAAAGTGACTCATATTGTCAATTAATCCAATAATATTTACTTTTAATTTTTCAAACATTCTAATTCCTCTTTTTACATCTTGAAGTGCTATCTCTTGTGGAGTTGATACTATGATCGCGCCATCTAAACTAATTTCTTGTGCAAATGTAAGTTGAGTGTCACCAGTACCTGGGGGCATATCAACAATAATAAAGTCTAAGTCTTTCCAACCAACTTTTTGAGTGAAGGTTTTAATGGCGCTAGTAACCATAGGCCCCCTCCAAATCATAGGTGTTTGTTCATCTGTTAGAAAACCAATAGACATACATTGAATGTCATACTTTATAATTGGCTTTAAAGTTTGACCATCACTATCTGGCTTTTCATTTATCGAAAATAGTTTTGGCAAAGATGGTCCATAAATATCAGCATCTAAAATTCCGACTTTGCACCCAACTGTTTTTAGGGCTAAAGCTAAATTTGTCGCAAAAGTAGATTTTCCAACACCACCCTTTGCACTTGATATAGCTATCGTAAATTTAGTTCCCGGAATGGGGTTTCTTTTGAAGGTTTTTGGCTCAGTTTTTGCCTTCATTGTGTCACTAAGACCTACTTTTTTATCATTCATAAAAATACACTTACCTTGTTTTTGATTATAAAGACACTATATAGAATGTCATAATGACGATTTACAAAAATCAAAGTCCATGGGGAAGCCCTCCGGGTAGTGGTGGAGGAAGCGGAAATGGTGGAGGTTTCAGAAGAGGCCCTACACCTCCTAATTTAGATGAAGCAATTAAAAAATTACAAGACACGATAAACAGGTTCACGGGCAGTGGAAAAGGTGGATCTAAACCAATTATATTTGGATTGATCATATTATTAGTAGTATGGGCGTTAAGTGGTCTATACAGAGTTTTACCTGATGAACAAGGGGTAGTTTTAAGATTTGGGAAATTTATAAACACTACTCAACCAGGTTTAAATTATCATCTACCATTCCCTATTGAGAGTGTTTTAACTCCAAAAGTTACCAAGGTAAATAGAATGGATATCGGATTTAGATCAGAAAGAGATAGTGGTTTTGGTCAAGGAGGAGGAGTTGCTGATGTTCCTGAAGAAAGCTTAATGTTAACAGGTGATGAAAATATAGTTAACATAGACTTTTCAGTATTTTGGGTAATAAAAGACGCTGGAAACTTTCTTTTTAAAATCCAAGATCCAGAAGGCACAGTAAAAGCAGCAGCAGAAACTGCTATGAGAGAAGTTATTGCAAGATCAAATATTCAACCAATTCTTACAGAAGGAAGAGCAGTTATCGAAAGAGATACACAAGATATTATTCAAGGAATACTTGATGAATATGAAAGTGGAGTACTAATTACACAAGTTCAAACTCAAAAAGCTGATCCACCAGACCAAGTTATTGATGCTTTTAGAGATGTACAAGCTGCAAGAGCTGATATGGAGAGGTCAAAAAATGAGGCAGAAGCTTACGCTAATGATGTAATACCAAGAGCACGAGGAGAAGCTGCAAAAATCCTACAAGCAGCAGAGGCTTATAAAAAAGAAGTTGTTGCAAAGGCAGAAGGTGAAGCAAGTAGGTTTTTATCTATATATGCTGAATACGATAAAGCAAAAGAAGTTACTCAAGAAAGAATGTATTTAGAGACAATGGAGCAGGTTCTTGCTGACATAAATAAAATTATAATAGATAAAGACTCAGGATCTGGAGTAGTTCCTTATCTACCATTACAAGAATTAAAATCAGGAACAAATTAATGAAAGCTGGAAAATTTATACTACCAATCATCATCTTAATAGCAGCAACTCTATTCTTTTCTATTTTTATTGTTAAAGAGGTAAATCAAGCTATTGTTCTTCAGTTTGGTGATCCTAAAAGAATTATTTTAAAGCCAGGATTAAATTTCAAGATTCCATTTATTCAGAACGTGGTATTCTTGGATAAAAGAGTTTTAAATTTAGATACTCCGCCAGAAGAAGTTATTGCATCTGATCAAAAACGTTTAATAGTTGACGCTTTTGCTAGATTTCAAATTATTGATCCACTAAAATTTTATATTTCAGTTGGAAATGAAAGAGTTGCAAGGTCAAGGCTTGCAACGATTATCAATTCAAGAATAAGAAACGTGCTAGGTCAACAAAAACTACAAACTTTACTATCTGAAGATAGATCTAAACAAATGGCACTTATTCAACAAGGTGTAAATAATGAAGCAGAAAATTTTGGAATAAAGATTGTTGATGTAAGAATAAAAAGAGCTGATTTGCCTCAAGCAAATAGTGATGCAATCTTTAGAAGAATGCAAACTGAAAGAGAGAGAGAGGCTAAGGAATTTAGAGCAAAAGGTGCAGAGATGGCAGTTACTATAACATCAACAGCAGATAAAGAAGTTACAGTGATATTAGCTGAGGCAGAAAAAAAATCCGAAATTATGAAAGGTGAAGGAGATGGACTTAAAAATAAAATTTTTGCTGATGCATTTGGACAAGACCCAGAATTTTTTGGATTTTATCGAGCAATGCAAGCTTACCAAAAAGCTTTAATTGGAGGAGAAACTTCAATGATTTTATCCCCAGATAGTGAATTCTTTAAATTTTTTGGAAATAAACAAAAATAAACAATTTTTAAATTAAGATGAGAGAATTGATCATAGCTTTTGGTCTTTTCTTGTTTATTGAGGGTGTGTTATATGCCTTATTTCCATCAAAAATGAAAAATATGTTAAAAAAACTTGATGTGGTTGCTGATAAACAATTGAGAGCAGGTGGGTTAATATTTGCACTTATTGGATTTATAATTATTTGGTATTTAAAAGTATGAAAAACTTGACTAAAATTTTTTCAATAATAATAATTTCTTTAAATTATTTTACAGTTTCTAAAGCTCAGGAAATTCCATCATCGTTTGCTGATTTGGCAGAAAGGTTAATGCCATCAGTTGTAAATATTTCAACGACCACAACAGTAACAACAAAATCAAATCCTTTGCCATTTGAATTTCCACCAGGATCTCCGTTTGAAGATATGTTTGGCTCACCTCAACAAAGACAGACTAGTGCTTTAGGATCAGGTTTTATAATTGCTGAAGATGGAATTGTAATAACAAATAATCATGTGATACAGGGAGCGTCAGACATATTTGTTAGAGTTAATGGAGATGAAGATTACAAAGCCAAAGTACTTGGTGCAGATGCAGGTATGGATATTGCTGTATTAAAAATTGAGTCAGATAAAAAATTTAAGCCAGTAAAATTTGGAAACTCAGACAAATCAAGAATTGGTGATTGGGTCATAGCAATAGGCAATCCCTTTGGGCTTGGTGGAACTGTAACAGCAGGAATAATCTCTGCTAGAAATAGAAGTATAGGATTATCAAGATATGAAGATTATATCCAAACTGATGCTTCGATAAATCAAGGAAATTCAGGAGGCCCATTATTCAATATGAGCGGAGATGTTATTGGAATTAATACAGCTATACTTGGCCAATCTGGTTCAATTGGAATAGGTTTTGCAATACCATCTAATAGTGCTCAAAAAGTAATTGATCAATTAATTGAATTTGGAGAGACAAAAAGAGGATGGCTCGGAGTTAGAATTCAAGTAGTAGATCAAGGAATAGCAGATGCAGAAAAGTTAGATAAACCTAGAGGTGCTTTAGTCGCAAGTGTCGCGGATAACAGTCCATCCGACAAAGGAGGAATTAAACCTGGCGATATAATTTTAAATTTTGATGGAAAACCTATTAATGAAATGAAGGAACTACCTAAAATAGTTGCTGAAACAGATGTTGGAAAAAAAGTCGTGGTTAAAGTTTGGAGAAATAAACGGGAAATTACAAAAGAAATAATTCTTGGAAGATTAGAAACTTCAGAGGATTTTAAAGCACAAAAACCAGTAATTGAAAAACCGAAAGTAAAGAGAATCGACGGTTTGAAAATAGATGTTCGTTTATTAAGTAAAGATGATATTGAAGCAAGAAATCTTCCAAAAGGAACAAGTGGAGTGGTCATCACTAAAATAGATAATGATAGCCCCATAAACTATTTACAAATTAACAATGTTATTGTTGAAGCAAATAGAAAAAAAATTAACACAATAGGTGATCTTGATAATGTGGTAAAATTGAAGTTAAGAAGTGATGAAAATAACTTGCTAATTGCAATCTACAACAACCAAAATCAAAGAACATATATTGGTGTTAAATTAAAATAATAAAAATGGACCTAAAGTCCAAAATAATATTAATCTCGGGTCCCACAGCATCAGGTAAGTCTAAAGTTGCATTGAAAATTGCTAAAAAATTAAATGGGGAAATTATTAATGCAGATAGCATGCAGGTATATAAAGAATTAAATATACTGACTGCCAGACCTTCAAGAACTGATTTGAATAAAATCAATCATCATTTATATGGTTTTAGAAGTGTTAAAAAAGAATTTTCATCAGGTGAGTGGTTAAAATTAGCAATAAAGAATATTAAAAAAATTAGAGACAAAAATAAAATACCAGTTTTAGTTGGTGGTACTGGTCTTTATTTCAAAGCTCTGACTGATGGATTGGTAGAAATTCCAAAAATACCAATCTCAACTCGTATTAAAATAAGGCGGATGCAAAAAATTTTAGGTCAAAAAAAATTTTATTTAAAACTCTTAAAAATTGACCCATCAGTAAAAAATAGGATTGACCCAACTGATGCTCAAAGATCAATCAGAGCTTATGAAGTTATTTCAATTTCAAAGAAATCAATTTTTGAATGGTATAAGAAAACAAAACCATCTTTTAAAAAGGATCAATTTATAAAAATTTATGTTGATTATCCCAAAGACGAACTAATTAATAAAATTTCCAAAAGAGTAGATCAAATGATTAAAGATGGAGCTATTAAAGAAGTTAAGGATTTTTTAAAGCTTAATTTGAAGAATGATAGCAACATTTTCAAAGTTATAGGTATAAGAGAGATTCAAGAATTTATTGATAAAAAAACTTCTATGTTTGATTTAAAACTAAATATTGTAATAAAAACCAGACAATACGCTAAAAGACAGAGAACTTGGGCTAGAGGTCAAATGAGTGATTGGCAAAAATTTGATGCTGAGGCTCTTTCAAAATTTATAAAAAAATTCTAAATAATCCTCACAATAACTTGACCAATGAGTACAACTTCAGCTAGATTGTCTGAATGCCAAAATTATATTCAGGAGCTGAGATAGTATTCAAATGTTTGGAAGATCAAAATGTTAGTCACTTATTTGGTTATCCTGGAGGAGCGGTTCTTCCAATTTATGATGAATTAAAAAATTTTAACTCTGTAAAACATATTCTAGTAAGACATGAACAGGGTGCGGGACATGCTGCCGAAGGCTACGCAAGATCAACTGGCAAACCAGGTGTATTATTAGTTACATCTGGTCCTGGGGCTACCAATGCTGTAACAGCTTTAACCGATGCCTATATGGACTCTGTGCCTTTAGTTTGCATCACAGGCCAAGTTCCAACACACTTGATTGGCACAGATGCATTTCAAGAATGTGACACAACAGGAATTACTAGACCTTGTACTAAACATAACTGGTTAGTAAAAGATGTTAACGATTTAGCAGAAGTAATGCATAAAGCTTTTGAGGTAGCAACTACAGGTAGACCAGGACCCGTTTTGGTAGATATCCCAAAAGATATACAATTTCAAAAAGGTAAATATAAAAATTTTACGAAGGCTAAAAAGTTAAATGGAAAATCTCATGATAATTTTTCTCAAAAAAATATTGATGAATTAATTAAATTAATTAGTAAAGCAAAAAAACCAATCTTTTATACTGGAGGTGGAGTAATTAATTCAGGACCAAAGGCAAGTGAACTTTTAAGAGAACTTGTATATGCAACTGGTTTTCCTATAACCTCAACGTTACAAGGTCTTGGTTGTTTCCCTGCTGATGATAATCAATTTTTAGGAATGTTAGGAATGCATGGTACCTTTGAAGCAAACAACGCAATGTATAGTTGTGACTTAATGATAAATGTTGGTGCAAGGTTTGATGACAGAATTACTGGTAAAATTGACGAGTTCTCTCCTAAATCAAAAAAAGTTCACATTGATATTGATCCATCATCTATAAATAAAAATGTAAAAGTAGATTTAGCAATTGTCGGAGATATTAAGTCAGTTTTAATATCAACACTTAAAACAATTAAAAAATCAAAAAATAATTTTTCTAAATCAAACAAACACCAAATATCTAATTGGTGGGAACAAATTCAAAAATGGAGATCAAAACGATCCTTAGACTATATTGGTAATGAAGAGACAATTAAGCCTCAATACGCAATCGAAAGATTGTATGAACTAACTAAAGATAAAGATACATATATTACAACTGAGGTTGGTCAACATCAAATGTGGGCTGCACAACACTACAAGTTCAATAAACCAAATAGATGGATGACTTCTGGTGGTCTCGGCACAATGGGATATGGCTTACCCGCAGCTGTTGGAGTTCAGATTGCACATCCTAAAAAATTAGTTATTGATATCGCTGGTGAAGCTTCAGTTTTAATGACTATGCAAGAAATGTCTACAGCAGTGCAATACAATTTACCTATAAAAATATTTATTTTAAATAATGAATACATGGGGATGGTAAGACAGTGGCAGGAATTACTTCACGATAAAAATTATTCTGAGAGTTACACAGCTGCATTGCCAGATTTTGTTAAAATGGCCGAAGCCTATGGTTGTGTTGGTATAAGAGCCAAAACACCCGAAGAATTAGATGATAAGATTATTGAAATGTTAAATACAGATCGACCAGTAATATTTGATTGTCTTGTAGACAAACAGGAAAATTGTTATCCAATGATACCATCTGGAAAACCTCACAATCAAATGTTACTTGGTCCTAAAGATCAAAAAGAAAAAAAGATCACTGGAAAGGGCAGAACGCTAGTTTAATGGCAAATTCAAAATCAGCATATAGTTTCGCTGGAAAAAAGCAGAAACTTGATACTCATATCATAGTTGTATGGGTAGATAATGAATCTGGAGTTCTAGCTCGTGTAGTTGGGTTATTTTCTGGAAGAGGTTACAATATCGAGTCTCTTGCAGTGGCTGAGGTTGATCAGAAACAAAATATTTCAAGAATAACAATTGTTACTACAGGGACACCACAAGTTGTTGATCAGATTAAACTTCAACTAAAAAAGTTAGTCCCAGTTCATAAAGTAGCAGACTTTAAAAGAGAAGATAAAAACGTTATTTTTAAAGAAATGGCATTATTCAAGTTTGTGGCAAATAATATTAAATTAAATAAAGCTTTTGAAGCTTGTAAAAAATTCAATCCAGTTTTGTTAGATAAAACAACAAAATCAAATGTTATTCAAATTACAGCCTTAAGAAGAGAAATTGATAATATGTCAAAAAATTTAAAAAAATTTGGTTTAGTGAGTGTTTCAAGAACAGGTGCAGTTGCTATGACAAGAGGATCAGAAGTATTTAAATAAATTAAAAATTAAAGGAGAGAAATTATGAAAATGTTTTATGAAAAAGATACAAACGTAAATTTAATAAAAGATAAGAAAGTAGCAATTTTCGGTTACGGAAGTCAAGGACATGCTCACGCACTTAATCTAAGAGACAGTGGAGTTAAAGAAGTTGTGGTAGCTTTGAGAGAAGGTTCATCAAGTATTGAAAAAGCTGAGTCTAAAGGTTTAAAAGTAATGAATTTATCAGATGCTGCAGAATGGGCAGATGTTGTTATGATTTTGACTCCAGACGAATTACAAGCATCAATATACAAAAACCATATCGAGCAACGAGTTAAAGAGGGCACATCAATTGCGTTTGCTCATGGTTTAAATGTTCACTATGATCTTATAAAAGCTAGAAAAGACTTAGATGTATTTATGGTTGCACCAAAGGGCCCTGGACATTTAGTAAGAAGTGAATATGAAAAAGGTGGTGGAGTACCTTGCTTATTTGCTGTTCATCAAGATGGTTCAGGCAAAGCAAGAGACTTGGCAATGTCATATGCGTCAGCTGTTGGTGGAGGTAGATCTGGAATAATTGAAACTACATTTAAAGATGAAGTAGAAACTGATCTATTTGGAGAACAAACAGTATTATGTGGTGGACTTGTTGAATTGATTAAAAATGGTTATGAAACTTTAGTTGAAGGTGGATATGAACCTGAAATGGCTTATTTTGAAACTGTTCACGAAGTGAAACTGATTGTGGATTTAATATATGAAGGTGGAATTGCAAATATGAATTATTCAATTTCGAATACAGCAGAGTATGGTGAATATCAGTCAGGTCCAAGAATAATTAAAAAAGATGAAACCAAGCAAAGAATGAAAGAAGTTTTAGCAGAAATTCAATCTGGTAAATTTACAAAAGAATGGATGGAAGAATGCAAAAATGGTCAAAAAAACTTTCTTGCAACTAGAGCTAAATTAGCAGAACACTCGGTTGAAAAAGTAGGCGCTGAACTTCGGGCTATGATGCCTTGGATTTCTAAAAAGAAACTTGTTGATAGCGATAAGAAGTAGATAAATTATTGTTTTAATTGCAATAAAATAGCCATTTTATTTTGCAATCTGAGCGTGAGCATGTATGATGCACATGCTTAAATTAATTAAATGACTGATAATAACAGAGTATACATTTTTGATACTACAATGCGTGATGGAGAGCAGTCTCCTGGTGCATCAATGAGTTTAGAAGAAAAAATCCAAATAGCTAGAGTATTTGACGAACTTGGAATAGATATTATTGAAGCTGGATTTCCAATTGCATCTCCAGGAGATTTTGAAGCTGTAACTGAAGTCAGTAAAATATTAAAAAAGTCAATACCTGCTGGTTTAGCAAGACATTCAAAAAAGGACATTGATAGATGCTATGAGGCTCTTAAACATGCTCCAAGATTTAGAATTCATACTTTTATTTCCACAAGTCCTTTACATATGAAACATAAGCTTAATAAATCACCAGAAGAAGTTTATGAAGCGATAAAACAAAATGTAACTTACGCAAGAAATTTTACTGATGATGTTGAATGGTCTTGTGAAGATGGTACCAGAACAGATATGGATTATATGTGTAAGACAGTTGAACTTGCAATTAAATGCGGTGCTAAAACAATTAATATTCCAGATACTGTTGGATATACAATACCCTCTGAATTTACAAAAATTATTGAAACTTTATTAAATAAAGTTCCAAATATAGATAAAGCAATTCTTTCAACGCATTGTCATAATGATTTGGGTTTGGCAGTTGCTAATTCTTTAGCAGGAGTTCAAGCAGGAGCTAGACAAATTGAATGTACTATAAATGGTTTGGGAGAAAGAGCTGGAAATGCAGCACTTGAAGAAGTTGTGATGGCTATGAAAACTAGACCTGATCTAATGCCATTTGAAACTGGAATTGAAACTACTCTTTTAAGTAAAGCATCTAAGATAGTATCAAATGCCACAGGTTTTCCTGTCCAATATAATAAAGCTATTGTTGGAAAAAATGCTTTTGCACATGAGGCAGGAATTCATCAAGATGGAATGTTAAAAAATAGGCAAACTTATGAAATTATGACACCGGAGAGTGTAGGAGTTAAACAAACATCTCTCGTAATGGGTAAACACTCAGGTAGACACGCATTTAAAGATAAATTAACCAGTTTAGGATATCCAGATCTTACTGATGATGTTGTAGATAATGCTTTTGCAAAATTTAAAATCTTAGCAGATAAAAAGAAACATGTTTATGATGAAGATATAATTGCTTTAATAGATGATAGTTTAATAACAGATAACAAAGTAAGCGCTATCAATTTGAAATCTTTGAAGGTATTTGCTGGTACAGGAGAACCTCAAAGAGCAGAAATGACATTAGATGTTTTTGGTGAAGTTAAAAAAGCATCAGAAACAGGTGATGGACCAGTTGATGCAATTTTTAAATGTATAAAAAAACTTTATCCGCATGAGGTGAATTTACAACTTTACCAAGTGCATGCTGTTACAGAGGGAACAGATGCTCAAGCTACAGTAAGTGTTAAAATTGAAGAAAATGGAAAAACAACTGTAGGACAAGCTGCAGATACTGACACTTTAGTTGCATCTGCAAATGCTTATATAAATTCACTTAATAAAATGATCATAAAAAGAGATAAAACAGCACCAGGTACAAATATAGAAAATCAAAATTTTGAAAATCAAAAGATGAAAGGTATATAAAATGACAATGTTCAGCAATTTAAAGAAATTATGGAGTCAAGATATGGCAATAGATCTTGGCACAGCAAACACACTTGTAGTTTTAAAGGGCAAAGGTGTAGTTCTTAATGAGCCATCAGTAGTTGCAGTTGTTGACAATAAAGGAAAAAAATCAGTTTTAGCTGTTGGTGATGAAGCAAAGACTATGCTTGGAAGAACACCAGGAAACATTCAAGCAATCAGACCTTTGAGAGATGGTGTTATTGCAGACTTCGTTGTTACTGAAGAGATGATTAAACATTTTATTAAAAAAGTTCATAAAAAAACATTAGCTAATCCTAGAATTTTAATTTGTGTACCAACTGGTTCAACTCCAGTTGAAAGAAAAGCAATTCAAGATAGCGCCCTTGCAGCCGGAGCTCGTAAAGTTAACTTAATTGAGGAACCAATAGCTGCAGCAGTAGGAGCCGGACTGCCAATATCTGAAGCAACTGGGTCAATGGTTGTTGATATAGGTGGAGGTACAACTGAAATTGCAGTTTTATCTTTAGGTGGCGTTGTATATTCAGAGTCATTAAGAGTAGCAGGAGACGCAATGGATAATGCTTTAAAAGAATATATGAGAGAAGAGTACAATTTAATGATTGGCGATAGTACTGCAGAAAAAATCAAAAAAGATATTGGTACAGCTATTCCAACAAATAATAATACTTATGCAGTTAAAGGTAGAGATTTGAGATCAGGAACTCCAAAAGAAGTTAATATTTCAGAAGAAGATACTGCAGAGGCACTAAATCCAATTTTAAAAGATATAGTATCTTCAATTAAAAAAGCTTTAGAGAATACTCCACCTGAGTTATCTGCTGATTTAGTTGATATGGGCTTAACTTTGACCGGTGGAGGTTCTCTTTTAAATAATATAGATAAAAGATTTTCAAAAGAAACAGGTCTTCCAGTAAATGTTGCTGATGATCCTTTATCTTGTGTTGCAATTGGAACTGGTAAAGCTTTAGACCAAGAGGAAACTTTTTCATCAGTCTTATCTGAGTATTAATCAAAATGTCTAATGAAATGGGCAGAGATGATTTGGTTATATCTGCTCGTTCAATTTTTTTAAATAAAGGTAATAGAAGAAAATTTTCACTTTTTACTTTAATTATATTATCCATAATTGTTCTATCATTAGAATATTTTAAAACAGGACCTATTAATCAATTTAGGTCAGTAACTAAAGATGCTGTTTTTAAAACTTCATATATTATATCGTTACCATTTTTAACGTTAAAAAATACTTATTATGGTGTTAGTGATCTTTTAAAAATACACGAAGAAAATAAACAACTTAAGATTATTGATTTAAATATGGATGAGTTAAAATTTCAAAATCAATTTTTAAAAGAAGAAAATAGAAGGCTTAATGCACTGATTGAAGAAAAAAACCTCTTTTCAAATAATTATCATTTAACTAAAATTTTACTAGATCAGAATAGCCCATATTTAAGATCAATTTTGATTAATAAAGGTTTCAAACATGAAATTAAAATAGGGTCAGCCGTGAAAAATGGATCATATTTTATTGGAAAAGTTGTTGGAGTTAATTACTTAACCTCCAGAGTTTTATTAATAAATGATCTGAATAGTAAGATTCCAGTAATAATTGAACCTAATGGTATTAGCGCGATAGTTGCAGGGAATGGAAGTAAATTTAATGGTGATATTGAGTATCTGCCTGAAAAAAATCAAGTTGAAGAAGGTCATATTGTTTATACTTCAGGAGCTGATGGAATAATTTCTCCTGGAATACCCATAGGCAAAATAACTATTATAGACTCCAAAAAATTTGTGAAATTTTTTGTAGATTTTGATCAAATTAAATATGTTAAGGTTTATTTTAAAAAGTGAGTTTATTTGCTAACAGAATTTATTCTAAGACTATTACAAGTTTACCCACTTTAATTTTATTTTTAGTCGTAATTTTAGGTTTAAATATTAGTATTATTTATAAAAATTATGATTTTATCATAAACTTTAGCTACATAATTGTATTCTTCTGGAGTTTAAAAAAACCGGAGCATCTAGGTTATGGATTAATTTTTTTTGCAGGAATTATAAATGATGTAGTTCAAAGTTTGCCTATTGGAATATCTTGCCTAGATTATTTATTATTATCTGCGATTGGAGCATTTATAAGAAATAGGTCTATCATGTACAATTTAATTTATGATTGGATATCATTTTTCATAGCAATTTTAATTGTAGGATCAGTAAATTATATTATATTAATAACAATATTTAAAATTCCAATTGTCTATGAAAGTTTAATATTGGGTTTATTCGTTACTTTTTTAATTTACCCTATATTTTTCAAAATATTTGTTTGGATAGATAATATGGTGCTAATTAAAGAGAATGATAAAAAAAACAGGTAATTTAAATAAAAATAAAATTATAAGTAGGAGACTTTTTGTTTTAGTTGCTGCAAAGATTGGGTTAATTGGGATTATTACCTCAAGATTATATAATCTTCAAATTTCTCAAAAGCAAAAATATGAGATTTTATCTGACAAAAATAGAATTAGGGAATGGAAAACTCCACCTCAAAGAGGAATAATAACTGATTATTTTAATAATGTTATTGCAGATAATCAAAGAGTTTATCAAGTTCATTTATCTCTTGAAGAAGTTTCCAATTTTAATAATTCAATTTTCAAACTTAAAAATATTATAAGTCTTAAAGAGGATGAAATAAAAAAAATATATGAGAAGAAAGAAAAGTCTAAGCCGTGGGAAACATTAATAATTTCTGAAAATTTATCATGGAAAGAATTTTCTAAATTAAATTTGTACTTGCATGGATTGGATGGTGCGAAGCCAGTTTTATCTACTTCAAGATATTACCCTTATTCCAATGATTTAGTACATGTTGTTGGTTATGTTGGCGATGCAACAACTCAAGATATTCAAAATAAAAAAAAAATAGAGGAAAACTTTGTACCAGGTTTAAAAGTTGGAAAAATTGGTATTGAAAATTCAAAAGATACTGACCTAATAGGAAATCATGGAATTAAAAGATATGAAGTAAATGCATCAGGAAAAAAAATAAGTGAAATTAGTTATAATAAAGAAACTAAAGGTGAAAATTTAAGAACGACCATAGACTTAGAAATTCAGCAATTGGCTCAAGAGTTATTAAAAAATCAGGCAGGTTCAATCTGTGTTATGGATATATACACAGGTGAAGTAATTACTATGGCATCGTCCCCAACCTACGATCCAAATAAGTTTACTCATGGAATAAGTACTAAAGATTGGAATGAAATTAAAAATAATAAATTAAGACCTTTGTTAAATAAATCATTGGCTGGTTTATATTCTCCAGGATCAACTATAAAACCCTTAGTTGCGCTTGCTGCTCTAGAATATGGAATAATTGATACAAAGTTTAGAGTAAATTGTAAAGGCCATGATCATCCATATGAATTATATGGAGAAAGATATCATTGTTGGAAAAAAAATGGTCATGGATTAATGAGTATGAGAAATGCCATTAAGCAGTCATGTGATATCTATTTTTATGAAGTTGCAAGGCTTTTAGGTGTAGATAAGCTTTCATTAATTGCAAAAAGATATGGTCTAGGTTCAAAAGTTTTAGAAGATTTTTTTCCAGAAGAAAAAAAAGGAATTGTCCCCTCAACGAAATGGAAAAAACAAGTTTTAGAACAGTCTTGGTATCTTGGCGAAACTATAATTACTGGAATAGGACAAGGTTACATTCAGACAACTCCACTTCAATTATGTTTGATGACAGCGCAATTGGCTAATGGAGGCTTTAAGATTAAGCCAAATTTAATTTATGATAAAGAAATAGATTTAGATAAAATTAAATCTAAAATTGAAAGTGAAAAAAATAAATCTGTAAGTCAAAATATTTTGAAAGATCATGAATTTAAACACTATGAAAGACTTTATAGGAATCCAAATAATTTAAAGTTAGTTCTGGATGCAATGTATGGGTCAACCAATGAACAGTTTGGAACCTCCTTTAGATCTAGACACAAAGAAGATAAATACAAGTTTGCTGGAAAAACTGGAACTTCTCAAGTTAAAAGAATTACTGATCAAGATAGAGAGCTTGATCTAGACCTTGAAGAGATAGAATATAAAAGTAGAGATCATGCTTTATTTATTGCGTTTGCACCTTATGATAAACCAAGATATTCCCTTAGTGTTTTGATAGAGCATGGAGGCTCTGGTAGTAAAGCAGCCGCTCCACTAGCAAACAAATTAATAAAAAAAATTTTAGATAGGCATGAATTAAGAGAAAAAATTAGAAAAGATTTTAAAAATATTGTATGATACTTTCAACGTCACTAAATTCTAATAGCTATTCATTTATTGATAAACTGAAAGCTGTTGATTACTTTTTAATAATAATTGTTGCCATAATAGGTTCAATGAGTGTATTTTCAATTTATTCTACAGAAAGTGGGAACTTTTCTTTTTATACTAAAAATCATCTAACTAGATTTCTAGTATTTTTTTCTATGTTTTTAGCTCTGTCATTTGTAAGAGTTTCATTTTGGTATAAGCAGGCATACTTTTTTTATATTCTAGGAATTTTACTTCTATTACTTGTAATTTTTTTTGGAATTTCAGCATCAGGATCTAAACGCTGGATAAACCTTTTCATAATGAACCTTCAGCCTTCAGAACTAATGAAAATTGCAATAATAGTTTGTTTTGCAAGATATTACCATCGTATTCAAAGCTCAGATATTCAAAGTTATAAATATTTATTACAACCAATCATACTTTTGTTGATACCTTGCTATTTAGTTATAACTCAACCTGATTTAGGAACAGCAATTTTAATAGCAGGAAGTGGGTTGGCTATTATTTGGTTAGCAGGACTTAATTTAAAATATTTTATATATTCAGGATTAATATTGTTAGTCTCATTACCTTTTGTAATTTCAATTTTAAAACCATATCAAAAATCAAGAATATTAACTTTTTTTAATCCAGAAAGAGACCCTTTGGGTGCAGGTTATCAAATAATTCAATCTAAAATAGCAATTGGTTCAGGAGGATTGTTAGGTAAAGGTTTCTTGCAAGGTACACAAAGTTATCTTGAATTCTTACCTGAAAAACACACTGACTTTATTTTTACTCTTTTTTCTGAGGAATTTGGCTTTATTGGCTCAATGGTTCTAATTTTATTATACGCTTTATTAATTTATAGAATAATAAGGATTGGTTTTTCTAGTAGATCATTTTTTGCAAAACTATACTGTTTTGGTTTTGCATCTGCTTTATTCTTATATATTTTTGTAAATATAGCTATGGTAGTCGGGTTGTTGCCAATAGTTGGAGCGCCACTTCCTATCATGTCATACGGAGGATCATCTATGTTATCAATAATGCTTGGTTTAGGTATTGTAATGAGCTGCAAAATTTATAGTCGAGATCCGATCAGCAATTAAGATATTGTAAACAGTTATCTACCGCGATCAAATAGCATCTATTATAATTTTTCCTACCAACTATATTTTTTTTTGTGTCAGAAAAGATATTAAAAGTTGGTGTAATAGGAGCAGGAATTCAAGGAGTCTGTAATGCTCTATTTCTTCAAAAAAAAGGCTATCAAGTAATTTTGTTCGATAGAGATGAACCTGGAAATGCAGCCTCTTATGGTAATGCAGGTCATTTTTCTCCTTATGCATCAGTTCCTTTAAATAGACCAGATATTGTAGGCGATGTGCCATCTATGCTTATGAGTTCAAGAGGACCTTTAGCACTTAAATGGAATTATGTTCCAAAAATGATCCCTTGGTTTTCAAAATTTTTAATGAATTGTACTAATGATAAAATGATGCATACCGCAAAAAATATGCATCAAATTTTAGATCAATCATTACTGGCTTATGATGAACTATTCGAAGAGATAGATTTAGATGGTTTAGTTGAAAATAATGGAATTTTATATGTATGGAATGAAAAAAATTTAAAAAGTAGAGAATTAGAAATAAAAATTAGAAATGATCTTGGTGTTAAACAACAGGTTGTAAATAAAAAAGAAATACATGATTTAGAACCAAACTTAAAACCATTTTATCACGGAGGTGTTTTTTATGATTATGCAAGACATGCGAGAAATCCAAAAAAAATACTAGTTAAGTTATTTCAAAATTTCATTAATAAAGGAGGAAAGTTTTTAAAACTAAATATTCAAGATTTAAATTTTGATGAAGAAAAACCTGTTTTAAGATCAGAAACACAAAGATTTGTTTTTGATAAATTAGTAATTGCATGTGGTGCATTTTCAAAAAAACTTACTGATAAACTTCATGAAAATATTCCACTAGATACAGAGAGAGGATATCATGTTCATTTTAAAGATTTTGATCATTTAATATCTAGACCAGTAGTTTATTCTAATAGAGGTTTTGGAATGTCACCTATGGATCAAGGGTTAAGAGTAGTTGGTACTGTGGAGTTTGGCGGTCTAGAAAATGCTTTATCAAAATCTAGAATAAAAAATTTAATTTTAAATGCAAAAGATATGCTTGACGGCTTACCTGAGCACAAAGATGAGTGGTTAGGTTTTAGACCAACGCTGCCAGATTTTTTACCAATAATTGGACCATCAAAAAATTATAAGAATGTATTTTACTCATTTGGTCACCATCATTTAGGATGGACTTTAGGTGCAATTTCTGGGAAAATAGTGTCAGGTATGATTGCAAATGAAAATACTAATATGGATTTAAAACCTTACAGTTCAGTGAGATTTGCCTAGTAAAGTTTAATAGTGTGGAAATTAAACTTGAAGACAAATATAAATTAAGAAAAGGCACTAGATTTTTAACTGGTGCTCAAGCTCTTGTTCGAGTTCCAATTGTTCAAGCAAGAAGAGATAAACAAAAAAACTTAAATACTGCATGTTATATCTCTGGTTATAGAGGATCTCCTTTGGGCGGTTATGACCAGCAGATTTTAAAAAACAAAAAATATTTGAATGAAAACAATATTTATTTTCAACCAGGAATAAATGAGGAACTTGCTGCAACTTCTTTATGGGGAACACAGCAAGTAAATCTTAGAAAACAAGATAAATACGATGGTGTTTTTGGTATATGGTATGGTAAAGGGCCAGGAGTAGATAGAGCAGGAGATGCTCTAAAACATGTAAACTTAGCAGGTACATCAAAATTTGGTGGTGTTATTGCTTTAATGGGAGATGACCATATATGTGAGTCTTCAACAACTTCTCATCAAAGTGAGTTTGCAATGATTGATGCGATGATACCTTTTTTTAATCCGAGTGGTGTTCAAGAAATTTTAGATTATGGAATAATTGGAATTGAATTATCAAGAAAAAGTGGGTGTTGGGTAGGTATAAAGTGTGTTCATGATAACGTTAGCTCAGGAGCAACTGTTGACTTAGACGAAAATAGGTTAAATCTCTTAGATATTTCAAGTGAAAAATATCCATCCGAAGGTTTAAATATAAGACTTAAAGACACTGCACAAGAAAAAGAATATCGGCTTCACCACCATAAAATAAAATATGTAAAAGAATTTTGTAAAATAAATAATTTGAATAAAATTATTTTCGACCCAGAAAAAGCAAAAGTTGGAATAATTAGCACTGGAAAGTCTTTTTTAGATACAAAATTAGGGCTAGAAAAAATAGGAATAAATGAGGATATTGCTAATCAAGTAGGAATTAAATTTCTTAAAATTGCTATGCCTTGGCCATTAGAGGAAACAATAATTGAAAAATTTTCTGAAAATTTAGAAAAAATTATTGTTGTTGAAGAAAAAAGATCAATCATTGAAACACAAGTCAAAGAAATATTATTTAATAAAAATTTAAATGTAAAAGTTGTTGGAAAAAATGATGAAAATAATAATGATTTATTTGTTTCATCTGGAGCTTTAAACCCAGGAGAAATTGGTTTAAAAATCTCTGAAATAATTAATTATCTTAATTTACCAGATGAAGTAAATAATCTTTCAAACAAATTAAAGTCTTTGAAAGAAGAAACTAATTCAAATATATCTTTAAAAAGAATTCCACATTTCTGCTCTGGATGCCCTCATAACACTTCAACTAGAATACCAGAGGGTAGTCGAGCAATTACAGGCATCAGTTGTGCATACCTTGTAGAACATATGGAAAGGGATAATGAAGGCTTTTCACAAATGGGATCAGAAGGTGCAACTTGGGTGGGTGAGTCTGTATTTAGTAATACAGACCATGTTTTTCAAAATATGGGAGATGGGACTTACATTCATTCAGGAATTCTCTCCATAAGACATGCAGTTGCAGCAAAAACTAAAATGACATTTAAGATTTTGTATAATGACGCCGTTGCTTTAACAGGAGGTCAAGCATTAGATGGATTACCAACAGTTGCTCAAATGTCTAAACAACTTGAAGCAGAAGGTGTTGAAGAAATTGCAATAATCACAGATGAAATTGAAAAATATAGTGATAGAGGAGGTTTTGCGAGAAATTCTAAAATTTATGATAGAAAAAATATTATAGATGTTCAGATTGAATTGAGCAAAATAAGTGGAACAACTGTAATAATTTATGATCAAACTTGTGCAGCTGAGAAAAGAAGGAGAAGAAAAAAAGGCATCTTAGAAGAACCTAAGAAAAAAATTTTTATTAATAAAGACTTATGCGAAGGTTGTGGAGATTGTGGAATTCAATCTAATTGTGTTTCTATTGCACCTATTGAAACTGAGTATGGAAGAAAAAGACAAATTGACCAATCTTCTTGTAACAAAGATTACACATGTGTAGATGGGTTTTGTCCTAGTTTTGTAAGTCTTGAGGGAGATATAAGACTAAAGAAAAATTATGACGATAATTTAATTAATAAAATAAATTCAAAGATAGACGATCCAATATTACCTCAAATTGATAAATCTTTTGGAATAATGATTGCTGGAATTGGTGGTACAGGAGTTGTTACAATTGGAGCTGTGCTTGCAACCGCTTCCCAAATAGATGGAAAAGGATCAGGGGTTTTAGATATGACTGGATTAGCACAAAAAGGTGGAGCTGTTAAAAGTTTCTTGAGAATTTTTGAAAAACCAGAAGATGTTGGAGCAATAAGGTTATCTTATGGTGATACTAACTTACTTCTAGGATTTGATTTACTTGTATCAAATGATTTAGAAATAATAAAAACCTTAGATAAAAAAATTTCAAAATTAATAGTTAATACGGATGAAGTTATGCCTGGAGACTTTACGAGGGACAAAAATTTCTACTTACCTTTCGATGAAATGAGAGATAATTTAATTAATATAGCAGGTAAAGAAAATATAAAGTTTATATCATCAAATAAAATTACATCAAAGATTTTAGGAAATTCAATTTTATCAAATATGTTTAATGTTGGAGTTGCATATCAAGCAGGCCTGATACCAATCTCAGCTTCATCAATTGAAAAAGCAATTAAGTTAAATGGCGCAAGTGTAAAAGATAATATTGATGCATTCAGATTTGGAAGACATTATGAAAATTTAAAAGATGAGGTTTTAGATATAATAAAAGATGAGCCAGAAGTACTAGAGGGTTTTGAGGAAAAATATAAGAATAGATTTAAGTTTTTGGAAGATTATCAAAATATAAAATATGCTGAAAAATTTGGAGATCTCGTAGGCTATGCAAAAAAGATAGATAAAAATATAGGAAACGGCAGTCAATTCTCAACTGCAGTCTTAAAAAATTATTTCAAATTAATGGCATACAAAGATGAGTATGAAGTATCGCGACTAATGACAAATAAAAAATTCGTAGATGATGTAAATAAAAATTTTGAAGGTAACTTTAATTATAACTTTTATTTAGCTCCTCCAATTTTAAGTAAAAAAAGCAAAGTTGATGGGAAATTGCTAAAAGTTAAATTTGGAGGATGGTTATTTAATGTTTTTAAACTACTCTCTAAATTTAAATTTTTAAGAGGTACAAAGCTTGATCCATTTGGTTATTTAAATGAAAGAAAAAAAGAAAGAGAATTAATAAGAGATTACAAGCAAACAATTACTGACATAGGAACAAAAATAAATAAATCAAACTATGAAACAGCAGTTAAAATAGCATCAGTGCCTGATCAAATTAGAGGTTTTGGACATGTTAAGGAAAAGAATATAAAAGAAGCTATAAACTATAGAACAGATTTACTAAATTCTTTTCATGAAAACACTTAGCCCTTTATATCTAGCCTCTCTTTATTTGGTTTTAGCTTGTTTATTTTGGGCAGGCAACTTTATAGTAGGAAAAGCTGCAAGCATTATTGATATTCCTCCGATATCTTTAAATTTTTATAGATGGTTTTTGGCTTGGTTAGTTTTACTTCCGTTCACTTATAAAGAATTATTAAATAACAAAAAAATTATAATAGATAATATTTTTTTATTTTCATTGTTGGGAATTTTAGCTGTGACAGTTTTTAATTCAGCTCTTTTTTACTCACTGAGACATACCCAAGTTATTACTGGAGTACTTATGATTTCAACAGTACCAGTTATGATTATATTATTTTCATCTTTACTTAGAATTGAAAAAACAAATTCATTTCAAATAATAGGAGTATTTCTCTCACTTACAGGTGTTTTGTTTATAATAACAAAAGCAAATTTAAATAATTTATTAAATTTGTCTTTTAACAAAGGAGATATTTTTGCATTAATTGCAATGTTTGCATGGTCTCTTTATTCAGCTCTTTTGAAAAAAAAGGAATTCAATCTATCTCCAATTTCTCTATTACAGATCGTTATAACTTTTGGGGTTATTTTTCTAATTCCTATGTATTTTATTGATTATAGTTTGGGCAGTGTAATTAAATTACAATCCTCTTTTTATTTAGTTTTATTCTATGTTGTTTTTTTTCCTGGACTAATCTCATTTCTGTTTTGGATAAAAGGTGTAAAACTTATTGGGGCTAATAGATCTGGAGTTTTTCTTCATTTGATGCCAATTCTAGGTGCAATTATGGCAATGATAATTTTCAATGAAAAAATTTTATTTTATCATTTCTTAGGTGCAATTTTTATAATTGCTGGTATTACAGTCTCGAATAAAAAAACTCAAAATGCTTAAACTAGCCATTTTAGACGATTATCAAAACGTTTCTCAAGAATTTATAGATTTGAAAAATCTTTCATCAAAGTTTGATATTGAGATTTTTAGTGAATCTTTTGAAAACGAGGATGATGCCATAGAAAAATTAAAAGAATTTGAAGCTCTGCTTATCATGAGGGAGAGAACTATAATAAGTTCAAATCTCATTAAAAATTTAAAAAAACTAAAATATATTTCAACAAGTGGAATGAGAAATAAAGCAATAGATCTAGAGGCAGCAAAGAAAGCAAAAATTATTGTTACTGGAACTGAAATTAATTCAAATCCAACAAGCGAGTTAACATGGGCTTTAATCTTAGGCCTTGCAAGGAATATTAAAGTTGAGGTTGATAATATGTATCAAGGTTATTGGCAGACAACGGTAGGCATAGAATTAAAAGGTAAAATTTTAGGAGTTATTGGTTTAGGAAAAGTCGGATCCCAGGTTGCTAAAGTAGCAAAAGCTTTTGGCATGCAAGTTATGGCATGGAGTGAAAATTTAAGTCTAGATAAGTGTAAAGAACTTGATGTTTTGCCATCTAGCAAAGAGGATCTTATTCAAAACTCTGACTTTATTTCAATTCATGTTCAGGGAGGCGAAAGATACAAGGATTGTATAAAGCTTGCTGAATTTGATAAAATGAAAAAATCTGCATTTCTAATTAATACTTCAAGAGGTCCGATTGTAAACGAAGACGATTTAATCATAGCTCTTTCAACTAATGTAATTGCTGGAGCTGGTATCGATGTTTATGATAAAGAACCTCTACCCAGTGGTCATAAACTGAGATTTGTGCCTAACGCACTTTTGCTTCCACACGTAGGCTATGTCACAGCTGAAAATTATTCTATTTTCTATACACAAATGATTGAGAATTTAGAAGCCTGTGTTGCTGGTAAGCCTATTCGAGAAATAAAGTAAAGTGGAATTACCAGTTGTAAATCACCCTGATTATGAAGCAAAAATTGGTGACGATAATAAATTTCCAATTAAAAAGTTTGGTGAATTAGCAAGTTTTCTTAAAAAAGAAAAGGTAGTTATGAAGTTTTATAAACCTGATCCATGCTCAGTAGATACACTAAAAGAAGTTCACTCGGAGGAGTATATTTTAAAAATTAAAAATAAAACATTAGAGCAAAGATTGGTTAAAAAAATAGGATTCCCTTTAGTTGATAGTGTGGTCAGAAGATCTTTAGTTGCAACAGGCGGAACCGTATTAGCCTCTAAATTAGCAATTAATTATGGAATAGCTTGTAATACAGCTGGTGGAAGTCATCATGCTATCTATGACGAGGGAGCTGGTTTTTGTGTTTTTAACGATGTAGCTGTTGCTGCGAAATATCTTTTGAATAGAGGGTTGGCTAACAAAATCCTCATAGTTGATTTAGATGTTCATCAAGGTAATGGAAATTCAGAAATATTTAAAAATGAAAATAACGTTTTTACATTTAGTATGCACACAAAAGTGAATTATCCACCAATTAAATCAAAAAGTGATCTGGATATTGAACTTGAACAAAATATGGAAGATGATGAGTATTTAGATATTTTAAAAAAAAATTTAATTTTTCTAAACGATTTTAATTTTGATTTTGTTTTTTATATCGCAGGCGTTGACATTCATTTAGATGATAGATTAGGCAAGTTGTGCATTACTGACAAAGGAATTAATAAAAGAGACGAGATGGTTATTAGAAACTTTTTTACAAGAAGAGTTCCCATTTGTGGAGTTTTAGGTGGTGGTTACAACAAAGATTTTAAAAAACTTATTGAATTACACGCAAGTTTACATAAAAATTGTGCTAAATATTTAAATGACAAAAAATAATCCAGACTTAACTCATCAACAAAATAAAGTATTATTTGAGGAAGCCACAGAGCCACCAGGTTCAAGCGAACTTAATTTTGAAAAGAGAGAGGGAAGTTATCATTGTGCAAACTGTGGAGTGAAATTGTTTGACTCTAATACTAAGTATGAAAGTGGCTCTGGTTGGCCTTCATTTTTCGAGTCTCTACCCGATGCATTTGAAACTACAACAGACTATCATATTGGTTATGCCAGAACCGAGTACCATTGCAAGAATTGTGGAGGACATCACGGCCATATATTTGATGATGGCCCACAACCAACAGGAAAAAGATACTGTAATAATGGAGTTTGCTTAGTTTTTAAACCAAAATAATTGATTTCAAATTATGAATATAATTGAAATACAAAAAAAGATTATCTCTGAAAAAATTAAGTTAAAAAATAAATCGAAAAATTATTTAAGTAATTTCAAAAATATTGAGAAATATATCAAAAAAGAAGTTGAGATAATTAAAAGTTTTGAGAATTCGATTATCCCAGAAATAGAATTTAAAAATATTTTAATTGAAAACGAAAGGACTATTAATGAGAAAGTTCTGAAACGTGGGTGTGTAATAATTAGAAATGTTTTTGGTAAAAAAAAAATGAAAGATCTGAATAAAAACCTAGATCAATATGTTTTAGAAAACAATTATTTTGAAGATCAAAAAAAAAAGATAGGTATAGATAAATATTTCAGTGAACTCAAATCAGGAAAACCTCAAATTTTTGGATTGTATTGGTCTAAAGCGCAATCAGAAATTAGACACTCTAAAGAAATGGAAAAGGTTAAAAAATGGCTAAATAACCTTTGGAACTATAAGTATAAGGATAAAATTGTTTTTGATCCAAATAAAGAACTTGTGTACGCAGATCGAGTAAGAAGAAGAGAACCAGGAGACGATACTTTGGGGTTATCACCACATTGTGACGCTGGATCGATTGAAAGATGGACTGATAATGCATATCAAAAAATTTATAATGATATTTTTTCAGATAATTTCGAAAATTATAATCCGTTTGATGCTAAATATAGAGATGAAACAATTGAATTTGAGTCACCTGCGGTAGCGCATGTATTTAGAACATTCCAAGGATGGACAGCCTTAACAGAACAAGGTCCAAATGATGGAACTTTACAATTAATTCCTATCGCCAAAGGAATGGCATATGTTTTAACAAGAGCTTTACTAGATGATGTGTCTGAAAACGAGTTATGCGGTTCAAAAGCAGGAAAAGCTTTATCAATAAATGAAAAATATCATAGCTTATTGTTAGAAGGTTTAGTTTCAATTCCAAAAATGTATCCTGGAGATACTATTTGGTGGCACCCCGACGTTGTACATGCTGTTGAGGAAAAACATATGGGTAAAACCTTTTCAAATGTTATTTATGTAGGGGCAACTCCATACTGTAAAAAAAATATTGATTACATAAAAAAACAATCAAAAAAATTTATTGAAGGTAAAAGTCCACCAGATTTTGCTGCTGAGGACTACGAAGTTAATTATAAAGGAAGAACTAAAATTAATGATTTAAGTGAATTAGCAAAAAAACAATTATGTTTAATAGATTGGAATTAAATTTACTTTAGTGAAGCTTCTAAAGTACCATTTTTTTCTAGGTCTCTAAGTTCTTGATAACCACCAATATGTTCATCGTTAAAAAAGATTTGAGGAATTGTACGTTTTCCATTTGCTTTTTTAATCATTTCATCTCTTAAATCTGGTCCAGTTGATACATCAATTACCTTGTATTCAAGATTATTTCTATTCAGTAACCTTTTCGCTGCATCACAAAAAGCACACATTGGGCCTGAATACATAGTAATATTTTTCATACTTTAGATATAATTATATTTTTTAAATTTACCAGTTAAGAATTTCATTTTTCTTTATTTTTACTCTTATTTGTTTTCTTGAATATTCAAATTTTTTTCTATGTTTAATACTTTGTGAATTTACTCTTTTTCTCCATAACCTAAAAGATGAGGGTTTGAGATTTCTTCTCATTATCTTAATTACATCAGCTTCAGTTTTGCCTGTTTTTTTTTCTATCTCTTCGAATGTTATTCTATCAGCCCATGCTGCCCAGATAACCCAGTCTGGACTACCTTGTTTAGGCTCAGGGTTTTTAACTTTGGTTGTAGGCCTGTGACTTTTTTTCATAGATTTTCCAGTAAAACTTTAATTAAATTTTAATGCAAATTTTAATGTCTATGATATTATCACTTTTAGATAGTCCTATCTAGCCATCTTTAGCTCCCGGTTTTTTAGGACTATCCTAAGATGCTTCCATTAAACTATTTCCTTTTTCTCCAAATCATTCTCTTCATGTTTATTACTCCTGGAACACCAAGGATAGTAATCATTTCATATTCAATGAATTACGGAGTTAAGAAATGTGTTTGGACAGCATTAGGAGATGTATCTGCAAATATTATTCAAGCAACTCTTGTTATATTTGTTATTGGTTCATTTATTTCAGATAATCCTAAGTTGCTAAATACATTTAAGTGGGTTGGAATAATTTATATTCTATATCTTGCTTATGATATTTATAAATCCCGACCAAAAAGTATAAATTCTGATGAAAAATCTGAAAAAAGTTTTTTATCTTTTTATAAAGATGGCTTTTTAGTTGCAGGAACAAGTCCCAAGGCTTGGATGTTTTTTCCGTTTATTTTTCCACAATTTATTGATTTTAATTCAAATTATGTTGCTCAATTTATTATTCTCATAACAACTTATGTAATTTTAGATTTTTTATCTTTAGTCGGTTATGCAATCCTTGCAAATAAAATGATTATATGGGTCAAAGCCAACGCAAAGGTTATTAACACAATTTCTGCGTGCGTTTTAATTGTAATAGCAGCTATAATTGCATTAATGCAACAATATTAGTTATTAATGCGATACTACTGTTACTTGCAAAAAAATTAAATTCTTAGTTAAATAGGAAATAAATTAATTAATTAATAATAAAAGAGGAGAGAAATGAAAATTAAAAACATTATAATTACATTTGTTTCTGCATTAGCAATCTTATTTTCAACTTCAGTTGTATCTTTTGCAAAAGTTGTTGGTGATAAAATTATTTTAGGATCTGCTATTTCACTTACAGGAAAGTATTCATCTAATGGTGTTCATACTCAAAACGGATATAACATGGCCGTTGACAGAATAAACAGCATGGGCGGTGTTAAAGTTGGTGGAAAGACTTATAAATTTGAAATTATCTATTACGATGATGAATCAAATCCAAAAAGAGCAGCTCAACTTGCAGAAAGATTAATTTCACAAGATGGTGTTGAATTTATGCTTGGACCTTACAGTTCAGGTTTAACTAAAGCGATTGCACCAGTAACCGAGAAGTATGGTGTTCCAATGGTAGAAGCTAACGGTGCATCAAGGTCTTTGTTTACAAAAGGTTATAAATATTTATTCGCAGTGCTTGCGCCAGCGAACTTGTATTTAGACGTTGCAATCAGAACAGCGGTTGAACTTAATGGTGGAAAAGGTGTAAGAATTGCACAAGCTTTTGAGCAAGATGCATTCTCACAAGATGTTAGATTAGGTATTTTAGATGCTGCAAAAGAAACAGGATCAAAAATTATAATCGACGATAAACTGCCAAAAGAGCTTAATGATATGGCAGCAACTTTAGCAAAAGTTAAAGCAACTAAGCCAGATGTTCTTGTTGTTTCAGGACACACAAAAGGTGCATTAACAGCTATTAGACAAATTGCCGAGATGAAAGTTGATGTTCCAATGTTAGCAATGACACACTGTGATGCTGCAAAATTATCTAAACAACATGGTGCCAATTCACAATATGCTTTGTGTGCTTCTCAATGGCACAAAACATTAACTTATAAAGATGATTTCTTTACTGATGGTATGACTTATGATGCAGACTTTACAAAAGAGTTTGGTTATGCACCACCATACCAAGCAGCAGAGTCTTCTGCAGCTTTGTTAGTGTTTAAAGATGCTTTTGAAAGAGCAGGATCTTTCGATCAAAAGAAAGTTAGAGATGCTCTTGCTGCTACTAACATGCAAACTTTTTATGGAAACATAAAATTTGCTGAAGGTGGTCAAAACGTCGATAAGCCAATGGTATTATTCCAAGTTATGTGTGATGATGCAGGAAAATGTGAAAATAAAGTTGTAGCTCCATTAAAATGGGCTTCAGCTGAATTAATTCACCCAATTCCTAAGTGGTCAGACAGATAATATAATAATGAACATAAGCCCCCTAGTATTAGGGGGCTTTTTTTTATAAGCATTTAAAGTTTTATGGATTTTTTAATATTTCAAGTACCAATGTTAACAGTTCAAGCTACTCTGGATGGAGTATTGCTTGGTATTTTATTTGCATTAATTGCATATGGAATGGCTCTTCAATGGGGAGTTATGAATATAATTAACATTGCACAGGGTGATCTAGTTATATTAGGCGGATACATTGCATACTTTATGTATCTTTATGGAATTCACCCTGCATGGGGAGTGGTTGTTTCTCCAATCATCATGTATTTTGTTGGAGTAATTATCTACAAATTAGTAATTAACAAAGTAGTCGATAGAGATTTGTTTATCTCAATTCTTGCAACATTTGGAATAAGTATTTTATTTATGCAATTAATGAACTTTGCATTTGGAGCAGATGTCGTTCTTGCAAATTCAGGTTATGGAACAACTATGTTATTTGATAATTCTGTGACATTGCCAAATTCTAAGATATTTTCTGCATTTATTAGCATTGTTTTTGCCATTGGATTAGTAATTTATATGAAAAAATCAAAATTAGGTCGAGCTATTAGGGCTACAGCCCAAAATGCAAGAGCGGCAAAGATATTAGGTGTAGATACAGAAAAAGTTTATGCAGCAACTTTTGGAATTAATGCAGCTTTATGTGGTGTAGCTGGAGCATTAATCTCAATAACCTTTACAATCCACCCATATATGGGATTACCGTATACAATTAGATCTTTCATGATTGTAATTGTAGCAGGATTAGGAAACTTACCAGGTGTAGCAATGTCTGGAATGGGCCTTGGTATGTTCGAGGAATTTGCAGATTATATTCTAGGAACAGAATTTAGAATTGGTTCTGTATTTTTATTATTAGTTTTAATTTTAGTTTACAGAAGATTTAAACTTTCGAAAAAGAGAGAATATTTAAAATGAAGAAGGTTAAAATTACTGATGACAAAGGAAATAATATTGAGGTTGATATAAAGAAATTTAAAAACCATCTAGATGAATACCATTCAAATGGTTCAAGTATTCACGAAGAAAAAGGACATTATTTTACAGTTAATAAATTATTTAGAGAGAAAATTAAAAATCTTTATGAACAAGAATAATTTAATTTTATATATATTTATTTTAAGTTTTGGGATAGCTGCGCCATTTATATTTCCAGCTTTTAAAGTTCAGTTATCAATTCTTTGTATTTTAATAATTCTAGCTCTAACCTGGAATGTTCAAGGTGGAGAAATGGGATACAATACTTTTGGTAACATTCTTTTTTATGGACTGGGAATGTATCTTTGTGCCTCAGTACAAGTTGGAATGTTTTTTCCATTGGCAGAGTGGACTGAAGGAGGTGGTGAGAAAACATTTGTTCATACTCCAACACAGTTTTTTCAAGGAATGGCTGTTGGCCTAGCTGTGGCTGCTGTAGTACCAGCGATAGTAGCTGGACTAATAGGTTACTCAATTTTAGGATTGAGAGGACACTATTTTGCCATTTGTACGTTGGGTTTAGGAGTTGCAGCTGGAGAAATATCTGGTGGTATAGAAATTATAGGAGCAGGACAAGGTTTTACAACTCCTCCATTTCCAAACATTGGTAGCTTAGAAGCAAGAGGAGAATTTTTTTATTTTTGTAGTTTTATAGTTTTGGTCCTTACATTTATTGCAATTAAGGCAATCTATTCAACAAGATTTAAATTGGTGCTTAATGCCATAAGAGATAATGAAGATAAAGCTGAGGCGATGGGAATTCAAACTATGAAATATAAAATCATAGGTTGGATGATCTCTGCATTTTTCTGTGGTTTAGCAGGTGGAATTATGGGCGGACTTGTTGGCTATATAGACTCAACAGATGTAGCATTTGATGGAAGAGAAATGGGAGTATTTATGGTACTTATGGCAATATTAGGAGGTAAAGGAACTTTATGGGGACCTGTTATTGGAGCAACAGTATTTCATATATTTAAAGAGGGGTTTTGGACTTTTTTCCTTGGGTGGCAGTATGTTGCGCTAGGAGTTTTAATTATTGTAATAGTTATTTATTTCCCTGAGGGAATTATGGGATGGTTAAGAGAAAAGTATCCTGAAAGATTTGGTGAAGTAGTTGATGAAGCCGATCGAAAGGCCCAGGTAGAACTCAAATGAGTATTCTCGAAGTAAATAATGTAAGTAAATCTTTTGGAGGGGTTAAAGCTAATGTTGATATTTCAATGTCAGTTGAAAAGGGGAAAATTGTTGGATTGATAGGCCCTAATGGATCTGGAAAAACTACATTATTCAATTCTATAGTTGGTACTTATCCTATAGACCAGGGATCAATAAAGTTTAATGAAAAAGAAGTTTCAGAATTGCCCGTACCAGTGATTGCAAAACTTGGTTTGTTAAGAACGTTTCAGCAAACAAGAATTTATGGAAAATTAAATTGTGTAGACAATATGTTAATAAGTCATAAAGCTAGTGACGAAAGTTTAGTCTCAATATTTTCAACTATCCCAAAAGATTTAACAGACAAAGCAGAGAATCTATTAAACTTTGTTGGACTATATCAAAAAAGAAAACTAAGAGCTGGAGATCTTTCATTTGGACAACAGAAATTATTAGAGCTTGCTATGGCATTAATGAACGAGCCAGAGATGTTATTATTAGATGAACCAACAGCAGGAATAAATCCAACATTAATAAATGGAATTATTGATAGATTAATAAAAGTTAATCAAGATTTTGGTATTACTCTTTTAGTAATAGAGCATAACATGAGAGTAATTATGCAATTGGCAGAAAGTATTTTTTGCCTAGCACACGGAAAAATGCTTGCTAATGGAACACCAGATGAAATTAAAAATGATAAGCGAGTAATAGATGCTTATTTAGGAGCACAATAATGGCTAATCAATATGAAGTATTAGGTAAAGCACCTGGTGCTGAGGATTTAAAAAAACTTTCGCAGGATAACATTCATTTAACAATTAAAGGTTTATCAGCTGGCTATGGTAAAATGGAAATTCTACATAATTTAGATTTGTTTGTCAGCAAGGCACAATCGTTATGCTTGATAGGTCCTAATGGAGCAGGTAAATCAACAATTCTTCATTCAATATATGGTTTTACGAATATTTTTTCTGGTAAAATCGAAGTTGATGGCAAAGAAATAACAAACCTTACACCTGCAGAGAAACTAAAATCTCAAGGAATAGCTTATATTCTTCAAGATAATTCTGTTTTTCCGGACATGACTGTAGAAGAAAACCTTTTAATGGGTGGATATATAAAAGATAAAACAGAAGAGTCATTTGAAGAAGCAGAGAGAGTTCTTCAGAAATATGAGAGATTAAGAAATAGAAGAAACCAACCGGCTAAAGTTTTGTCTGGTGGTGAGAGAAGATTGTTAGAAATATCTAGAGCTTTAGTAATGAAGCCATCTATTTTATTAGTTGATGAACCTTCAATTGGATTAGAACCAAGATATATTCAAATGGTATTTGAAATCTTAGATGATCTTCAAAAAAATGAGAAAAAAACAATTATATTGGTTGAACAAAATGCCAAAAAAGGTTTGGAGTTTGCCGACATTGGATATGTTTTAGTTTCTGGACAAACTGCTATTGCAGGTAAAGGAGATGAACTTCTAAATAATCCAGATGTGGGTCGTCTATTTTTAGGCGGTTGATGATCAACTCTAAATATTTTCTTCAAGGAGTACTTGCATCAAAAAAGTTTGATAGTCCAGCCATTGCCTTGGGTGCGAGTTTTGTTGCAATCGGTGCTTTGCTTAAAAATTTAGGTTTTACTATTCAAGAAAGTATATTTTCAACTTTGTTAACTTACGCTCTTCCAGGATCTTTAGTTATGGCAGAGTCCATGTTAATTGGTGCCTCACTTGTAAATATTTTTCTTGCAGTATGGTTGGTTAACTCAAGACTTTATCCAATGACAGTTTCAATTATGCCATTATTAAAACATGAAAGCCAACCAAGATGGAAATATTACTTATCATGTCATTTTGTTGCTGTTTCCTCATGGTTAATTTTAAAAAGTAACTACGAGGACATAGAAAAGAAATACAGAATAGATTTTTGGATTGGTATAGGAACAGCCACATGGTTAGTTGCAATTTTTTCAACCATTATTGGTTATTATGCTTCGGATTTTTTAAATAGAGATATGATTATTGCTCTAGCAATAATAAACCCAATTTATTTTATGTGTGCAATGATAGGTGTAATGAAGACAGTACAACTTACATCTGCAATTTTACTTGGTGCATTATTAGGACCTATTTTTTATTTTATTTCTCCCGAGTGGAGTGTACTTATTGGTGGGTTAGTTGCTGGGACAATTTCTTATTTTATAGGAGAAAAATATGGCAATTAACATAGTTTTAGCAATAATAGTAACTTCCTTAGCAACTTATTTATCTAGATTTCTTGGAGCATTAACCTCAGAAAAAATTAGTGAAAAATCTAAAATTTATAGATGGTTTAATTGTATAGCATATTCAACTTTAGCTGCCTTAATTTCAAGAATACTCATATTTCCGTCAGGAGACCTTTCCGAAGTCAACTATATTTTAAGGATAATTGTAATTTTACTATCAATATTAATTTTTTATGTCACAAAAAGAAATTTAGTTTATCCAACAGTATTATCTGCTATAATTTTAGCTGCACTAAATAGTTTTGCGGTATGAAAAAACTTATTTTTATTATAATTTTTTTAATTTTTAGCAGTAATGTAAACGCTGGTTGTGATGATCCTATAACTGATGGTGTAGATTACACAAAATGCAAATTTTCAGATGGTCAAGATTTGCAAGGTAGTTACCTTCCTAATTCTAATCTGTCTTTTGCAAGTTTTATTCAAGTAAATTTTGATAAGAGTATAATGATGAATTCAAATCTTTCATTTGGCACATTTTCAGAGTCATCATTTATTAGAGCGAATTTATATGAGTCAATTTTAACAGGTGCGAATCTTGAACTTTCAAATTTCTCAAGTGCTAATTTAACAAGAGTAGACTTCATGGGATCTACATTGATAGATACAAATTTCCAAAATTCAAACTTAATGGAAGCAAATTTTACATCTTCAAATATTTTGAATGCAAACTTTGATGGAGCTAACCTAATAGGTGCGATCTGGACTAATGGTGAAGTTTGTGGACCAGACTCAATAGGAATTTGCAATAAAACAAATTAATGCAAGATTTAAAACAAATAGATGGATTTGACATATCCTCTCATGAAAAATCAAAAAGAATTATAAATATTAAAATTGAAGATGAAATAATTGAAAGACTTATATTTCCTTTTAAAAAATTTGATATAACGGCACTCGAATATAAACCTTTTACACGTTTTACAATTGCAAAAAGTCTAGATGAGACTACATCTCATGAATTAAGTAAACTTTTAAACCATATATTAAAAAATAGAAATACAGGTTGTTTTATAATAGGACCTAAAAACATTTCATCTAAAATTGATCAAACATTTTTAATTAAACTATCTACAGCAATTACACATTTAATTGGTAATCCTAATCATGACTCAATGGCTGGAAAATATTATGCAAGATTTCATGTAAAGCACGAAGATAATAGCGATTCTTATTTAAGAAAAGCATATATAAATATGGATCTTCATACTGATGGCACTTATGTAAAAGAGACTACCGATTGGATATTGATGTCAAAATTAGAGGAAGAAAATGTAGACGGTGGAGAAACTGCTTTATTACATCTAGATGATTGGGAACATTTGTCAGATTTAGTAAATGATGAAGTTGGTAAACAAGATTTTATTTGGGGTTCACCTAAGAGTAAAAATGTAGGTTATAAAGTTGAACATCCAGTTTTTTCAAAAGATCAAAATGGAGAACCTACAATTTCTTATATAGACCAATTTCCAGAACCAAAAAATATGAAGCAGGGTTTATTTCTTCAAAAATTATCAGATTCATTAGAGGGAAGCCAAAATAAAATTGTAACCTCTCTACCGGTGGGTAGTGCTATAGTTGCAAATAATTACTTTTGGCTACATGGCAGAAAACCATTCAAAGAAAATAAAAAATTATCAAGGGAATTGCTTAGAATTAGAGGTTCCTTTTTTAATAATTAAGTATAGTAATTACTTCTATGAAACTTGGTTTTATAGGAACTGGAAAAATAACTGAATCAGTTGTTACAGGTATTTCTTCGTCAAAAATTAAATATTCCAAGATTTTAGTTTCACCTAGGAATCTTTCTGTCGCAAAAAAATTATCAAAAAATAATAAAAAAGTAAGTATTGGTAAGTCAAATCAAGAAATTATTAATAGTTGTGATTGGATTTTTCTTGCAGTTACCCCTACAGTTGGAGAGGAAATAATTAAAACGCTAAAATTTAAGTCTAACCAAACAATAATAAGTTTTATCTCAACAATTACTTTACCAAGACTAAAAAAATTAATTAAAGTTAATGCAAAAATTTTTAGAGCTATACCACTTCCGCCAATATCATTTAGAAAGGGACCAGTTCCAGTTTTTCCACCAAATAAAACATTAAAAAACTTTTTCAATAAACTTGGAACAACAGTTGAAATCAATAATGAAAAGTTATCCAAAAACTTTTGGTCGACATCAGGTATGATGGCTCCATTTTATGAATTATTAAATACTATGTCTAATTGGCTTGTACAACGAGGTGTTAAAAAAGATAAAGCTCAAAAATATATAACTTCACTGTTTGTTGCATTGTCTGAAGACGCATTAAGAAACTCTGATAAAGATTTAAAATTTTTGGTTAAAGAGTCTCAAACTCCAAAAGGATTAAATGAACAAGGAGTACAAGAACTAAGAAAAGCAGGTTTTTATAAGTCTACAGAGAAAACATTAAATAGTATTCTTAAAAGACTTAACAAAGTATAATTCTCTATGTCATCAGATTTAAATATTCTGAAAATAGAAAATATCTCAAAATATTTTGGAGGACTTGCTGCCGTATCTAATTGTTCATTAACCATTAAAAGAGGCACAATAACGGGAATTATTGGTCCAAACGGATCAGGAAAAACAACTCTATTTAATCTTATTGCAGGTAATTTAAAATCCTCAAAAGGTAATGTTTTTTTTAATAATGAAAATATAACGGATATACCATCTCACGAATTATTTTCAAAAGGACTTCTAAGAACTTTTCAAATTGCACATGAATTCTCTAATCTTACCGTCTTAGAAAATTTAATGATGGTTCCAGGAAACCAAACTGGAGAAATACTGTTAAATGCATTTATAAAGCCTAAACTTATTAAAGAAGAGGAAGAACAAATTAGACTTAAAGCCTATGATGTAGCGGAATTTTTAAATTTAAAGCATTTAGCTAATGAAAGAGCAGGAAATCTGTCAGGAGGTCAAAAAAAATTACTAGAATTAGGAAGAACTATGATGGTAGATGCTAAATTAGTTTTATTAGATGAGGTAGGAGCGGGTGTTAATAGAACACTATTAAAAGACCTGGGAACTGCAATTTTAAGACTTAATAAAGAAAAAAATTATACCTTTTGTATGATTGAACACGATATGGACTTTATTAGTAGGATGTGCGACCCAGTAATTGTAATGTCAGAGGGTTCAGTTCTATTTGAAGGAACCTCTGATGAAGTAAAAAAAAATGAGCAAGTTATAGAAAGCTATCTTGGTAGAGGAAAAAAAATTAATGGAGAAACTAGCTGATGGCATTTTTTGAGGGAAATAATATGACAGGTGGCTATGGAGATGGTCCAGATATTATTAATTCTTGTACAATTAATGTTAACAAAGGGGAAATTGTTGCAATCCTAGGTCCAAATGGTGCTGGAAAATCTACTGCTATGAAAGCAATGTTAGGTTTGTTAAATTTAAAATCTGGAAGTGTAGTTGTAGAAGATCAAGACATATCCAATTTTTCCCCACAAGAGAGAGTTCAAAGGGGAATCTCTTTTGTGCCACAGACAAAAAATGTTTTTTCAGAATTGACTGTAAGAGAAAATCTTGAAATAGGTGGATTTCTTAGAAAAGATAATATCGATATTGTCATCAATCAAATATACGAATTATTTCCAATTTTAGCAGAAAAAAGAGACCAAGTTGTTGGACAATTATCTGGCGGTCAAAGACAGCAAGTAGCCTTAGGAAGAGCTTTAATGATACAGCCATCAGTTTTAATGTTAGATGAACCAACTGCTGGTGTTTCACCTATTGTGATGGATGAGCTGTTCGAACATATCGTTAAAGTTAAAAAAACTGGAGTAGCAATAATTATGGTAGAACAAAATGCAAAACAAGCACTTAGCATATCAGACCGTGGTTATGTTTTAGTAACTGGTGAAAATAAATTTGAGGGTTCCGGACAGGAATTGCTAAATGATCCAGAAGTAAGAAGGTCATTTTTAGGAGCTTAATTATGGATTTTATCAATGCAATTATTGTATTATTGAATTACACAATATTACCTGCATTAACTTATGGGTCTCAATTAGCATTGGGGGCAATATTTGTTACCCTTATATATGGAATTTTGAGATTTGCTAATTTTGCAACAGGAGACATGATGTCTTTTGGTACTATGTTTGCAGTTTTATTTACTTATTATCTGCAATCAAAAGGAATAAGCTTTGGTTTTTTACCAACAGCTTTACTTACTATACCTTTTGCTGTTGCAATGATGATATCTTATATGCTCATCATAGATAAAACAGTTTTTAGTTATTATAGAATAAATAAAAGTCCTCCAGTGCAATTAGCAATGGTTAGTATTGGTGTAATGTTCGTAACTCAAGCAATTATAAGAATAATTATTGGTCCCACTGATAGAAGATTTATGGATGGGGAAAAATTTATCCTAAAAGCTTCAGAATTTAAAGATATGACAGGACTAGCTGAAGGGTTAACAATCAAATCAACACAAATCATCACTATTGTAGTAACCATTATATTAGTTGCAATCTTATTTTGGTTTTTAAATAAAACAAAAACAGGAACAAGTATGAGAGCTTATTCAGATAATGAGGATTTAGCATTGCTCTCAGGAATAGATCCAAAAAAAGTAGTTCTTATAACTTGGATTATTGCAGGAATTTTAGCTACTATTGGAGGCGTATTATATGGCTTAGATAAAAGCTACAGACCTTTTGTATATTTTAACAATATGCTTCCTATATTTGCTGCAGCAATAGCGGGAGGTATTGGCAATCCTTATGGTGCTTTTCTTGGAGGATATTTAATTGCATTCGCAGAAATATTTCTCACTTATGCATATAAAAGATTTTTCATTTATATTTTACCAGAACAACTGGAGCCAAACTCCTTGATGCAACTTTTATCTACAGACTACAAGTTTGCAATTTCATTCTCAATTTTGGTTATTGTCTTAGTATTTAGACCATCAGGAATTTTTGAAGGAAAGAAAATATGAAGAATTACTTAAATATCATAATTGCTTATTCAATTATGTTGGGTCTAATAATTTTAGTAGGTGTTTTCCAGTCATGGTCTATTGCTTTAACGATTTTTAATTATTGTATGATTTCAGCTGTAATGACTATGGGTGCAAATATTCAATGGGGATATGCAGGTCTTATAAACTTTGGAATAATGGGCTACACAGCTTTAGGGGGTTTGGCAGTCGTACTGGTTTCTGTTGCTCCAGTTTCTGAAGCATGGAGTGTTGGGGGAGTAAATATGCTTATGAGTCTTCTTCTTATAATTTTAATGATATTTTCGGTTAGATATGTTCTCAAAAACATAGAAAAATCAAAGAAAAGAAACTACTTAGTTGCAGGAATAATTATAGTTGGACTTTTTCTTATCAAAATAATTTCAGGACCAGCAATCGAATTAATAGAGGCTGTTGAGCCAGCTAAAACTGGTTTTTTAGGTGGATTAGGTATGCCGGTTTTATTCTCTTGGATTGTTGGTGGTTTTTTTGCAGCTGGTTTAGCATTTATAGTTGGAAAAGTTGCATTAGGTTTAAGAGCCGATTATCTAGCCATAGCAACTTTATTAATAGCAGAAATAGTTGTTTCAATTATTAAACATGAGGATTGGTTAGCGAGAGGTGTAAAAAATGTTATAGGATTAAAGAGACCTGCTCCATACGAAATAGATTTACAAACATCGCCATGGTTTATAGATCTAGTCGAAAAATTTCACTCTACAAAATTATCTTTAACCAATTCACTTACAGAAAGACAAGACCTTTTAAACCAATTGGTGATAGACGCGTCTTCAATTTATGTAAAACTTTGTTTTGCTGGATTATTTTTAATAGTAGTTATTATTTTATTGTTAGTTACCCAAAAAGCACTTTATTCACCTTGGGGAAGAATGATGAGAGCTATAAGAGACAATGAAGAAGCGGCAAGTGCAATGGGTAAGAATGTTGTTAAACAGCATTTATTTATATTTATCTTAGGTTCAGCCATTGTTGGAATAGCCGGAGCAATGATGGTAACAAATGATGGATTATTCACACCAGGGAGTTACCGACCAATGAGATATACATTTGTTATATGGGTGATGGTAATTGTAGGTGGAACAGGTAACAATTTCGGTGCGATTCTTGGTGGTTTTGTAGTTTGGTTTTTATGGGTAGAGGCTGCACCAATTGCATTATTTTTTATAAATCTATTTACTTCACATCTTCCAGAAACAAATGAGATAAAAATTCATTTAATAAATAGTGCACCATATTTTAGATTTTTATTAGTTGGAATAGGTCTTCTTTTAATAATGAGATTTAGACCTCAGGGAATAATTCCTGAAAAGATTATTAAACAATAATCTTAAAAAGTGAGCTATTTATTTTTTGGTTTTTTCACTGGTCTTAGTTTAATCCTAGCAATTGGAGCTCAAAATATATTTGTAATTGAACAAGGTCTTAAAAAGAAATATGTATTTATTGTTTGTTTAATTTGTTCATTATCTGATCTTATACTTATTTTTTTAGGAATATTTCTATTTCATCATTTCCAGAGTTTTTTTTCACCAGCAATAGAGCTCATATTAAATCTTCTCCTTCTTTTGTTTTTAATAAATTTTATCTGGAGGAAATTAAAGTCGATTAATAATCAAATTTCGATTAATAAAAACTCTGATAGAAATACTTTTATCTCTACAGTTCTTAAAACACTTGGTTTTACTTACTTAAATCCACATGTGTATTCAGATACAGTATTTTTTTTAGGTAACTTTTCTAAAGATTTTTTAATAACTCAAAAATACCTTTTTGGTATTGGAGCATCATTTTCATCATTTCTTTTCTTTTTTATACTAGGATATCTCTCAAAATTCTTATCTAATTATATAAGTAGTGAAAGACTATGGAAAACAATTAATTATTCTATAGTGCTCTTTATGTCCTTGCTATCAGTCTATGTTTTTATGAGTATTCTAAAATAAAAAAAACTCCAGCAGCTTTCACCGCTGGAGTTAAATTTAACAAATATTATCTTTGTTTTTTGTCTTTGAATTTTCCACCTTTAATTTCTTTTTCAATAAAGGCACCTGATGCTTCTCCAACATCAGTTAATTCAACACTAGATGCACCTTCGTAGTTAACTGCTTTACCGCTAGCAAGTAAATCTAATGCTTTTTTTAATTCTCCTGGATATATTTTTTCTCCTGGAGCATTTGCAACTGACATTACATTTGCTTGAACAGTAGCTCGATCAGCTTTACCACCTGCTTGCATAGCTAAAACTATTAATGCTGCTGCATCGTAAGACTCTGAAGTATAAGGTCCAGATGAATCTATACCAGCACCACCTGCTACACCTTTAAATATTGAAGCTCCTTTACCCATCGATCCTGGCAACGAACCAAATGATTTATTTAGATCATTTCCAAATCTATCAGTTAAAGAGTCACCTATCATTCCATCAGATAAAACAAATACATCAAATGCACCTGAGTCTAATGAACCATCAATGATACTTCCACCCGCTTGGTCTAAGTAACCTAGTACAGCTAAAGCATCACCACCAGCTGCTGCTAATGTAGCAACTTCAGCACCGTAATCACCTTTACCTTCTTCGTGAGCTGTAACAACTGTTACATTTATTCCATGAGCTTTAACAGCTGCAACATATACATCAGCTAATCCTTTACCATAATCATTATTTGTATGAGTTACTGCAATACTTTTTACTTTTCTATCTTTAGTTATATCTGCTAATATTTGACCGCCTCTAGCATCTGATGGAGCTGTTCTAAAAAAATATCCATTATCTTTTAGGTCAGTTAATCCTGGAGATGTGGCTGATGGTGAAATCATAACAACTCCATTTGGAACAGCAACGTTAGTTGCTATTGCTCCAGTTACACCAGAACAATCAGCTCCCATAATTGCTACTACACCATTAGAAATCAAACCTTCAGCAGCAGCAGTCGCAGCAGCTGAGTCAACACAAGTTGAGTCTGCTCTTTCTACAGAAATTTTCTTTCCACCAAGCAGTGAACCAGAATCAGAAGCTTCTTTAAATGCAAGCTCAGCTGATGCAGCCATTGCTGGAGTAAGGGACTCAATAGGTCCTGTAAATCCTAAAATAATTCCCATTTTAATGCCATGTCCATCCGAATATGCTTTTGAAGCAAAGCAAGAAACGAATACAAACATCGCTAATACTAGTTTTTTCATATATTTCCTCTAATTGTTAACAATTTATATAATTATAAGTAAATCTTAATCGCTATTTTTTTCAATCAGAAAATTATCTTATTTTTTGAGCAAAAAACACAGATGTAATTACAATTATTCCTCCAGTAACTGTAATTAAAGAGGGAATTTCTCCAAAGATGAAATATGTGAGTATTAAACCAAAAATAGGAAATAAAGCATAGAAGGGAAGAACCATATCAACTGGATAAAATTTATAAAGATAAAACATCATTAAGTGTCCTAGTAAAGATATTATCGCTCCAGCATATAAAACTGTAAACCAACTTTCCAAACTAATATTTTTAATTGTTTGCAAAGTGTTGTCTTCGAATAATGAAGATAGGATTATTAAAATTATAAATCCTGTCAAACTCATTATTGTATTTGTAAATTTGACATCTAAGTCTTTTAGGTATCTTGAAAAAACTTGTGACAACCCATAAAAAAAAGCCATACCACATATTAATAATGAACCTATTAATTCTTCAACTACTTTAGGATCAAAAGCCAGTAAAACAATTCCAAAAAATGAAGTAGTGATTAAAAGCCATTTTTTATAACTGATCTTTTCATTTAAGAATATTGAACTTAAAATTATTCCAAAGGGAATAGATAGTTGTGCGCCAATAGTAATTGGCGCAAGAATACTAGAAGCATTTATAGATAAATATAAAAGCATATTTACTGCAACTCCAAAACAAATAGAAAATCCTATTAAAGGAATAATGAATTTTTTTTCAACTTTTTGAAATTTAAAAAATGGAATTAAACAAATAAATACAACTGACATTCTCAAAGCACCAAAAAGTATTGGTGGTATTGTATCGTTTAATCCAAGCTTTCCAGTAGGATAGGCACTTCCTAACAAAAAAACTACAAATAAAATAAGTAAGGTGTGTTTAGCTGACAAAAATTATCTTATAGAGAAAGGATCTAAAGTTGGTTCATCTGATGTATAATACCAAGTTGTTTTAACTCTAGTATAATCTTTAATTGAATCCATTCCCGCTTCCTTTCCATATCCACTATCTTTAATCCCACCAAAAGGTGCTGAAGGGGAAATTAATCGATAAGTATTTACAAATGTTATTCCTGCTCTAACTGCATTAGACACTCTAAGACCTCTTGCAAAATCACTAGTATAAACTCCTGAGGATAGGCCGTATTGATTATCATTCATTTTCTCTATTACTTCTTTTTCGGTATCAAATTTCATAACTGATAAAACTGGTCCAAAAAGTTCATTTTCTGCTGTTGGAAGATTGTGATTGTCACATTCAATTATTGTTGGTGGAAAATAGTAACCTTCATTGGAAAATGGATGTCTTTTACCACCACATTTTATTTTTCCACCTTGCTCGACAGTTTTTTTTATATTTTTTTCTATTATTTCTAATTGTTTAAAATTACTTAGTGGGCCCATTTCCGTATCTTTATCCATGGGTGCTCCAATTTTTATTCTTTCTGCTCTTTTTGTAAGTTTATCAAGAAATTCATCATAAATTCCTTTTTGCAAATATAGTCTTGATCCTGCTATACAACTCTGCCCGCTTGCGCCAAAGATTCCAGCGGTAATTCCATTTATTGCATTTTCCTGGTGAGCATCATCAAAAACAGCTACTGGACTTTTTCCACCAAGTTCTAGGCTAACTTCCGATAAATTTTCAGCTGAATTTCTTATTATGTGTCTTGCGGTTTCAGGTCCTCCTGTAAAAGCAACTTTTTCTACTAAATCATGAGTAGTTAATGCTTTACCACATGGGTCTCCAAATCCAGTTAATACATTTACAACACCTTTAGGAATTCCGGTTTCTTCAATTAATTTTGCAAACTCAAACATTACTGCTGGAGCAAGTTCAGATGATTTTATCACAACTGTATTTCCCATGGCTAAAGCTGGAGCTAATTTGGTAGCAGTTAAAAACATTTGTGAGTTCCAAGGAACTATTGCTGCAATAACACCAATTGGTATTCTAGAGGTAATCGCTTGTATATTTGGTTTATCTATTGGAAGTACAGTACCTTCAACTTTATCAGCTAATCCAGCATAATAATCATAATACTCTGCAATATAATTTGCTTGTTGATTTGTTTCTCTAAATATTTTTCCAGTATCTATAGTTTCAATTCTTCCAAGTAACTCTGCATTTTCTCTCAATTTATTTCCAATCGCTCTTAAAAATTTCCCTCTTTCTCTTGGTAAAAGTTTTGGCCACTCTCCTTCAAAAGCTTTTTGTGCAGCTTTAACAGCCTTGTCGACATCACTAGCACTTGCCTCTGGTACATTTGCCCATGGTTTATTATTTTCTGGGTTTAGTGTCTCAAATGTTTTTTTTGTGTCAGAGTCTAACCACTCACCACCAATAAACATTTTATATTTTTTTAATTCAGGCATTTAGAATGTGATCTTTTAGATTACTATTTACATCATCTGAACATTCAATACTACATAGATGTTTTCCAACTGGTATAATTTTTACAATAGAGTTTTTAATTTTTTTACTCAAATTATTTGACATTTCTGGAGTTGACCCTACATCTCCTTCACCTGTCATTACTAGGGTTTTTGCCTTTATATCTTCAAATCTTTCATCATCTTTATAATGAACAAATAAAGAGTATATTTTGATAAAGTTGGTCATATTATTTTTTTCAAGAATTGATCCAATTTTCTCGGATATTTTTGGATATTTATCTAAATATTCATCAGTGAACCATCTTCTCAAGGATGTTTTTGGCAGAATATTCTCTTTTTTTGTCTGTTCAAACCTGTCATTTACTATTTTTTGCTGCTCGTTTGATCTATTAAATATTGAGCATAGTAATGTAAGTGACTGAAGTCTTTTATTAAACCTTATTGCAAAATTTCTTGCAATTAGAGATCCAATAGAAAATCCAACTAAATGTATTTTTTCTATTTTTAATTCGTTAATCAAACTTAATAACTGATCAGAAAAATCATCAAAACTGACATTATCTTTATTTAAAGGGGTTCTACCATGGCCAAGAATATCATAGATTAAAACAGTATTTTCAAATGCATCAATCTGGGGCTCCCAAATACTATTATCAAGTCCTACACCATGAATAAAAATTATTGGGATTCCTTTTTTTTTATTTAATTTGTAAAAAGTATTATTAGAATCTGTTGCATTGATCATTATTACTTTGGTTCAATGCCCATCTCTTTCATGTCTTGGTACCTGTCACCTGTTCTTGCGTGAGCTCTTCCAGTTGAAGCCCCTCCAATCGCAATAACAATTTCATTATCAAATGGTGCATCATGAATAGTGAACTCATGTGTCAAATAATAAGGTCTTAATCCAGAGTCAGTTTTATGCATCATTGGAATAGATATTTTTGATCCAGCTGTGCCTCTTGTATTTGTAAAACTTAAATAAGAAGTTCCTCCCACAGCATCTCTGAATTTATTACCAAATCTTAATGTATGAATAAATGCTGATGCATGCTCTATTTCTCCGTTTAGTCCAACTACACCCGCTTTCCCATATGCTAATATCTTTTCTGGGGAACCTATTTCTTTTATAAGTTCAGGAACTAGTAAATCTCCAAGTTTAGGTGCTAGATCTAAAATAATGGGTTTTAAGTCTTCTACAAAACCTTTTCCATCCCAAGGATTTTTAAAAACTGCAGCAACAGAAACCATCAAAACAGGCTCTTTAGCTTCCTTTCCACCTTCAATAAAAGTCCTATCTACAAATTTAGTAAACTTACGTAATTCTAATTTCATTTTTTAATTCTATGTGTAAAGCTATCTCTTCTAAAACTGTATAACGCTTTTGGATCTACATCAACATCTATAACAACTGGTTTATTTACTTTTAATGCACTTTTTACTGCTTCATTAACTTCTGATAATTTTTTAACTTTAATTCCTTTAGCACCATATAGTTTAGCAACTTCATCAAAAGGAGGGCTTTGAATATCAGCTCCTAAATATCTTTCACCATAAAAATCTTTTTGATAAGCTTTTTCTGCTCCCCAACTTTTATTATTCATTACTATTGTAATTGTGTTAATTCCATGCTCTACAGCTGTACTTAATTCAGAAATAGTCATTCCAAATCCACCATCACCCATCAAACTAACGACAGTTTTATTAGGTTTTGCAACCTTAATCCCCAAACCACAAGCAAAAGAGAAACCTACCAGCCCAAAATCAAGAGGTGTGAAAAGAGCAGGAGGATTGTAATATTCTAAGGCATCAGTTGCCTGAAGGCAAAGAGTACCAGCATCAAGTGTTATTGCTGTATTCTTTGGTAGTACTTTTCTTAGTTCTCTAAATAGACCATTTGGTTGAATTGGAAAATTTTTAGATTTTAAATTATCTCTATTAAAAAGAAATTTCGATCTTTCTTTTAAAAATTTATTCGTCCAATCCTTAAAATTTGATATTTTTTTATTTTTTTTTAAATTATTTAAAATTTGATTTGTAACTGTTGCGGCATCTCCATGTATTCCAATACTAATAGGAAAATATTTACCTAACATTTTTTTTTCTAGTTCTACTTGAATAATTTTCGCATGTTTATTTATATTATCATACGAATAAAAAGTAGAATTAAAACCCAGTCTTGTACCTAGGGCAATAATAAGATCTGCATCTTTTACTAAGTTTGTTGCAACAATATTTCCTCTAGGTCCCATTTGGCCAGCATATAATTTATGACTAAATGGGATTGCATCACCATGTCCAGCTGCTGTTACAATAGGAATATTTAAATATTCAGCAAGATTAGTAACTTCTTTAAATTTAGAATTATATTTAATTCCACCTCCAGCAATAATCACTATTTTTTTTGAGTTTAAAATAAGTTTAGAGGTTTTTTCAATTAGGTTTTGTTTACTTTTTAAATTACTTTCACTCTTAAAAGATTTTTTATTTTCATTTATATTAAATTTAGAAGTATCTGAGAGTATATTTCTTGGAACATTTATGCAAACAGGCCCTCTTCTTGGTGACATAGCAACATTAAATGCATTTGAAAATGATTGTGGAATATTTTTCACATTTTTAACCGTGATAGTTTTTTTTGTAATAGGTTCAAATAATGATTGCTGATCAAGACCTTGAAAAGCATCTTCCATTTTATCTTTGGTAGAATATAAGCCTGCGATTGAAACTACTGGAGAAAATGCGGCTTTTGCTTGCGCTATCCCTGTTACTAGATTTGTTGCTCCTGGACCATTTTGACCGGCAATAATAACTCCAGGTTGATTAGACACTCTGGCGTAACCGTCTGCCATGTGTGTTCCTGTTCTCTCATCTCTTACACCAATAAACTTTATTTTTTTTTCATGATAAAGAGCATCGAACATTTCCATGGTCGCTGAACCAATTAAACCAAATACGTGTTTAACTTTCTCTCTTTTTAATGATTTGACTGCAGCTTGACCTCCCGTCAAGAGACCTTTAGCCTTATTCACGAAACTTTTTTAACTTCAGTATCTAAATCATCTTTAAAATGAGGCATGACCTTTTCAGTGAATAACTTAATACTTTTCATACAATCCTCATGTTTTACACCTGGAAAATTAGACCAAACCTGAAGATTTTGTAAGTTTAGTTCAGATTTTAGTTCATGAATTTTATCAATAACATATTCTGGTGTTCCAAAGAGCATGTTACGTTTATGTAAAAAATCATAACTCAATAAATCTAATTTACCTTTTGTAACTGGCAATTCTTCACCTGGATCCATATGATTTCCTAGCCCTCTCCAGTGACAAACCCATCTCATATAATTCACCATATGCTCGCCAGCTTTTTCTCTAGCTTCTTCCATTGTATCAGCAACAAACATGTCTCTTACTAATGAAATTCCTTCACCCATTGGCACATTTCTTTTTTCTGCAACTGATTTAGCGTTCTTAAAAGCTTCAAATTTAACTTTTAATGCTTTGACCGTGGGTATCCACATAATAACATTTAATCCCTGTGCGGCTGCCCATTCAATTGATCTTATTCCATCAACGACTTGATGTATTGGAGGAAACGGCTCTTGGTAAGGTTTTGGCACAACGCTAATATTTTCCATCACATCAGTATTAAGGTTAACTAAATCTTTATTAGGCGGACTCATATCATGCTGCCAAACATAATCTGGAGCAGGATAAGTATAAAATTCACCCTTATGATTAAAAAATTTTTCTGACCAGGCTTTTTTTAAAATAGTTAAAGTTTCTTCAAACAATCTAAAATTTTTAGCTTGGTCTTTCATGTCTGCTTCTTTATTTAGATTGATTGCTTCTCGTCCATATATTCCTCTACCAATTCCTATCTCTACTCTTCCTTTTGAAAGCTGATCTAATAAAGCTATATCTTCAGCCATTCTAATTGGATTATGGAAAGTAATTACGTTACAAGCTTGACCTATTCTAATATTTTTTGTTCTTGCCGCTGCATCAACACCCATCATCAAAGGATTTGTTAATGACTCCATCCCTTCATGATTAAAATGGTGTTCTGTATACCATATAGAATTCCAATCACCCTGATCACAGTACTCAGTGATTTCTCGAGTTTCATCTAAAAGTTTGTGATAAGGTTTATGCGTCCAGTTTGTAGTGTTACAAAAATATCCAAAATTCATTTTGCCTCCTTTAAATATAATTTAAAAAAGACGACCGATCCCACTTTCGTATAAGATATTACGATGAGTTATGTATCGCTTTATAGGATGATAATAATATTCTTACCTTTGATATTCAATGAATTTTTTAAGAGATTTATTTAGAAATTTTTCATAACTTTGCCCTGAACTATTGGTTTTTGGTTGATTTAAGAAGCCATGATTCATCTTAAAGTCATAAGAGGGTTCAAAAAAGAAAGGAACAGATAGCCTTTTTTGCTTATTCCATAAAACTCTATGATTTGTTGCCTTAAATTTACCTTTACTCAAATATTCAAGCGCTCTTCCCGTATTTACTACTAGTGCTTTTTTATTAAAAGGCACATCATACCACTTTTTTGATTTTCGATTTTGAACTTGCAGTCCACCTTTTTTATTTTGATAAAGAATAGTAAAAATACCACTATCTACGTGAGTTTCACAACCAAGCGCAACACCATCTTGTTCAGAAATTTCAACAGGTTTGGTTTGGTTAGGATAATAGTTAAATCTCAATGTACTTAGAGTTTTTAATCTAGAAAATGCTTTTTTAGAAATATCTGTATCTTTATTATATAATTTTATAATAGCTTTAAAAATAGTTTCACTTAAATTAAATATATTGTCAAAATATTTTGATAATTCTTCTGTTGATTTTTTACTTAACGATTTTTTAATATTCAAGTATTCGATATATTGATTGTTTAATTTTTCAGAATAATTTTTAGTTACTCTTAGATCACCCAAATCTAAGCCTTCTTTGCCATTTACGTCATTTGGAAAATATCCTCTATAAAAATTTTTGTTTTTTTTATTCCACTTTCTGGGTGCCAACTTTAATTTATTTTGAAAACTTGTTTCAAAAAATTTTTCACCAATTGTACAAATTTTATTAATATTACTGAGTTTTATTCCATGACCAATAATTTGAAAAAAACCCACCTCAACACAAGCTTTATTAATTTTATTAATTATATTTTTAGAGGCTATTGAATTAAACTTATTATCTAATATTTTAGAAACATCAATTGTTGGAATATAATTTTTATTCATCTATTTGGTGTATCAGTTGCAATCATTTGGTCTCTAGCTTTTTCTCTTATATAAATATAGATACCAGCACCAATAATTAAGACTACTCCTATAAAAGTTCTATAAGTTGGAACATCTTGAAATAAAAAATAACCAATAAGCATTGCCCATATAATTAACGAATATTCAAATAGAGAGACTACAGATGGCGAGGCAATGCTATAAGCTGAAAATACACAGAAGAAAGCTGCAGCTCCGACAAAACCCATTGCAACTATAAAAGGCCATGCATATGAAGGGTTTGAAAACCACTCCCTAGTAATAAATTGCATTGTAGGATTTGAGAAAGTATTCATTCTACCGTCTCCTGTAAAAAAGTATAAAGCCAAGCTAAAAGTTATTGCTGTGGCATACATCCATATCATCTGTGTATAAACATTGTCTTTTACAGAAGTATATTTAGTTATTGTCATTGAAGAGGCATAACATAATGCACAAGCGACTGGTGCGAGTTTGTAATAATTAAAGTCACTGAAATCTGGGTTTAAAACAATATAAACACCAATAAAACCAACAAAAATAGCCGACCATCTTCTAATGCCTATTTCTTCTTTTAAAAAGAATTTTGCAAAAATTGACATAAAAAAAGGGCTAGAAAAAAATAACGCATTTGCCATGGCTAAAGTCATAAATGTCAAAGAAATATAAAAGAAACTAAATCCTAAAAAAAATAATGTAACTCTTAATCCAGTTAAAAGTGGAAATTCTGTTTTAAATACTATTTTTTCTTTTTTAAAATATAAAAAAATAATCAATAAGGCCGCTGCAATAATAGTTCTGCCAAAATACAGCTCATATAAAGCTACATCATTAAATATATATTTTATTAGAGAGTCTTGAATTGAAAATAATGCCATTCCAGTAAGAACAAATATTATTCCCTTAGGATTATTATTTTCAATATTCATTTCACATATATATCAAATAAAATTTGAACTTTATATTTATTAAATTTAATTTTGAATAAAATCAGCAGCTCTCTCGCCAATCATTAATGTTGGAGCATTTAAGTTTCCACTCGTTATTTCTGGCATAATTGATGCATCTGCCACTCTAATATTTTGAAGACCGTGTATTTTCAATTTTTCATCCACAACCGCCATATCATCTATGCCCATTTTTAAAGTACAAGAGGGATGATAAGCAGTTTCAGCTTTTGATCTTATATATTCCCTTATCTCTTCATCTGAATTTGCTTTTTCTCCTGGTCCAATTTCTCTTCCAGCATAAGGCTTCATAGAGTTTTGCTTTAGAATTTCTCTTGCAACATGTACACATTTAACTGTTTCTTCAAGATCATACTCTTCTTTTAAATAATTAAACTGAATTTTAGGATAATCATATGGGTTTGAACTATTTAAAGTAATTTCACCACGGCTTTTAGGTTGATTAAGACTTGCATGTAATTGAAACCCATGTCTATCTGGATCCACTAAACCATGATCAATCACAAAGGCTGGAAAAAAGTGAAATTGTATATTTGGATACTCTTTATCAGTTGATGATTTGCAAAAACCTCCAGCTTCTAAAAATGAAGTTGAGCAGGGACCACTTTTGTTTAAAAACCATTGTATACCAATTTTCATCATACTTAGTTTATTTACATATGAATATAATGTATCTGGAGTTTTGCATTCTTGTTGAATATAAGTTTCTAAATGGTCTTGTAAATTTTTACCAACACCTTTCAATTCGTGAATTATTTCAATTCCCTTGTCTTTTAAATGATCAGCAGGACCTACACCCGAAACCATTAATAATTGAGGCGAATTAATTGATCCTCCACTTAAAATAACTTCTTTGTTTGCATAAATTATTTGTACTTTATTTTTAATTTTTACCCTTATTCCAACAGCTTTTTTTCCCTCAAAAATAATTTTTTCTACAAAAGACTCAGTAAATACCTTAAGGTTTTTCCTACTTTTTGCAGGTTTTAAATAGTACTTGGATGCACTAGCTCTTTCACCTTTGTGAATTGTAACATCATACATTCCAAAACCTTCTTGATCTTCTCCATTCATATCTTCATTTTTACTATGTCCAGCCTCCTGAGCAGAATTTAAAAAAGCTTTAAAAAGTGGGTTTTTATTTTCTGACTGATTTATTGGAAGTATACCGCTCCCACCTCTATATCTATTTTCTCCACCCGACCATGTTTCAATTTTTTTAAAAAAAGGTAAGACATTTTCGTAAGACCAATTTTTTAATCCAAAAGAAGACCATCTTTCATAATCATTTTTATTTCCTCTTACGTAAACCATCCCATTGTGTGCGGAACATCCACCTATCATTTTACCTCTAGGGCAGAATAATTTTCTATTATTTAAATAAGGCTCAGGTTCAGAATAATACTTATAATTATATTTTGGATCATGCATTGCATAAAGTATTGCAAGAGGCATGTTCACTTTCCATATATCGCTATCTTTTCCAGCTTCAAAAATAGCAACATTATTTTGGCTTTGCTCGGATAGTCTGTTAGCTAATACACAGCCTGCTGTTCCTGCACCAATTATTAAATAATCAAATTTCAAGGTAATTATTGAGGATGATCGCCTTCGATGGCAATTCTATCCATTATTCGTTCATGACCTAAACCTCTGCCTGGGTAAAAGTCAGCAATTGCAAAATGAATAACACTTCTATTATCCCATATACAAACAGTATTTTCCGTCCATGTAAATCTACAAGTTAATTCTAACCTGGCCTGATGTTCAAATATTTTTTTTAAAATTTCGTCACTTTCTTTTTCTTCCAAACCAATTATTTTTTTTGTATATGTCCAATTTACAAATAGGATCTTTTTTCCAGTCTCAGGATGTGTTCTAACAATCGGATGTTCATTAGAATATTCATCAAAATTTCTTTTATCATTTCCTTCCATTTTTTTGTAACTTTCAATAAAAAATTCTGCACCAAGAGAACTATGGATTGCTTTTTTATCTTTTATCTTTTCTTTTATGTCTTCATCTAATGTTTCCCATGCAAGCTCCATGTTTGCAAAACATGTATCACCACCAACTGGAGGAATTTTAATTGATTTCAATATTACTGCTTTCGTTGGTTTTTCATTGTAACTAACATCGCTATGCCAATTCTCTCCCCATTGGTTTTTTTCATCTTCTGCTTTAATTATTCTGACAATTTCAGGATGATCATTTAATCCTTTTACATACGCATGTGTTTCTAATGGTCCAAATTTTTCAGCTAAGGCTATATGTTGTTCAGCATTAATTTTTTGGTCTCTAAAGAAAATAACTTTGTGTTCTAATAATAAATTATTGATTTCCTTGATGTTTTGCTCAGAGGTATCTTTAAGATCTATCCCTCTTATTTCTGCACCTAGCGCACCTGACAAAAGTTTAATTTCCATAACTTATTTTTTTAGCTTACCAGAAAACACTAAATTTTCTGAGTTAAAAGAAACCTTATTTTTATTTATAAAGTCATCCATAATCTGGATTTTATCTTGTTCAAATTCTGTGACCTTTCTTTTATCAAGATCAATATAAAGCGATAAACTCTCAATAGTTGCAGCAAGTTTATTTGACCTCTTTTCATACATTTCACATTTTAAATGTAATCTTTTTTTATCATGATCAAAAAAAGTACAATACACATCTACTTCATCATTTTCTTTCACTTCATTGTCATAGGTCGTTCTTGTATCCACAACCATAGTACTTCTTTTATTGATTTGTGCGTTTGAACCACCCATATGAAATTTATTTAGCATTGTTTCCCAAGCTTGATCAAAAATAAGAACATAGTATGCCATATTCATATGTTCATTGTAATCCGTCCATTCCTTTAAAATTTTTCTAGTGGCAAGATGATATGACATTATTTAAACTTTATTTATTTTATCTGCTATCAATATTTTCCTTTTCATTTCTCGAAGGACAGGCTTTTCTATAAGTTTACCGTCTATGACTACTAGACCTGTATTTGAATTATTAAATTCTTCTAAAATTTTTTTAGCCTTGATAATTTCATCTTGGGGTGGTGTAAATACTTCATTTAAAATTTCAATTTGTTTTGGATGAATAGAACCTTTTCCAGTAAAACCTAAGTTTCTCACCTGTTCAGCCTCCTTCTTCATTCCTTCCATATTCTCTAAATCTAAATAGGGTACATCTATTACATCTATACCAACACTTGCACCCGCATGCACTAATTTAGATCTTGCATGAATAAGATTTTCCCATTTATTTTCTACTCTAAGCTCAGCTGCCATATCAACTCCACCAAAATATAGAGCAACTATTCTTTTACTGGCATGAGCAATATTATAAATATTTTCTAAAGCCTCATTTGTTTCCATTATTACGTGAAGATCCGTATCTAAATTGCAGTCTGTTAAAAGATCATCTATAAACGTTATTTCATCTGGAGTTTTAACCTTCGGTAACATGATAGCCTTTAAATTTATTTTGCTAGATATGAAAGCTTCTAAATCTAAAAGACCAAACTTTGTTCTTTGATTATTAAGTCTTACAACTAATTCTACATCATTTTTTACTTCGAGAGTTTTCAGTGCCTCTATAGTATTTTTTCTAGCTTCTGCTTTATCATTAATTGCTATCCCATCTTCTAATTCAATACAGACCATATCTGCACCTGATGCAATTGCTTTAGGAAACATTTCAGGATGAAGGCCAGGCGTAAAAATAAAACTTCGTCTTACTTTTAATTTGTCCAAGTTCATTTAATTTTTATAATCAGGTTCTTCTTTATCTAAAATTAATCTTATTTGAGATAGGAATAGATTGGGAAAGTCAGTTGGAAAGTTTGCATGTTCTTCTGCAGTTTTCTCTGCTACTTCATGGCTGACCACATTAAGTTCTTGGTTTGTTGAAAGAGCAGTAAGATATGTTTGTGCCGCTCTTTCAAAATAATAAAGGGAATTAAAACCTTCAGCAACACTTGCTCCTGTTGTTAAAATTCCATGATTTGCAAGTAACATGTGTTGTTTATTCCCAAGAGAATTTGCCATTTTAATAGCTTCATCTTCAAGACCTAAACCTCCAAATTCATTGTATATAGATACTCTATTATAAAACATCATCGTATTTTGATCGATTGGTTTTAAGATTGGGTCTTTTAGAGTAGAAAGGGCAGTAGCATATTTAGAATGGACATGAAAAATACATCTTGCGTGTGGAGCTTTTTCGTGAATTGCACCATGGATATACAAGGCTGTCGGATCAATAATGTCTGGTTTATTTTTTAGCTCGTCTTTGTTTTCTTTAGTTACTAAGATCAAATCACTAGCCTTTATTCTGCTAAAATGAATACCTGCTTTATTGCAGTAAAAATCAGATGTACCAGGTATGCATGCACTAAAATGGTTTGCAACACCTTCATGCATATCAAGTCTAGCTGTCCATCTAAAAGTTGCAGCTAAATCTTTCTGTAATTCTGATATTTCCATTTGCATGATTTTAAAATATAGTTGAAAAATAAATTATGAACAACAACGTTTTTGTATCATGTGCTGTAACAGGGTCAGGAGATACTGCAAGCAAACACCCTGACTTGCCTAAAACACCAGAACAAATCGCTAAATCAGCAATAGAGGCAGCAAAAGCTGGAGCAGCAATTGCACATATTCATGTAAGAGAAGAGGATGGAACACCAAGTAGAAGGTTGGAATTATATAAAGAAGTAGTTGATAGAATTAGATCAAGTGAAACTGATGTAATTTTAAACTTAACAACTGGGATGGGTGGAGATTTGGATATTGGACAGGGAAAAAACCCTCTAGATTTTGGCCCTATGACTGACATGGCAAATGTTATGGAAAGAATAGCTAACGCAGAACAATTCTTGCCTGAAATTTGCACATTAGATGCTGGAACATTAAACTTTGGTGATGGGTCAGTAATTACAGTTAATACTCCAAATGATTTAAGAAAAGCTGCAAAAAAATTAAAGGAAATTAAAGTAAAACCAGAGATAGAGGCATTCGATTTAGGAAATATGTGGTTTGGCTCTCAATTGTATAAAGAAGGATTGCTAGATGATCCTCCAATGTTCCAAATGTGTTTAGGTATTCCTTGGGGAGCTCCAGCTACTCCGTTAGCAATGCAAGCAATGAAGGATATAATGCCAGAACAAGGAGTGTGGTCAGGCTTTGCTATATCAAAAAATGAAATGCCTTTTGTAGCACAAACAGTTGTTATGGGTGGAAATCCAAGAGTTGGCTTAGAAGATAATTTGTATATATCAAAAGGTAAACTTGCAACAAATGCTCAGTTAGTTGAAAAAGCGATTAGAATTGTAACTGATCTAGGAGCATCAATAATGACTGCAGAAGAAACAAGGAAAAAACTAAAGCTTGTAAAACACAAGTAATGTCCAGAATTAAAAAAGTTGCAGTAATTGGCACAGGTGTAATTGGAGTAGGGTGGACTATAAGACTTTTGGCTCATAACATAAAAGTTTTAGCATACGATAAAAATTTAATTCAAAGACATAATTTAATCCAAGAAATAAAAAGAGCCATACCATTTGTAAAAAAATTATTTAATAAAAAAAAAATAAATTTAAATAATTTAAAATTTTTTTCTTCATTAGAGAGTGCTGTTGAAGATGCAGACCTAATTCAAGAATGTGCTCCTGAAAACTATAAACTTAAAACTCAATTAATAAGTAAAATTTCAAATAATTGTAAACCTGAAGTCTTGATATCTTCTAGCTCGTCTGGATTATTGCCCTCAAGAATTTTTTCAAAATGTAAAAATAATGAAAGGGGTATCATTGCCCATCCATTTAATCCTGTTTATTTACTACCTTTAGTTGAAATAGTCCCAGGAAAAAAAACTAGTTCTAAATCATTAAATGAGGCAAATAAATTTTATAAATCGATCTCAATGAACCCAATTATACTTAAAAAGGAGTTACCAGGCTATCTATCTGATAGACTTCAAGAAGCTTTGTGGAGAGAAGCACTTCATATTATAAATGATGGGTATGCCTCAACAGAGGATTTAGATAGAGCTATTGAGGACGGTCCGGGTTTAAGATACTCACTAATGGGAACATTTTTAACTTTTCATTTAGCAGGAGGAAAAGCCGGAATGAAGCATATGCTTGAACAATTTGGGCCTGCATTAAAACTTCCTTGGACTAAGCTTAAAGCTCCAAAGTTGTCAAAAAAGCTCTCAGAAAGGTTGATTTCTGGTACAAAAAAGCAAGCAAAAGGAAAATCAATCAATCAATTATCAAATATAAGAGATGAGTATTTAGTTGAACTTCAAAATCTTAGAAAAAAATATGAAAATAAAATTAGAAAATAGATATCTAAAGAAAACTTAAAATGGTAATTTAGTTATATGGATTTTAATCATTTTTTAACAAGTTACATGCCAGATACAAGCATTGGTTCAAAGCAGCATTTTAAAAATATGCTTGAAGAATGTGTGACTGCTGAAAAACTTGGATATGCAACTGTGTCAATACCAGAGCATCATTTAATAAACTTGCTAATGATGCCATCACCTTTGCAGATGGCTGTAAAAATTGCATCAGTTACAAAAAATATTAAAATAACAACTGGGATAGTTGTTTTGCCTCTTCACGATATGAGAACATATGCTGGTGAAGTGGCTACTGCTGATATATTAACTGATGGAAGATTAATATTGGGTGTAGGAAGAGGAGCATTTCCATGGGAAATGAAAAGACTTGGAACACCAATAGAACAATCAAAAGAAAAATTTGTAGAGTCTCTAGAAGTTCTACAATTGTTATTAAAAAATAAAGAAGTTTCGTACAAGGGAAAATATTATGACTTTGAACCTTTAACTATAATGCCTCGACCTCTAAGCAATCCTATACCAATGATGGTTGCTGCAATGAATTTAGAAAGTATAAAAGATGCAGCTTCAAGAGGATTTCATGTTCAGTCAACAGTGCTATCAGGAACAAAAGATCTTTTATTAAGTAGAGTTAATGCATTTAAAGAAGGCTGTGTTCAATTAGGTGAAAAAGGTAAATTACTCAAACTTTCAATGCAAAGGATGGCTTATTTAGCAAAGGACGAAAATGAGGCAAGAGAGAAAACAAAGCTTGCTTATGAGTATTACAAAAGATTTGATAATATGTTTACAGGACCAGGTAAGGTAAAAGAGGGGAATATAGAAGCTTTACCAAGAAAACAAACGTTAGAAGAATTAAAAGAAAATCTTTTAATTTGTCCTTTAAATGAAATGATCGATAAACTTAGCGTTTATGCCGAAGCAGGAGTTGACGAGGTAATTCTTAGCTCAAGTTTTGGACAATCACAAGAAGATCTAATAGAGTCAATGTATAGAATTGGTGAAAACGTAATCCCATATTTCAAAAAATCTAATATACAAGTCGCATAAATATCTATGGGCATCATAGATTGCAATTACTCAGTCACAGGATCAGGACCTGCAATATTTTTAACTCATGGAGTTGGAGGCGCAGAAGATGCATGGAGATTTATAGCTCCAAAACTTAAAGATAGGTTTACAATTGTGACATACGATTTAAGAGGTCATGGAAAATCACCTGTGGATAATAAAGATTTTAATTTAGACGATCTTGTATTAGATCTTGAAAGAGTAAGAGAAAAGACAAACATCCAAAAAGCCCATTTTATGGGGCATTCTTTAGGGGGCATGATTGCCCCTGCTTATGCCAAAAAGTTTCCTGAAAGAGTTTTGTCAGTAGGCTTATTATCAACAGTTGCAGGAAGATCTGATGAAGATAAACAAAAAGTTTGGAATGTAATTTCAGATCTAAAAGATAAGGGAGTTGAACAAACATTAAAAAATCTTACTAACAGATGGTTTACAGATAATTTTATTGAAAAAAATCCAGACCTAGTATCTAGAAGATTAAAACAGGTAATAGATACAGATAAAGATGTATTTATAAATGTTTTTAAAATTTATGCAGAAACTGAGATGATCTCTTGGCTAAAAGATATAAAGAAACCCTGTCTATTTATGACAGGAGAAAATGATGGTGGATGTACTCCTGTCCATAACAAAAAAATGTCTAATGAGATAAAAGATTCTAAATTGGTTATCATACCAGAGGTAAAGCACTCTTTTTTGATAGAAGCTCCTGACCAAATAGCAAATAACTTAATAGAATTTATTGAAAATATTTAAAACTCTAATGCATTCTTAAAGTATTCCCATCAACGCCAACTACTTGACCAGAAATTCTAGAAGACTCATCAGAAATTAAATAGCAACACATTTTACCAATATCTTTTTCATAAACCCACGTATTAAGAGATGTCATAGAAACAAACTCACTCTCCACAGCTTTTTTTGAAATTTTCAAAAATTTAGCTTTATCTCTAATAACTCTTCCCATTCTATCTCCTTTGACAGTTCCAGGACATATTGCATTTACTCTAATTTTAAACTTTCCTAATTCCATTGCTAAAGTTTTAGTCATTCCAACTACCGCCCATTTGCTTGCTGAGTAAGGAGACCTTAATGGAAACCCAAATATACCTGCTGTAGAAGATAGATTGACTACTGAACCACCTTTGTTTTTTTTTAACATTGGGATTGCTAATTTTGAAAAAATAAAATGACTAATTACATTTATCTTTAAAGTTTGTTCCCAATCTTTTGTTTTAAGTTTGTCCATAGTTCCTGTTGGGCCCGCAACCCCAACATTATTAATTAGTGCATCAATTTTTTGTGTTTTTTTTTTAATTTCTTTAAAAAAATTTATTACATCATTTTCATTTGAGGCATCGCAATGAAAAGAGAACAACCTTTTATTATTTAAAGGATTTTTCTTTAATTTATTTATAGATTTTTTATCAACATCACAAACGAATACCTTAGCACCTTGTTCAAGACACTCTTTTGCTGTTGCCCATCCAATTCCTGAAGCTCCAGCAGAGATAATTATTTTTTTATTTTTAAAATTGTACGACATTAATCTGTTAATCCGTCAGATCTAACATTATTTCTTTCTAAATGTATGGGCAATACTTTTCCGTAAATTGCTTTTGAATGCTCAGGTGTATTTACTCTCCATGGATCTAATACGTATGCAGGTATGCACATATAACGCGATGTTTTGCCTATAATTTTAGTTACTCTATGCATAGTAAATCTACCTTTAAATATCTGCAAATCACCAGGTTCAAGCTCAAGCCGTTTTACTCTTGATCGGTCTCCATCTAAGACTTTCTTCACATCATCAAATTTTTCGTTACCCGGTTCTCTTATGTTAGGACAATATTCAAATATTCCACCTTTTTCTGGTTTTTGAATCATTAGACTTAAAGTAAATTCACAACTATCAAAATGCCAAGGCAATATTCCATCAGGCTCCATAACATTATATGCATGACAGGCTAAAGGATCAGCCCATCTATATATAGGCGCAATCCCTAGGCAAGCAGATACAAATTTTAATAATTCCTCAGTTTCGTAAAGAAATTTCATCTCCGAATTTTTTGCAAAACAGTCAGAATTTAAATATCCATTAAATCTGTCCATAAATATTCTTTTTGGATGATCTTTAGGAAGAGTAGGGTCGTCTTTTGCGTAAAGGTAAGCGTTTATACTTTCTTTAGACATAAAGACTTCATCAAGCTGTTGTTCTAATTCTTTTTTCATTACATTTAAAGAATTTGGTAAAATAAAATTGGGAATTACTGAACAGCTATCGCTATCTAATTCAGTTTTACATTTTTCAATTATTTTCTTAATCTTTGGTGAGTCTAAATCGTGAATTGGATATTTATCTAAATCAACAATATTAGTTAGGCTTTTTTCCATAACTGTGTAATCTAATTATGAGTTTGAGAGCGATTCTTGTAATTCTTTATTAGATATATACCCTTTAGCATTTCCTTCTTTATCGACTACTTCACAATTAGAATTACTACAAACAACTTGAGGTAGAAACTCCTCTACAAATTGATCTTCTCCTACTTTAATCAAGTTTGATTTATCAATATCATCTGATTGATTTACTGGTTTCATTATAATTTTTGCTTTAATAACTTTTGTTCTATTTACGTCTTTTACAAATGCCTCAACATATTCATCAGCAGGGTTCATTATAATTTCTACAGGAGTTCCTACCTGCACAAGTTTTCCTGCATTCAAAATTCCAATATGATCTCCTAACCTTAAAGATTCATCAAGATCATGAGTAATAAATACTATGGTTTTTTTTAATTCTGATTGGAGGTCTATTAGTTGTTTTTGCATATCACTTCTAATCAAAGGATCTAATGCAGAAAAAGCTTCATCCATTAGCATAATATCTGTGTCAGTAGCTAAAGCTCTAGCAAGACCTACTCGTTGTTGCATACCCCCTGAAAGCTGTGCAGGATACTGATTTTCAAATCCAGTTAAACCAACTGACTCAATTTTTTCCATCGCAATAGAATTTCTCTTCTCAACCTCCATACCTTGCATTTCAAGTCCATAGCCAACATTTTGCAAAACTGTTTTATGAGGAAATAGCCCAAATCTTTGGAATACCATACTCATTTTCTGTCTTCTAAATTCTATTAACTGTTCTTTATTTAAAGTTGTAACATCTTTACCTTCTACTAAAATTTCTCCAGCAGTCGGATCAATTAATCTATTTAAATGTCTAATTAATGTAGACTTCCCTGATCCCGACAAGCCCATACAAACAAATGTCTCTCCTTCTTCAATTTTTAGGGATACATTATCTAATCCAACAGTATGTCCAGTTTTTTCAAGAACATCCTCTTTTTTAGCCCCTTCTTGTACCATTTTAAGAACGCTTTCGGGCTTAGGACCAAAAATTTTGTATACGTTATTGATTTCGATTTTAGACATATTTAATTAAAGTTTAGTTCTTTTAATACATCAAAGCAAATCAACAATAAAATAACTTTATTAAATACAACTATTAATTGAATTGAATTTTTTTTGATTTTATATAATTATTTACTATGAATTCGATTTCTAAAATCGCAAAAAACAGCACTTATTTACAAATTACCTGGAACGATGGTGAAGAAAGTAAATTTAATTACATGTGGTTAAGAGATAATTGTCCGACAGCACATGATAGAGACTCCAGACATAGAATGTTTAACATTTTAGAGGTATCTAAAGAAATAAATCCTAAAAAATATTCTTTAAATGGTGATGGCAAATTAGAAATAGAGTGGAGTGAAGGAGACCACACCAGTTATTACGATCCTAACTGGTTGAGAGAAAATTGCTATACTATTAAAAATAAACAACAATTTATTTCGCCTTATCAACTTTGGAACAATAATTTAGAACAAGATTTTGAATCAATTTGTATTGAACATGATGAAGTAATTAATTCCGATGAAGGATTAATAAAATGGTTAGAGCTTCTACATCATAAAGGCATTGCAATTGTAAAAAATTCACCGACTGAAAAAAAATCGGGTTTTGAAATTCTTCACAGGATAAGTCACGTAAGAGAAACTTTTTTTAAAACTCCTTTTGAAGTTATCAATATTCCAAAACCAAATAATTCTGCATATACAGCACATGCTTTAAGAAACCACATGGATTTACCTTGGTTTGAATTACCTCCTGGTTACCAGTTTTTGCATTGTTTGGTAAATGATGCAAAGGGCGGAGACTCCTCTGCCATTGATGGATTTGCTGTTGCTGATTATTTAAGAAAATATGAAAAAGATATATTTGAAACACTAATCTCTGTCCCACTAAAATTTAGAGATAAGGATTATACTCAAGAATCTCATCGAAGCTTTCATGCCCCAGCAATTAGTTTAACAAAAGATAAAGATTTTCATGATATTAGGTTTAGTGTAGCAACTATGGATGCTCTGGACTGCCACCCCGACAAAATGGACCAAGTTTATAAAGCTCACCATAGATTTGGAAATCTTTTGCATGATGATAAATTTCAGATAAAATTTAGACTAGGGCCAGGAGATATATTTTCTTTTAATAATAGACGTGTTTTGCATGGTAGAACAGCTTTTGATCCAAATTCAGGTCATCGTCATCTCCAAGGCTACTATCTAGACAGAGATGAGATAATTGGCAGATTGGAATATCTTAAACAATATAAATCATAAATTTTCAAATATAAGATTATTATTTTTGTTATATTTAAAAAATTCTTTTCTAGTTTTAATTGTGTAGTAATATTTTTCCTTACTGATCAGTTGTACTTTCTTATTATCTAAAAACTTCTTATCTAATATTAGATACTTAATTTTTTTATTTAACCCATATTTTAAAATCGACTTAACACTGTCTTTATTAGAAAATGATAAACCAACATTAACTTTTGAATTAATTTTTAAAAGATTATGAATATTTTCATGTTTAAAGGAGATAAAAATACATTTTTTAAATTTCTTAGTCTCGCTTATTAACTTAGATAAGATCTTTTTTTTTAGTAATGGTTTTATTTCTATAAATATAGGAAATTTATTTTTTGATAGCTCTAAAACCTCCTTTAACAGAGGTATTTTAAATTTTTTGTACTTAATTTTTTTTAATTCTCCATAATTAATATTTTTTATACTTTTATTTAATTTGAAAATTCTTCTTAAAGTAAAATCATGAAAGCATACAAATTTATTATCATTGGTTGTGTGAATATCAGTTTCAATACCAAATTTTTTTTTAAATGATGCTCTAAATGACTCTAGACAGTTTTCTTTGTAATTTTTATTTACAATCCCTCGATGAATTATATGCATGTAAAAAAAAAGGGCTCTGTTTTCACAAAGCCCTTAATTATTTTTTAAAGTTAAATTTTTAGTTAGGTAACCAACTTTTCCATTTGTCTGGATTGTTGTCTAACCACTCATTTACAACTTCTTTGACATCTCTTTTTTTGATATCAACTTCAACAAGCATCTTAGCTTGGTCTAAGTTGTCTAATCTCATTCTTTCAAAAAAAGCTTTTGCTTTAGCATGTTCTGGTTTAGCAAATGTATCAGGATTACCATAATTCATAGTATAATCTTTATCCCAACCAGTTGCTGGCCATCCATCTGTACCACAAGTTTTCCAGTTGTTTGCTTCAGTAAATGTATCTCCTGCACAAGTTTTGTAATCAGGAAGACCTACTCCTACCATGTCAAACTCACCAAAGAACCAGTGTGGTGACCAAAGGTATAATAAGAATGGTTCTTTTCTCATATAAGCAGCTTTAGCTTCTGCAACTGCAGCAGCCTCTGTTCCTAGCTCATCCGCTTGAAAGTCAATTCCTAAAAGATCTAATCTTTTTTGGTCGTGACAGTTCCAACCAGCTACAGGACATCCAATTAATCTTCCTTTGCCGCCAGTTTCGATTGTTGCAAACTCTTTCTTATGTTTGTTTAAATCTCTCCAAGTTTTAATTCCAAATTTTTCAGCTGCATATCTAGGGATCCAGTAATCAGACATACCGATAATTCCAGTTGTTCCTAAAAGATCAACTGTTCCATCACCCTTGTATGATTTTACAACTTTACCATCGTAAATTAAATCTTCATTAAACATAACATCATCTGCCTCTGCATAACTTGGCCAGCTTTCACAAGCAAAATCAAGTTCACCAGCAGCAATTGCTTCCCATAATCCAGTTCCTGATGGGAATACTGTTTGTTTAACTTTATAGCCCATTTCTCTTTCAAGAATTCCTACTGCAACTTCACAAGTAATAATTCCACCTGTCCAGTCAGCAATAGCAGCATGTAATCTTTTTGCATTAGCCTGAGTAAGACTAGCAAATAAAATTACGAAAGATAAAAATAGAGCTGATATTGTTTTTGATAATCTCATTTATTTCCTCTCATTTAATTAATTAAAGTTATATTTTAAAACAAAAACTAGTCGTTTGTAAACTGAGAAAAATGTATCTTTTGCTTGTTTTTATAAACCTAGAGCTTCTCTTTGTTTTTTTGTCCAAGCGAGTGATATTCTGTCTATAATTATTGCTAATAATACTATTCCTATACCTGCTGCCAAGCCCCTACCAGTGTCGGATCTTGCCAATCCATTAAATACTTCTAAACCTAATCCCTTTCCACCAATTAAGGGTGTAACAATTTGCATAGCAAACGCCATAATTACCGTTTGATTAAATCCAATCACTAAACTTGGTATTGCCAATGGAAATTTAATTTTATTTAATGTTTGCAATAGTGTACCACCGAAAGAACGCGAAACCTCCGAGTAAGTTCCAGATACTTGAGTTAAACCTAAAGAAGTTAATCTAATTATAGGCGGTATCGAATATATAACTGTTGCTAATATTGCTGAAACAACACCTCCACCAAAAAACATCAAAACAGGAATTAAATAACAGAAATAAGGTAATGTCTGCATAGCATCTAAAACAACATTTTGAACATTTCTAAATCTCTCATTATAAGAAGCAATTATTCCAAGAGGAACTCCAATCATAAAACATAAAGCTACTGACACCAAAACAGAGGACAGTGTTATCATTGACTGAGGCCATATCCCACAAGCACCAATAAAAAGTAATAACAATGCAGTTATAATTGCAAATCTTATGCCAACAGTAAAATAACCAATCGCAGAGAATACTCCCAATGTATACCACCATGGCACATGCGTTAAGAAGATATCAAGTGGTCGTAAAAGCTTTAGATAAACAAATGCTCTAAGAGCTTTAGTAAATGCAATAAAGCCGGGATTGACTGTTAATGAGTCTACGGCACTGGAAATTGGTTGTCTAATTGACAATCTCCATTCTTCAGGAAAAGATCCTATGCTAATTAAATAAGAGTCTACAAATGATATAGCTAGAACAAGAAAAAAAGAAGGTATGATATAATATCTTCTTGTTATAGCTTCACCTATATCTCTAGCAGTATTTTTATTTGATAATGAAATACAAAATTCAAATACATAAGCAATTGACCTTGTTAAATTAATACATACAAAATTAGTTAATCCACTTAAAAATTCTAAAGGTTTTTCTATAACTCTAGCAATTAAATATTTTTCCCAAGATTGAGGAAGTAAATAAAATTTTTGAACATTAGAGGGTAGAGATTGTTCTGTTTTACTGAAAGACATACTAAATCTATCAAACATTATAGCCATAAAAAGAATACAAAGCCCTCCTTCCATCGCCCAACCAACGTCTAGTCTTCTAATTGCTTGCCACACTTGACCGCCAATACCTTCAGCCCCAATAAAACATGCAAGAACTACAAGCGCCAATGCCATCATAATAACTTGGTTTATACCCATCATTATACTGGGTAATGAAAGTGGAATTTTAATTTTGAATAAAAGTTGTAATTTACTTGAGCCAAATGACGTTGCTGACTCTATTGTCTCCGCGGAAACTTGTCTAATTCCTGTATTTGTTAATCTAATTATTGGAGGCATAGAATAAATCATAGTGGCTAATATTGCGGGCGCTCCTCCAATGCCAAAAAAGAATAAAGCTGGAAAAAGATAAACAAAAGCTGGCATCACTTGCATTGTATCTAAAATAGGTTTCATAAAATTTTCAAATCGATCACTTTGAGAGCACATAACACCCAAGGTCACGCCTACAACCACACACATTAATACAGATAAACCCATCAATGCTACAGTTTGAAGGGAAGGTTCCCACATACCTGTAGCGCCCCAAAAATAAATTACGAATAAGGAATATAGACCCAATCTCAAGCCACCTGCAATTAAACAGGGTAAAAATACTAACGCTGCAATTAATAGCCAAGGAGAGTCGAGAAGAAAGTCTTCAACAAAATAATAAATATTTTTAATGTAACTAGCTATTATTTTTGTAATCCATCTATAATTTTTTTTTAAGTAATCCTCACCTTCATTAACCCATGCTGTAAATGTAAATTGATCAGTTACTACTTTTGGCATTTTTGAAGGACCGTCGCTTTGAAAAGATAACCACAATGCAACTAAAAAAGTTAATAGAACTAAAGAATATGTAATTATATTTTTAGATGAAATTGATTTTCCTTGGATACTAGAGACTTCAGATGACATAATTCTAGAAATTTAAAATAAATAATTTTACATTTAAAGAAAAATATTGTCTATTTTTATGTTATTAAAATAACAAAATATGAGTAATCAAGCAAAAATAACTTGTACTAACGTTTGGAAATTATTTGGACCAGACGAAAAAAGAATTATAAAAAATTTAGATAAAAATTTATCAATCAAAGAAGTTCAAGAAAAAACTGGACATGTTGTTGCTGTTAAAGATGTTAGCTTTTCAATTGAGAAAGGTGAAACATTTGTAGTGATGGGTTTATCTGGAAGTGGAAAATCAACTTTAGTCAGATGCATTTCAAGACTAATTGAACCGACCTCTGGTACAGTTAAAATGGATGATGTAGATGTTACAAAAATGAATGGAAGAGATTTATTAGATTTAAGAAGAAATAAGATGAGCATGGTTTTTCAACATTTTGGATTATTCCCACATAGAACAGTTATTGAAAATATTGGTTATGGATTAGAAATTAGAGGTAACAAAAAAAATGATCGAATAGAAAAGTCAATGGATGTTTTAAAAATGGTAGGCTTGGAAGGTTGGCACAATAATTATCCAAGAGAACTTTCTGGTGGTATGCAACAAAGAGTTGGACTTGCAAGGGCACTCGCAGTTGATCCAGAAATCTTAATTTTTGATGAACCTTTTTCTGCACTTGACCCACTAATTAGAAGAGAAATGCAGGATGAATTATTAAAAATTCAAGAAAAACTTCAAAAGACAATGGTTTTTATTACGCACGATTTCTTAGAAGCCATAAAGATGGGAGATCATATTGCTATTATGAAGGATGGTGAGGTTTCACAAGTTGGTACCCCAGAGGAAATTGTTGCAAATCCTAAAGATCAATATGTAAAAGATTTCTGTGAAGATGTTCCAAAATATAAAGTCTTAAGTGCAAGCAAAGTAATGAGAGAAGAATGTTGTGATGATACAAAAAAATTGTTTGAAGATGGATCTAATAATATTCCACATGACTCAAAAATTGAGACATTGATTGATAAACTAGTTGATACAGATCAGAAATTTCCAGTTGTAGATACAGATACAGGAAAATTGATTGGTGAAATTGATAGAGCAATAGTTATGAAGTCAATGAAGTCTGCTAATTAATCTCTCTACTTACCTTAGTACTTTTTTGTTTAACTTTATCTCTCCAAATAATTATCATTCCTGCAAACACAATCACAAAAACTCCAGGAAATAATTGTTCCCAAGGCGCCTCGTTAAAAAACCACCAACCTAAAACAAAAGATGATGGGATGCCAAAATATTCAAAAGATGCCATCTTGCTTGCAGAAATTAATCTATAAGCATAAATGAAAAGTATTGCAGCTGTCCCACCTAGTATTCCAGTTAATATCATTAACAGAAAGTCTTGAGTACTTTTAATATCAGTATGTCCAGTGGTTATTAAAAATAATATTACTCCACCAATTACATTAAAGATTAAAGTATAAAGTTGTATTTTTGCTGTTGAGTGTCCATCTGGTATAAATTTTAAAATTATAACTGTAAAAGCCCAAGCAATCGCAGTTAATACAGGAAATATTGAATAAAAACTAAATATATCGCTTCCTGGCTGAACAATTAGTACAACTCCAAAAAATCCAATAAATATTGCTGACCATCGATAAATACCCACCTTATCATTTAAAAAAATTATTGATAAAATTACAATGAAAAATGGTGACGAAAATGTAAGAACCATTGCAGTTGCAAATTCAAGATTAATTACTGAGATAAATATGAAGATATTCATAGACAAGAAAGCAAGTCCTCTTAAAAAGCTTAAAATTATAAATTTGTTGTTTAAATTTTTGAAAATTGAGAAATACTCTTTTGTAAATAGAATTAGAACAAAAAGAGGAATAACACCTGCAATATTTCTGAAAACAGCAAGCTGAATTACCGAATACTCATCTCCTAAAAATTTAATTACAACCATATACATGTCTACGCATAGAATTGCTAAGAGCATTGTAACTATTGCTAAATAAGTATTTTTTAAATCTGTTTTTTCGGACGAAATATTCATTTATAATTTTTTAAAATTGTATACTTTATCTAAGTTATGCAAAGTTTTAAACTCAATGAAACTGATATTCTATCCAATCAAGACTGGACATTTCCTACTAACATTGCTTATGGCCCTGGTAGATTAAAAGAAATAGGAAGCATCTGTAATAATTTAGATATTAAAAATCCATTAATAGTTACAGATAAAGGAAGTCCAAAGCTACCATTTATTATAAATTTAAAAAGTTATTTAAACAGCTCAAATGTAAAATCAGATTTATTTTTTGACATATCTCCAAACCCTCGAGAAGACGAAATTTCAAATGGAGTAAAAAAATTTAAAGATGGAAATCACGACTCTATAATTGCAATCGGTGGAGGAAGTGCAATGGATGGTGGTAAATTAATATGCCTTACTGCTAATAATGACGTGCCACTCAGAGATTTTGAATTTGAACTAACTCCTCCCAAAATTAGTAAAGATAATCCTTTTCCAAAGATTATAACTATTCCCACAACAGCAGGCACTGGTGCAGAAACAGAAATCACAGCAATGGTTACATACTTAAAAGAAGGAATGAAATTTTGCATGTGGCATCCAGATGTTAGACCTTCTTTAGCATTACTAGATCCTGAATTGACTGTTGGTCTTCCAGCAAACCTTACGGCTTGGACTGGTGCAGATGCTTTAATACATGGCATAGAAGGGTATTGCGTTCCTGGTTTTAATCCTATGTGTGATGGTGCAGCTTTAGAAGGATTATCTTTGATATCAAAATCTTTGGTCACCGCTGTTGAAGACCCGAGCAATATAGTTGCGAGAGGTGGAATGCATGTTGGATCTTGCTTGGCAGGAATTTCTTTTTTAAAAGGTTTAGGGTTAGTTCATGCAATTGCTCATATGGTTGGAGCTGAATATAATACACATCATGGTTTAACCAACGCAATAATATTACCTGTTGTTTTAAAATATAATTTACCTGGCATGGAAGAAAAAGTTAAAAGAATGTCTGAGGCTATGCAATTTGAAGACCACTCTGTAGACGCCTTTATATCAAATGTTGAAAAAATTCTTGATAGAATTAAAATTCCCAAAAGCTTAAGTGAAATTGGTGTGCCTGAAGATTGTGTAGATAGAATCGCTGAAAAAGCAATGAAAGATCAAGCATTTGCAACCAATCCAAGAATTGCAACCTTAGAAGAAACAAAGGAAATTACTCTAGCTTCAATTAAAAAAGCTAGATAATAATTAACCTCAATGCTTGAAAACAAATCAGTAAAAGAAATTATTTCATTAATTCATAAAAAAGAGATTTCTGTGAGTGAAGTTGTAAGTTTTTACATAGATAGAATAAAAAAATATAACCCATCTTTAAATGCTATAGTCTCAATTAAAGACGAAGAGCAAATAATAAATGAGGCTAAACACAAAGATGAAAATTTTGATGAAAGTAAGCCATTGTTTGGCCTACCTTTAGCGTCAAAAGATTTATTAGATGTAGTTGATTTTCCAACCACTTATGGTTTTCCAGGATATAAAGATTATTTTCCAAAAAAAAATTCTTTAATTGTTGATCGTCAATTAGATGCTGGCGGCATCATGATAGGTAAAACTAATACTGCTGAACTAGGTGTAGGTGCACATACGGCAAATAGACTGTTTGGAATTACGCCAAATATTTATGGTAATACACAATCATCAGGAGGATCAAGTGGTGGAGCCGGTGTAGCTGTTGCAGCCGAACTATTACCGTTTGCAGATGGAACAGATATGATGGGTTCATGCAGAACGCCAGCAGCTTATGCAAATGTCTATGGTTTTAGACCAACACCGGGACTTTTGCCTGATTATCGAACAAATGATAAAAAAAAGAATCTTCCAATTATCTCAACACCAGGATGTCTTGCAAGGACACCAGATGATATGGCTATTCTTTTAGATGTAATAGCAGGAGAACATAAAGAGGATCCAATTTCTTTTAATTTAACAAACTCATTTAAAGATACCAACATTAGTGATCAAGAATTTTCTAAAATAAAGATCGGATGGTTATCTGATATGAACGGTAATTATCAATATGATCCTGAGTTAATTGAAATGTGCAACAAACAATTAAACAGTCTTGAAAAAAATAAAGTTAACATTGAATACTTAAAACCAAAAATAGATGCCAATAAGTTATGGAATTGTTGGGGGACATTGAGAGCTAAGAGTATTTATGAAGATATAATTACGATGAACATTGAAGATATTAATGAAATGACACCGCAAGCGATATGGGAATATAATAAAGGCATTAAGCTAACAGAGGAAGATGTTAAATCTGCACTCAAATCAAGAATTGAATTATCAAATGATGTAAATAGTTTGTTTGGCAGTTTTGATTTTTTAGCTCTACCATCTCAACAATCATTCCCTTTTGATAAAAACTTACGACATCCTGAAAAAATTAATTATCAGCTAATGGATACTTACCATAGATGGATTGAAATACATATATTTGCTAGTCTTTTCTACCTACCATCTATTTCTTTACCAATTGGGTTTAATAAGAATGGATTTCCAATTGGTATACAAATTATAGCTAAACAAAAAGAAGATTTAAAAGTGATATCTTTTGCAAAAAGATATGAGGAAATTTTTAATTTTTCTAATCGTAAACCAAAACTAAATTAATGGTCAGACACAAACATCATTTTAAAATAGCTTTTGCATTAGCCATAGCTGCTGGATCATGGGGAGTTTATTGGCTTCCACAAAGAATTTTAGAGGACGGTGGACTTACTGGAGGCTGGGGAACTATTTCTCAAATGATGATTGGTATTATATTGCTTACACCTTTATCTTTATGGAGAAAATCTAAAGGTCGAACATCAGGATTAGAAATTCCCTTTGTTGGTTTTTTAACAGGTAGTGGTTTTATATGTTACGCTCTAAGTTTTTTATTAACAGATGTTGTTCGAGCATTGATCATGTTTTACATGATACCTATCTGGACAACCATATTTGAAATATTTTTTTTAAAGAAAAGACCTGGTTTAGAAAGGGTTTTAACTCTAAGTTTAGCGCTTGGAGGTCTGTGGGTTGTTTTCAGTCAATCTAATATTATACCATTACCACAAAATGCAGGAGATTTACTGGCGCTAGTGGGAGGCGTGCTTTTTGGAGCTGGCTTAGTGCGGTTAGAAATTACAAAAACAGATGGTGTTTTTCCTGTCATATTCTCATTTTTTTTTTATGGAACAATATTTAATATTTTTGCAGGCTTTATTTTAAAAGATTATCTAGGGCCTATGCCGCCCATTGAAGCTTTTACATCAATGTTTACTTTTTTAGTTCTTATTTCAGTATTTTATTTTATTCCAACAGGGGTAGTTATCATGTGGTCACCCTCAGTTTTAGGAGCAGGTCTTTGCGCTATATTATATTTAAGCGAAGTAGTTGTTGGAGTTATATCAGCGGGAATTTTAACAGATGAAATATTTGGTTGGCGAGAAGTAGTGGGAAGTACAATGATTGTGTTAGGAGGAATTTTAGCAGTAGTGCTTGCTCCAAAAGATGAAAAATAAATGCATTTTAAGGAAAAGTTAAAATCAAAATCAAAAATATTTTTAGACGGTGGAAATGGTTCTGAAATTGCAAAATTGGGAGGCAAAATGTCCTCTGCTTTTTCTGCCTTAGCTTCAATAACATCACAAGACATAGTAATTAAAGTTCATGAAAAGTTTATTGATGCTGGTTCTGATTTGATTACAGCAAATACTTTTAGTTCAACGAGACATAATCTTGAAAGCATTAATCGTGGAGCAGAAACTAAAGAATTTATTATCCAATCAGTCAAATTAGCTAGACAGGCAATAAAAAATAAAAGTAAAGAAAATAAAATTGGGGTTGCTGGAAGTTTATCAAATTTTTTTTCATTAAAAGAAAATGAATTTGTGCCAAATCCAAAGTACATACCTTCTTTTAAACAAGAGGAACAAAATTATAAAGAAGCTGCTAAAATTTTAAAAGAGGAGGGAGCTGATATTTTAATTTTAGAAATGTTACTTGATATTGATCATGCAAAAATTTTATTGAATGCCGCTTTAGAAACTGAATTACCAGTTTGGGTAGGATTAAGTTGTTGTATAAGCAAATTTGATAACAGTGTTATCGGTAGAAATTTTAGCGCGGAAAAAGAAAATTCGTTAATTTATGATGAAACCAAATATAAAGAGCAACCAAAATTTATTCCTGATGACAAAATTATACTGCTAAATGATATTGTAAAATCACTTACAAGTATGGGTGGAGATGTTTATGGTATCATGCATACCTGGTTAGTTGACTCTTATGATGGATTGAATGTAATCAAAAATAATTGGAATGGTCCGATGATGTTTTATCCTGAGATCCATAAGTTTGATACAAAATCCCACAAAGCTATTGTGACTTCTACCGAGGAAGAATTTGCTAATGAATGTGAAAAGTTAATTGATAAACAAATTCAAATTATTGGGGGATGCTGTGGTGTTACAGACAAACATTTAAAAAGTTTAATTGAAAGATATTCTTAATTTAATATTTTTTATTAACTAAATCTATCAGCATGTTGATCATATCAGTTTTATAACTTTCTTTCGTTGCTGATTTTGTTTCTAGAACAGAAAAAAAAGCGGCTACATTGCCAGTTTTAAAATTAGTTGCAAGAAACTGACCGCCATACCCTGAATGTCCAATCATGTTGCCCGAAACCATTGTAGAATTTGAGTAATATAAATATTTGTCTTTAGATAAATCCATATATTTTGGCCCTACATTATCAATTGTTTTATTAAAAAATGATGAAGATCCAACTTTTCTATTCCCAACACCCATACCTTTCCTTGCGAAGAGTAAACCCATTCGTAAAAAGTCTCTTGTAATTAAGCAACCACCTCCAGACATCCAAGGCATACCATATCTATCTGATGCAATATATAATCCATCTTCAAATCCAGCAGCCTCAACTGCTGATAAAACCCAATCTCTTAAAGTTCTACCACTCACTTTTTCAATAATTAATCCAACTACATCTGTATTTGCAGATTTATAAAAAGCATAAGCAGAATTATTAATTAAACTTTTATTTTTAGATTTTTTAATTGTATTTAAATACTCCTCTTGGCTTAGATGATTTTTAAGATTTTTATGAAGTCTCCATCCTCCAACAGGTTCGTGCATAAATGAAGATGAGTATGCCTTAGTATAATCTTCAGTATAAGAGTTTATAACATTCATGTTTAAAACATCTTGGATCTTTGCATTTGCATATCCACTTCCAATTTTTGGCAAATAGTGAGAAATTTTTTTATTAAGATCTATTAATTTAGTATTTACCAATTCTCCAATAAATAAATTAACAAACATTTTTGTAATGGACATAATTGTTTGAGGTTGGTTTTTTTTAAAATCTTTGGCATATTTTTCAAATAATATATTTTGATGATTGCCAACAATTAAAGAGCAAAAAGATTTATTTTTAGTCATCTTCTTAACTAAAGTAAGATTACTGATAGTTTTATTTGGTTTAGACTTTAGTTTTAGAACTAAGTCAGATCTTAAAAAAATACTGTATCTATTAATTTTATGTAAATTTTTATAACCAGACCTTCTTGTTTTCGGAAGGTTCCATAAGGCTTTGTTATCTTTAACTGTTGTTAATTCTGGATTTCTAACAGAGAGTAATTTTTTTTTCTTCAATATTTTAATGATTTTTTTTGTTCGTACTTTTGGTGATAACCTTCGGCTTTACAGTAATTTTTTTCTTTTGATACTTTAGTCGAAACTTTTCCATTTAATTTGCTGTTTACCTCGTTTAAAACTTTTTCTGCAATCTGTTTTTCTTCCTCTGTACTATAAAATATTTCAGAACGATATTGAATTCCTACATATGTACCTTGTCGATTTACTTGGGTTGAGTCGTGCAATTCAAAAAATAAATTGACCATATCTTCATATGACTTTTCTTTTTCATCATACTCAACTTTGACCACTTCTATATGACCTGTATCTCCGCCACAAACAGCTTTGTAAGTGACGTTTGGATCGTCCCCTCCACAATAACCGCATTCTGTTGAGACTATACCTTTGATGCCCTCATACTTCTTTTCGTCCCAAAAACAGCCAATACCGCCAATAAATGTTTTCATAATACTCAAAATATACTTTAGTTTTTTAAAACTGAAATTGCTTTTATTTCCTCTACACCGATCCCGCAACAACCACCAATAATCTGAGCTCCATTTTTAATCCATGACCTTACTTCATTTAAATATCCAGTCGGCGTCATGTCATCTACAAATCGCCAATGTGGTTTTTCATAATAACCTTTATTTGGATATGCTCCTACTATTCCATCATAATTTTTCTTTGCAGTTTCAATTGCTTTTCCTGTAATATTTATATCTGAATGAGCAACTAATATTGGACCACTGTGTAATTTTTTAAAATTATTTATGGATGTCTCAAAGTTTTCATAGACATGTGTATCAGAGTCAATGGTATCATTATATCCAAGCATTATATTTTTTTGATCATCCATTACGCAAGATACTGATAACCAAACAGGTATATTTACTTTTGTGGAACAATTTAACATTGTTTCAACTATGTCAGCTTGTGAGGACATAGCTTCTAAAATAATTAAGTCTACTCCAGCGCCAGATAAAATTTTTAGTTGTTCGTAAAAACCAGGTATCATTGCTTTGATACCTAGTTTATAAAAGTTCCCAAAAGTTGATACACTTCCAGCTAATACAGTTTCTTTATTTGTATTTTCTATTGCTTCTTTTGCAACCTCAACACTTTTTTGATTAAATTTTTCTATAGAGTTTTCATAACCGTACTGTCTCATTGATATTGGGGTAGTACTATAAGTATTAGTTGTAATTACATCGGCCCCAGCATTTATATAATCCTCATGCACTTTTCTGACCAACTCAGGATGATCAACAGAACACTTCCCACACCACATATGCTTATCCATATGAGCGCCATTTTTTTCTAGTTCTGCGCCCATACCTCCATCTAAAATAATGATTTTATTGTTTTCTAATTTTGTCCTGATTGCGTCGTATGACATAAATTTTATTCTTTACTGCTTGTAAAGGCACAAATTTTATTTCCATCTAAATCACGAAGATAAGAATAATAAACTCCTGAGCCTTCTGGTCTTTCACCACCAGATCCTTCACTAGTTCCTCCAGCTTTTAAACCTATCTCATGAAATTTATCTACATGAGATCTTGATGAAGTTAAAAATGTGATCTGCGTTCCATTTCCAAAGGTAGCTTCTTTTTTATTGAAAGGTTTAGTGACGTAAAACTCTATATCTTTGGTACCTTTTGCTCCATATGCTGCATAATCATCTTCTATTGTCTCGTTTCTATCTAAACCAATAACTTCTAAGACCTTATCGTAAAATTTAATAGCATCATCTAAATTATTAGTACCTACCATCACATAACCAATCATATAAAACCCTATTTACTAATTCTGATTATAAGTTATTTAAGCTATTAATTCCAACCGGTAATTGCTTTAACTTCTAAATATTCAGTGAAACCCCAGACACCACCTTCACGACCATTGCCAGATTGTTTATAACCACCAAACGGCATTCCAGTATCTGTGGCTTGACCATTTATATAAACTGTTCCAGCTCTAACTTTTCTAGCAACTCTTTTAGCTTTTTCTTTATCTTCAGTTTGTAGATAATTACCAAGACCATATGATGTATCGTTTGTAATTGCTATTGCTTCTTCTTCAGTTTCAAACGGGATAATTGATAGTACAGGTCCAAAAATTTCTTGTCTAGCAATTTTCATATCATTATTTACATCTGAAAAAATTGTTGGTTTTACAAAATAACCTTTGTTAAGTCCATTTGGCAAATCTGGTCCACCCGCAGCTAACGTTGCACCTTCTTTAATACCTTCATTAATAAGATTAACAACTTTATCGTATTGTACTTTTGAAACTACAGGTCCAATGTGATCACCTTTTTTAGATGCAAGATCAACTTTAATTTTGTTTGCCTCATCAACAGCCTCTTTAACTGCTCTTTCATAGATTGGTTTTTCAACCAACATTCTTGTTGGAGCATCACATGATTGCCCTGAGTTACTCATTATATTCCTCACACCATCTCTAACAGCATCAGGATATGAGTCAGCAAAAACTATATTTCCACCTTTACCACCCAGTTCAAGAGTTACTTTTTTTATAGTATCAGCTGCATTTTTCTGAATTAGTTTTCCAGCTCTTGTTGATCCCGTGAATGAGACCATATCAATGTCCGGATGACCAGACATATGATTTCCAACAACTTCTCCATTTCCATTCACTAAATTAAAAACTCCAGCAGGAAAGCCAGCTTCGTCAATCATCTCAGCAAACAATACTGCTGACACTGGAGCAATTTCAGACGGTTTTAAAATCATTGTACATCCAGCAGCTAAAGCTGGAATAACTTTTAAAATAATTTGGTTCATTGGATAATTCCATGGCGTAATTAATCCACAAACTCCAATTGGTTCATATCTGATATGGTTATTAGATTTAGGATCAAATTGATGTTCAAAATTAAAATTTTTTAAAATTTCTATATTATTCCTACAAATATCTGCACCCATTTTAGTATGAGTTTCTGATGCGAAATCTAGAGGTGCACCCATTTCTTTAGACTGTGCCTCAACCATTTCGTCCCATCTTCTTTTATAAATTTCATCAAACTTTTCAAGTAAAGCTAATCTTTCTTCTTTTGTAGTTTCTCTCCAGGTCTCGTATGCAATTTTGGCAGCATTTATTGCTTTATCAGCATCTTCTGCAGATCCTAAAGAAATTATTGCAAAAGCTTCTTCAGTTGATGGATTAATTACTTCAAAGTCATTGGGTTTAGTAGGAGAAACCCACTTTCCATTTATATAAAAATTTTTCTTTTCTATCATTAATTTATTGTAGCATAAAATTTAAATTTCATAACCCTTTTCTTCAACTTCATTATCAACTAATTCTTCAGGGAAACCTTCAGCTCTAAATGAAATATTATTTAAATCTTCCATTCTTTTTACTATCATTGAAGACCAAGCTCTTGAGCCATATTTTTTTTGTCCATCTTTAAATATATCAACTACCATCGGTGAAATTTCTAATGAAGAATTTAATTTTTTTGCTAATTCATTAAAAAGCCCTGTATCTTTTAAAACTAAGTCCATAGTAAAGTTAATGTTGTATGATCCATTTAGTATCACTTGGCTTTCTGTTTCGTGAACGAACGAATTACCTGATGAAGCGGCAATACCTTTGTAAACTTTTGATAAGTCTAAATTTGATTTTTTTGCAACAGTCCAAGCCTCACCTAGAGCAACAAGATGAACAGATGCCAAGTAATTTGTAATTACTTTTAATACTGATGCAGAACCTAGTTCACCAGTATGTAGTATTTTTCTTCCCATGGTTGATAAAACTGGCAATATCTTTTCAAAATACTTTCGATCACCACCCACAAAAATTGCAATATTACCTGTAGCTGCTCTATGACAACCTCCACTTACGGGACCATCAAGTGGTACCGCTTTTAATTTTTTTATTTTATCTCCAATTCTTTTCACCTCGTACTCATCAGTGGTACTCATTTCTAGCCAAATTTTATTTTCTGATAAACCCTCAATAACACCATTTGAACCTTCCATTACCTCTGAACATATTACTGGCGAGGGCAGACAAGTTATTATCAACTCAACTTTCTCAGCTAATTCTTTTGGAGTTACTGCAGATTTAGCTCCTAACTTTTTAAATTGTTCTACTAATCCACTGTCCAAATCTCTTACAGTAACATCGAACTTGTTTCTTAATAGTGAACTTGCAAGTTTTCCTCCAACATTTCCTAATCCAATAAAGCCAATCTTCATTATATACTCCTTAATTTTGATGATTATTCAAATTCCAATGATATATTTGTATCAGAAAAATGCATTCTATAAAAATTGAACCAAAATATTTTAAAGAATCTAATCCTAGAGTTGGATTGATAGCTTTAGCTAGCGATTTTATTATTGAAAAAGACTTTGCCAGTGTTTTAAAAGACAAAAATATCGATTTTTTTGTTAACAGAATAGAATGCTACAATCCTTTGACTAAGGAAAATTTAATCAAAATGTCGGAGAAAGTAACGGAAGTTACTAATGATTTACTTCCTGATCAAAATATAGATTGTGTGGTATATGCTTGTACTTCAGGCACAATTGCTGCTGGGTATGAAAATATAAAAAATAAAGTGAAAATTTCAAAACCAAATGCAAGCCTTACAACACCAAGCACCGCAGCTATCAAAGCTTTAAAAAAATTTAATGTAAAGAATTTAGCTGTGTTCACTCCCTATAGTAAAAAATTAAATGATGAGGTTATTGAATATATCGAAGGGGAGGGATTTAACGTAACATCAAATTCATATTTTGGAATTGAATCTGATGCAGACATTGGAAAAGTAGATCAGAATTATTTATATGATGTTCTTTCTAAAGTTGATGTCGGTGAAGCTGATGCGCTATTTGTATCTTGTACTGCTTTACCAGTGTTACCAATAATTGAAAAGCTTGAGAAAAAATTAAATAGAATTGTATTATCTAGCAATCAAGCTCTTATCTGGGATACTTTACAAGAGATAGGAAAGAAAGAACCCATAGCAGGGTTTGGAAAATTATTCAGATAAATATTTATGTCATTTACCAAAGAAGAATACAAACAACGATTAAAAAAAGTTCAGTCAATGATGGAGAACAAAGGTATTGAACTTTTAATCTCTCACGACACGAATAATATGAATTATTTAACTGGTTACGATGCATGGTCTTTTTATTATGCTCAATGTGCAATTATTCATGTTAACGCTGATGAACCTTTATGTTTTGTAAGAGCTCAAGACTCAGGAGGTGCGTACATTAAAACTTATTTGAAAAATGAAAATATAATTGTATATGATGAAAATTATATTCATACATGGCCAAAACATCCTTACGATTATTTAGTTCAGATTATCAAAGATAGAAATTGGGATAAGCTTTCAATTGGAGTTGAGATGGATGCTCATTACTTCACTGCTTTTTGCTATGAAAAGATAAAACAAGGTTTACCAAACGCAAAAATAAAAGATTCAGAACGATTAGTTAATTGGGCAAGATTTGCAAAATCTGAAGCAGAAATTAACTACATGAAAACTGCTGCTATAATTTCAGAAAAAGGGATGAAGACCGCAATGGAGGTAATTAAACCGGGTGTCAGACAATGCGATGCAGTTGGAGAAATACAAAAAACTTTATTTTATGGGACACCTGACTTTGGTGGAGAATATTCAAGTATCGCAACACTTCTCCCAACAGGAAAAGGAACATCTGCTTCTCATTTAACAGCAACAGAGGATAAGTTTGTTGAAGGTGAGGCGACAATCGTTGAATTATCTGGAGTTTATAAAAGATATCATGCACCAATGGCCAGAACAGTCTTGCTTGGAAAACCTGATCAATTAAAAATAGATACAATGAACAAAACTATTGAAGCTCTTCAAGCTGGAATAGATGCCACTAAACCAGGAAATACAGCAAATGATGTAGCGCAAGCCTTTTGGGGTATTTTAGATAAATATGGAATAGAGAAAAAATCAAGAACTGGTTACTCAATTGGAATAGGTTACCCACCAGATTGGGGTGAGCATACTCTTAACATATATAAAGGAGAGATGACTGAACTAGTGCCGAATGCGTGTTTTCATATGATAGCTGTAATGCAATTTGGTGATTGGGGAGTTGAAGCCTCGGAGGCAATAAGAGTTACCGACAAAGGATCTGAATTATTCTGTAATTTTCCAAAAGAGTTGTACATTAAGAGCTAATTAACTATTGCAAACAACCGAACTAAGTGTTTTAAAAACTAACTTATGTCAAAAAAAGAAGATTTCGTAAAATTTGATAAAGTAGATAAAAGCTACGATGGAAAAGTATTAGTTGTTAAAGATTTAAATTTAGATATCGAAGAAGGTGAGTTTGTAACTATGCTCGGGCCCTCTGGTTCAGGAAAAACTACATGCTTGATGATGCTTGCAGGTTTTGAAACACCAACTAATGGAGAAATTTATTTAGATAAAAATCCAATTTCGAACATTCCTCCACACAAAAGAGGTATTGGAATGGTTTTTCAAAATTATGCTTTGTTTCCACATATGACAGTTTATGAAAATTTAGCTTTTCCCTTAAGAGTAAGAAAAATTTCAAAAGATGATATCGATAAAAAAGTAGAAAAAGCATTATCTATGGTTTCATTATCGGGATTTGGAAACCGTATGCCAGGACAACTTTCTGGAGGTCAACAACAAAGGGTAGCAGTAGCTAGAGCGTTAGTGTTTGATCCGGCAGTTGTTTTAATGGATGAGCCTCTAGGTGCGTTAGATAAAAATTTAAGAGAAAGTATGCAATATGAAATTAAACATATTCATGAAAGTATTGGTGTTACTGTTGTCTATGTTACACATGATCAAGGTGAAGCATTAACTATGTCAAATAGAATTGCAGTTTTCAATGATGGAAAAGTTCAACAACTTTCAAGTCCAGATAAGTTGTATGAGGAACCGGTAAACTCATTTGTTGCCGAATTTATTGGAGAAAATAATACTTTTGCTGGAGAAATTTCAGATATATCAAATGGGTCTTGTAAGGTTAAACTAGATCAGGGTGAAATTATTGCAAATCCAATATCAGTTAAATCTGTTGGAGAAAAAACTACAGTATCTATTAGGCCTGAAAGAGCTTTAATAAATCCAAAAGATAAAATGGATAATAATCAAAAAGGCAAAATCGAAGAAGTTATTTATCATGGCGATCACACTAGAGTGAGGCTAAACTTGCTCGGAAATTCAGAATTTATTTTAAAAGTACCAAATAGTTCTCAAAATCTAGATATCAAATTAGGCAACGAGATCAATATCGGATGGAATAGCCATGATGCGAGAGCTTTAGACCCAAAATAAGCCCATTATAACATAATTTCCAAAATCCACTGTTGACTCTCTTTTCCTATGTTGCTGTACTCCCTTTTTTATAAAAAAACGTTTAAACGGAGGATAAATGAAAAAATTAAGTAAATTATTACTTGCCGTAACTTTTGCTATCTCAGTATCTTCATCAGCATTTGCAGTAGTTGTTGCATCATGGGGTGGAGCTTACACAGAAAGTCAAAAGTTAGGATATGGTGATCCAACTGCAAAAGCATTGGGTATACCAATCGAGTGGGTAGATTATTCTGGTGGATTATCAGAAATCAAAGCCCAAAAAGAAGCAGGAGCAATTACATGGGATATTATTGATGTATTCGCTTACGATACTATTAATGGATGTGACGAAGGTATTTTTGTTGAATTTGATTTTGACAAAGACTTTCCACCAGCTCCAGATGGTACACCTGCAAGTGAGGACTTCTTTACAGACATGCCTAGTAAATGTGCAGTAGGAAATATTTTATATTCATGGAACTATGCTTACAACAGCGACCTTTTAAAAAGCACTCCATCAACTATTAAAGATTTCTTTAACACTAAAAGATTTCCTGGAAAAAGAGCTATTTACAAAAGTGCTCTTACAAACTTAGAAATTGCTTTAGCAGCAGATGGTGTAAAAATGGGTAAAGGTGGTGAATTTATTTACCAAAAATTAGAGGACCCAGCTTACGTAACTAGAGCTATGGACAAAATCAAAAAACTTTGTGAAGATCCAAATGGCGGATGTGTATTTTGGTCAGCAGGTGCTCAACCACCAGAATTATTAATGAGTGGTGAAGTTGTAATGGCAACTGGTTGGAATGGTAGATTTTTCAATGCTGCAACAGGAGAAGGTGCTCCAATAGTTCAAGTTTGGGACGGACAAGGTCTTGACTACGAATATTTTGCATTAGTTAAAGGTGGACCAAACGAAGCGGATGCTAAAAAAGCTTTAGCAATGATGACAAATACTGAAATGTTAGCAGGAAGTGCAAAATATATTGCATATGCACCATGGAGAAAATCATCAATTGCAGTTATGGAAGCAGGAGAGCCTTGGTATAAAGATGGAAAAACGAACATGGTTCCACATATGCCAACTGCACCAGCTAACCTTAAAAAATACTTCTTAGTGAACGCTGAGTACTGGGCTGATAACGGTACAGAGCTTGGTGAACAGTGGGAAGCTATGAAAGCTAGTATTAAATAATTAAAGTTTTAAACACTTTAATTTTATATTATATTTAGGGCGGTTACTATAACCGCCCTTTTTTTATGAGCTCAGAACAGAAAATATTATCAACAGATGGAATTCCCTTAGAGGAAAGCCTTAAGCAAGCAGAAAAAAAAAATAAAATAAAAGCTTTTCTTTTAGTAACACCATTACTCTTATTTCTAATTATTACTTACATTATTCCTATCGCAGACATGTTTTCTAGAAGTATAGATGACAAAATGGTTACTAACATGCTTCCCAAAACATACAAAGCAATGGAGCAGTGGGATGGTAAAGAGCTTCCATCCGAAGAAGTGTTTAAAGCTTTTTATTTAGATTACAAAATTTTAGTAGAGAATAAGACAGCAGGAAAGTTACAAACCCAACTAAATTATGAAAAAAATGGCTTTAAGAGTGTTCTTAAAAAACTTGCAAGAAAACAGAAGAAGTTTGAGGAAGGAAACTATAAAGAGCAAATCATGAAAGTGCATAAAAGGTGGAGAAATGTAGATTATTGGAGAGCAATTAAAAGAAGAGCTCCATCTTATACTTATTCAAAGTATTTAAAGGGCGTAGATATGTACTCAAATGAAGAGGGTAAAATAGTACAAGTTGCTGAGAATAGAAGAATTCATAGAATTTTATGGTCACGAACGTTAGAGGTAGCTTTTTTTGTAACTCTTTTTTGTTTTTTAATGGCTTATCCAATTGCACATTTATTAGCAACTCTTCCAATGAAGTATAGTAACTTGCTCATGATTTGTGTGCTGCTTCCATTTTGGACCTCATTGCTTGTAAGAACTGCTAGTTGGATGATTTTATTGCAGCAGCAAGGATTGGTTAATGATTTTTTTGTTTGGATTGGTTTAGTGACAAACGATAATAGGCCAGAGATGATGTACAATAAAACTGGAACTTATGTTGCAATGACACAAATACTTTTACCATTTATGGTACTACCCTTGTATAGTGTCATGAAAACAATCTCTCCAAGTTTAATGAGGGCTGGAAAATCATTAGGCGCAACTCCTGGAGTTGCTTTTTTTAAAATATATTTCCCACTTACAATACCTGGAATTGGTGCGGGCTGTTTATTAGTATTTATACTTGCAATTGGTTATTACATAACTCCAGCTCTGGTGGGAGGAGCCTCTGGAACGCTTATAAGTAATCAGATAGCTTATCATATGAAAAGTACTTTAGATTGGAGTTTTGCTTCTGCAATGGGATTAATGTTGCTGACTGGAGTGTTAGTTATTTATTGGATTTATAACAAACTTGTGGGAGTTGATAATATCAAATTAGGATAATTATGGCTTTACCAAAATATACTGAACCTCATTATAGAATCTGGCATTATTTTTATCTTTTTGTTTGTGGATGTGTATTTTTCTTTTTAATTGCACCATTGTTTGTAATTTTTCCATTATCATTTAATGCGGAAGAGTTTTTAGTTTTTACAGATGGAATGAAGAGACTTGATCCAGATGCATTTTCTACGAGATGGTACAAAGATATGGTCTATGGAACAAAAAATCCTTGGGGCTTAGCTGCAAAAAATAGTTTTATAATTGCAATATTTGCAACCATTGGTTCAATTATACTTGGTACATTAGCTGCCTTAGGTTTGAGCAGCAGACATATGCCCTATAAAGGTTTGATAATGGCGATTTTAATTTCTCCCATGATAGTTCCATTAATTATTTCAGGTGTTGCAATTTTCTTTTTTATGGCAAAAGCAGGTTTAGCCGCAACACACTTAGGTATAATTTTAGCCCATATTATTTTAGGAACTCCATTTGTGGTAATCACAGTTACTGCAACACTATCAGGGTTTGATCATAGCATAACTAGAGCTGCATCTAGTTTGGGCAGCAATCCTTTCAATACTTTTATGAAAATCACTTTACCATTAATTCTACCTGGTGTTATTTCTGGTGGTTTATTTGCATTTGTAACATCTTTCGATGAAGTGGTGGTTGTATTATTCTTAGCTGGTTTAGATAATACTACAATACCAGTCCAAATGTGGACTGGTCTTAGAGAACAACTCAGTCCTACAATTTTAGCTGTAGCAACATGTTTAATTGTTCTATCAATATTAATTTTACTTACAGCTGAGCTTTTAAGAAGAAGATCTGAGAGATTAAGAGGAATAAATAGATAGTTTAGTTTACAGACTCGATTACTGTAGCAATTCCCATACCCAAACCAATACATTGAGTGGATAAAGCATACTTTTTATTTTCTCTCTGAAGTAATTCAGCAGCTTTCCCTGTAATTCTTGCACCTGTTGCTCCAAGAGGATGTCCAAGGGCAAGTGCTCCACCATCTAAATTAACTTTATCTTTATCTATGCCTAAATCTTTAATGCATGCTAAAGATTGAGAAGCGAAAGCCTCATTCAATTCAACAATATCAATTTTATCCGCTGACAAATTAGCTCTCTCCAAAGCTTTCCTTGACGCTCCAATTGGACCTAATCCCATATAGTCAGGATCACAGCCTTGCACTGCAGTAGACACAATTCTTCCCAGAATATTTAAATTATTTTCTTTTGCATAATTTTCTTCGCAAATTAATGTTGCAGCTGCACCATCAGTTAGAGGTGAAGAAGTTGCTGCTGTAACAGTACCATTTTCGTCAAATGCAAGTTTTAATCCATCTAACTTTTCCATTGTACTACCTGGTCTAATATTTCCATCAGTATCACAATCACCAATAGATACTATTTCATTTTTAAAATTCCCTTTTGTTTGAGCTTCATGTGCTTTTTGATGACTTGAGATTGCAAATTCCTGCTGTTCATGTCTTGAGATATTATATTTTTTTGCAACATTTTCTGCGGTAGTTCCCATTGAAAAATATACATGAGGATTATCTTTTTTATTTTCAGGATAAGGTATGGGATCAAATCCTGTATTAACTCTGGTCATACTTTCTACTCCCCCACATATAAATACTTTTCCTGCACCTAGTGAAATTTTACCTGCAGCTATATGAATAGCCTCCATTGAAGAACCGCACCATCTGTCAACTGTCATACCTGACGTCTTGACATCCATATTAGTTAAAAATGTTGTTAACTTTCCAATATTAAATGACTGCTCTCCAGTTTGGAATGCGCAACCTACAACAATATCCTCAATATCCTCTTTTTTTACATTAGATTTAGAGACTAAATTTTTAATTACTTCGGCCAATAGATTTACTGGCTTTGTATCAATGAGTGCACCTTTTCTTGCCATTGTAAAAGGTGATCTTGAGAAGCCGGCAATAACAGGTTTAAACATAATGATAAATATAAGGTTAATCTGGAAATGGTAAAGAAGTTATAATGCCTTTTCTGTTTTTTCCATTGAAAGTATTTACAAAAACTTGGTTTCCAATTTCCCAGTAATCTTTCAAAATCATAGAAAGACCTATATTCTTTTTAAATCTTGGAGAATAAATTCCAGAAGCAATTTGGCCAATTTTTGTATTATCTTTTGAATATACTGGAAGGGGCACACCCGTTGGCTTACATGGGTCTCCATCAAACAATATTCCTCTCATTTTTTGCGCTATTCCATCAGATTGGATCTTTCTTAAAGCTTCTTTACCTATAAAATCATGATCATCTTCCTGTTTGCAATATTTCTCAAGATTACACTCCAATGGATTATTTTCTCTTGTAAAATCATTTCCATAGGACATTAAACCAGCCTCAATTCTATCAATTAAATTTGGGCATCCTGGAGAAATATTAAATTTTTGTCCATTCTCCCACACAGTATCCCAAAGTTTTTCTCCAAGCTCTATTTCATTAAAGTACGTTTCAAATCCTTTAAAATATATTTCAAAACCATCTTGTTTACTATATCCCGATCTAGCAATAATTTGTTTAGTTCCTAAAAAATCAAATACTTTAAAATTAAAAAATTTTAATTTCTTTATATCCTCACCAAAAATTGAAATTAAAAGATCTTCAGATTTAGGACCCTGAATAGCTAGTGGGTAAACATCTGGTTCAATAATTTCTACATTTAATTTTGATCCTAATGCAATACCTTTTGCCCAAAGTAAAATATCTGAGTCTGCAATTGAAATCCAAAACATATCATCGTCTAGCTTTAATAAAACTGGATCATTAATCATGCCGGCTGTTTCATCAATTATTGGAATATAAAAACATTTACCGGTTTCCATTTTTTTTATGGATCGAGGTGTCATTTTTTGTACAAGTTTTTCGGCATCTGGACCTGTAATTTGAACTTGTCTTTGACAAGACACATCCCATACTTGAACCTGTTCTCTTAAATGCCAGTAATCTTCTTCAACGGTATTTTTAAAACCTTTTGGCAGTAGCATGTGATTAACAACAGTAAAATCTGACACACCACATTCCTCTACTTTATTTGTAAATGGAGTTCGTCTGATACGTCTAGACATATTTAATTTTATATTTTTTTGAGGAATAAAATTTTCTTTACTCATTTTATTTTGACCACCAAACTGTATAGCTATTTTTAGAAATTATAATTGGGATATGATATTTTTTATTTTGATCTTCCATTTTAAATTTAATGTTAATTTCTGAAACTATTTTTTTTTCTGAAAAATAATTGCCAGTTTTACAAACCATTTCATAATCACACTTACAGTCGTCATAACTTAATTCAAATTTTTGAAGTATTCGACCACCTTCATCAGATTTGGTTTCACAGAAAACTTTTTTTTCTCCGCTTTCATTAATTTGATAAATAATTACATCAACATTTGCAGCATGCGAGCCATTTGTTGCGTCTAATAAATGAGAAGAGAAAGTTGCCACAATTATTCTATTGATGATTTCTCTCTTTTGCTTGCAACTGCAGAGACTATTGGGCTTAATACAGGTTTTGCTTTAACATTTACGCATGCTGGTTTTCCACTTTCGATAGCTCTTTTAAGTGCAGGACCTAGTTCCTCTCTTTTATTAACTAATTCTCCATGTCCTCCAAAACCCTCAAATATCTTGTGAAATGGTATATCACGAAAATCAGTTCCTACACTTTTTCCACTTTTAAATAACCTTTCTTGTTGTTGGCCAATTGAAGCAAGACCCCCGTTATTATCAATTACAACAGTAATAGGTTTTTTCTCATAAAATACACTTTCAATAGACATACCTCCTGATAAAAACGCACCATCACCACTAATCAGAACTACATTTGAATCTGGACTGTGGTTTTTAGCAGATAAAGCGAATGAAACTCCAACACCTAACATACTAAAAGTTCCAGGATGTAATATTCCTTTTAATTTTTTCCCTTTAGCACCTGCGATGTTGATTGCAATCTCTGACCAAAAATGAGTGTTTCCTCCATCGATAACAAGCCAATCGTTTTCACCCATTGCATCTTGAACATCCAATGAAAGTTGTAAAGGGTGAATTTTTCCTCCATTTTTTTTAGATGCCTCAGCTTCAATTTCTAAATCTTTTAATGATTTATCAACCCATTCTTTCTTCTTTTTTTTATTCTCTTCAAACCACTTTGTATCCAAAGACCATTTATTATTTTTTTTTAAGTTGGATAATGTATCTAAAAAAACACCAGGGTCACTTAGTAAGCTAAAATCTGCAGCTCTATTAAGTTCTAATTCTTCATGTGAACCATTCACACAAACTAATTTTGTTGATTCTGGTATAAAAGGTGGATTTCCAAAATTCAATTGATTATCTAATCGTGCTCCAACCACAAGAACTAGATCTGAATTATGTAATGCAAATTCTGAAGGAGGGTATTGATGTATATCGGCCAAACCCATATAAGCATTAGCTTCTTCTCCTAATAATTTTTGATGATACGGAACATTAAAAATTGGAATATTTAAATTATTACCAGCTGCCTCAAGATTTTTTTCTGAGTGTGACCACCAAACACCGTGTCCACCAATAATAACTGGTTTTTTTGAATTACAAGCAAGTTCTAAAACTTCAGCAAGTGAATTTGGGTCTGGCCAAGCTTTCGCTAAAGGTTTTGCTTTTTGAGAGTATGGTCTTTCTTCTAAACCAACTTCTTCCTCAAAAGATGAAAACATTATATCAACTGGAAGACTAAGATGTACAGCGCCTGGATAACCATTAGTTGCAATATGATATGCTTTATCTACAAATTCTCTTATTCTTGTTCCATCAGTAATACTTGCGCTATATTTAGTTAAAGGTGCCGCTATTGAGACATCGTCAATTTCTTTAAAACCACCTGAACCTTGTCTTTTAAGACTGCTAGATCCGGTAATATAAATAATTGGACTTCTCTCACCCCAAGCCTCCATCATTGAAGGGACAGCATTAGTAAAACCTTCAGGGCCAACTAAACATACTGAGGGTTTGCGAGTAATTCTTGTATTGCCATCTGCTAAATGACCTGCAATTTGTTCATGAGGAGTGTTAATAACTTCAATTTGGCATTCAGCAAAACCTTCAATTGCTGGGTTACAAAAACCTCCTGAAAGGGTGAAAACTTTGCTAATTCCTTTATCTTTTAGAGCTCTCGCAAGTAATGCTCCACCTCTAATTTTGTTTTCGCTCATTTAGTATTTTACCTTATTTATAGTACTATCTATTACTATATTAGAAGTTACATCATTAATATCGTTTAATCCTACTAACCCAAGTGTTGTGCTGGCTTCTTCTTTAATTATTTCCACAATTCTCCTCAATCCTTTTTTTCCATCAGCTCCCATTGCGTACATCACGGGTCTACCAATCATTGCATAATCAGCACCAAATGCAAGTGCTCTTACAATATCACTTCCACTTCTAATTCCACTATCAAAAATTAAAGGGTAATCACTTCCCACTGACTTTCTTATTAATGGAAGCATATTTATTGCTGCTGTAGCACTATCTAATTGTCTACCACCATGATTTGAAACTTGAATTGCATCTGCACCAGCTTCCTTAATTTGTGCTGCATCGTCAGGAGACATCACTCCTTTAATTATAAGTTTTCCCTTCCATTTATCTCTTACTCTCTTAAGCGTATCCCAATCTGTTGAGCCTCTACTTTCTTTTCTTTTAAATATACCATCTCCACTTTTAGATGTGACATAATTCATTGGTTTAGGAATACCACTTAGTAAAGTTGATAAAGACCAAGTAGGATGAGTTGCAAAATCAAAAAATTGTTTTGGACCAATCTTAAAAGGGTAGGAGAAACCATTTTTATCATCTCTAGTTCTTCTGGAAAGTACCGGAACATCCACAGTTAATATTGCAACTTCGTATCCAGTATTCTTAGCTCTATCTAAAAGTTCCATGACAAAATTTTCATCTTGAAAAATATATAACTGCATCCATGAGTGACCTTCTGAAAGTTCGTACATTTTTTCTAAAGTTGTTGTAGAAGCCATAGAAACACACGTAGGTATATTATTTCTTGCACTTTCTGCAGCTAACATAGAGTCTGCTCCAGGCCATGACAAATTAGTCATTCCCATTGGAGCAAAACCAAAAGGGAAATCAAATTCATACCCTAATAATTTTTTTTTAAGAGATCTCTTTTCAACATTTCTTAAAACTTTAGGTTCAAGTCTAATTTGATCTAAAGCTCTGCTATTTATTTCTGCTAATTTTTCATCTCCAGATGCTCCATCAATAAAATCAAAAACTAATTTAGGTAGACGTTTTCGTGACAGTTCTCTTGCATCTTTAATGCTAAAAATTTTTTGACTTGGTAAAATATTATCGTTCATTATTAGTTTTAATATATTCTTTTAAATTAATTTGTTTATTTTGATCAACAAAATAAGCATTATGACTTTCTCTAGAAGAATAAACCTCAGTTGGTTTTCCGTCAATAAAAAGTACTGCAACTCCATCATCGACAGCTATACCATTTGGCAAAGTTTTATTTTTTATATTTTTTCTATATTTATCTGCTCTTTTTGCATCTGAATAATGTGGAGTAAAACTTCCAGATATAAGCCCAATACCATTCAAAGGCTTAAAGCCAGGCCCATCTGAGTCTGTAAGAAAACAATCAAACCAACACGCAGCACCAGCACTTACTCCGGATAAAATTATGCCTGATTTATAAATTTCTTTAAAAAGCTCAATTAAATTATTTTTTTTCCATAAGTTGAGCATAAATTTAGTATTTCCTCCTCCAATATAAACAGCATCTAAATTTGAAAGCCAGTTTTCAAAACCCTTGACGTTGGATACAAGGTTAAAATGGGAAACTTTTAGGTTAGTGTTTTCAAATCTTTTGTAGAAAAGCTCAGTTTTTTTTAAATCATCACTGCTAGCGGTTGGCAAAAATCCCACAGAGCAGCTTTCCTTATTTATTTGATCCAAAAAAAATTGATCTAGATCTACATCTTGGTTGTGTGTGAAACCTCCACCTCCAACTGTAATTATTTGTTTTTTACTCTTCACTAAATAATTTTATTAGTTTGAGGCTTTAATTCCAGACCAAGGATTAGGCTCACTAGGAATATTTCTATTTAAACCTCTGACTATTTCTCCCTGCACGTCGTACATAGGTAATTTACAGATTTCACCTTTGTGTACTTTTCCATCTGTGCATTTAATATCAACAACATCTCCTGGTCCATTTTCATTATTATCAAGATGTATAATTCCAACACCACAAACTTGATACGGTGACCAAGTGCTCGAAGTTATTTTGCCAATATTTTTTTCATTTATTTTAATACTTTCTCCTTTTATTGCTGTTCCATCTACTACTCTAATTCCCCAGGTCCTACATTTTTTATCTGAATTCATTAGAGCTTCTTTCCCAATAAAATCTTCTTTGTCAAAATTTATAAAACGACCAAGCCCAACTGAAAAAGGATTTGTTTTTTTTGAAAAGTCTTGACCTGCGGACAGCAGACCCGCCTCAATTCTTCTACATCTAAACCCAGGTGTGGCAACTAAAATCATACCTAACTTTTTCCCTTCCTCAAGAATATAATCTCCAATTTTTTCAGTTTCATTTTCTGGACGAAAATAAATTTCCCAACCAAGCTCATTCGTAAAACCACTTCGACTTACTATTACTTTTTGATCTAAAATTTGCAGCTCTCTCCAATCAAAATATTTCCAGTCATTTTCAGAAAAACCTTCAGCTACATTTTCAAGTAGCTTCATGGAAAGTGGACCTTGTACTTGACTAACCCATACTTCAGGATCTTTAATTTCAACATCTAGATTTTTAGAATAAGCTTTGTACCAAGAAAAAAGATCCCCATCTGCCTGTGCAAACCAATATTTATTTTCATCAATTTTTAATAGCACTCCATCTGTAATCATTCCCCCATCGTGATAACAAGCGAATTGATATGAACATCTCCCTTTTGAAATTTTTGAAATGTCTCTTGGAAATATTTTCTGTAGTAATTTAAGAGCATCTGGGCCTGAAATTTCAAAAGGATGCTCTCCTGTATGTCTAAATATTATTTCTTGTCTTCCTTTCCAATACATTTCATCAGGACTGACATTAGATAACTTTTCAAGTGTTAACCTTCCAGCATAGTTAGAGTACTCTGGATCGTATGGTAATTCTTGATATGTTAAAGGGTGAACTTGAATTGATCTTGCAAGCTCTACTGAATTTGAATTTTCTAAGCTAACAGGCTTTACTGTAAACCTATATTTATCAATTAAATTTTTCATTAAATTTTTTCTAGATAATCAAAATAAACCAATAAAACAAATAAAAAACAATAATTTTCACTGTTGCTATATAACTATCTAATTGCTACCTTTCGTCTTTTTAAAGAGAGGAAATTATGAAAAACATTTTTAAATTGATATCAATTACATTGGTATCGCTATTTGTAACATTTTCTTTTGCCAATGCATCTAGTGGTGTTTTTAAAATATCGCATGATCTAGGTTTTGGAAAAGATACAAATTTAGACGCAATTACTAAAGGACGTTTGTTTCAGGTTGTAATTATGACACAAAATCGTCTTGTTAGAAAAGATCTTAAAGGAGTTACATCAGCTGAACTAGCAACGGATTGGTCAGCAAATGCGGATGCAACAGAATGGACTTTTAACTTAAGAAAAGGTGTAAAATTCCACGACGGTTCTGATTTTGATGCTGAAGATGTAAAATATTCTTTAATGAGAGTTAAAGATCCAGAAATTGGATCGCCTGCAAAAAAAAGTATGAGTTCGGTAACAGATATTGAAGTTGTTGATGCACATACTGTCAAAATGAAGTTGAATACTTCTTTTGCAGATTTTCCACTTTTATTAACTGACTACAGATTAAGAATGATCCCAAATGGATCTGGAGATACTATTGGAAAAACTGGAATAGGAACTGGTCCTTTTAAAGTAGAAAAATTTGATGCTGAAGGAACAACAATTCTAAAAGCAAATGCAGACTATTGGGAAGGCGCACCAGGAATATCTGAAGTTCACGTTATTGCAATACCTGATGGTCAAGCTAGAGTTCAAGCTCTTCTAACTGGTCAAATAGATATGAATAGATATGTACCATTTAATCAGAAAAAAATATTTGATGGTAATTCAAAGTTTAATGTATCTGTTATTCCTACAGGAAACTGGAGAGGCATGGTAATGAGAACTGACACTGCACCTTTTGATAATGCTAAAGTAAGAAAAGCAGTAAGAATAGCTGTTGATAGACAAGAATTAGTCGATTTAGTTATGGGTGGAGCAGCAACAGTATCTTGTGATACGCCAGTTGCACCTTCTGATCAATATAGAATGAAGAAGAGTTGTCCACAACAAACAGCAACTGCTAAAAAATTACTTAAAGAAGCTGGATATCCGGATGGTATAGAAATGACTATTCATGTATCAACAAAAGAACCAACATGGCCAACTATCGCAGAAGTGTTACAACAACAACTTGCTAAAGCAAATATAAAAGTAGACATTCAAATGACACCATCAAAAAGTTATTGGAATGAAACTTGGATGAAAAAAGCTGTTGCAATGACACGTTGGAATGAAAGACCAGCTGATAGTGCTTTACATGAGATATATCACAGTGGCGCAAAATGGAATGAATCTTACTTCAAAAACCCTGCTTTTGACCAGAATTTAGCAGATGCAAGAGGTGAATTAAATTTCAAAAAAAGAAAAGCTGCTTATATCAATGCTCAAAAAACTTTATTTGAGGAAGCTGGAACTTTAATTCCATATCACGTTTCTAAGCTAGTAGTTACATCTTCTAAAGTAAAAAATCTTGATGAAGTAGAGATTTTTTCAGTTAGATGGCACACAGTTACGGTAAATTAATCAAAACTTTTTTTACAGGCCTTTAATTAGGCCTGTAATACCTCTTTCTTTTCTTAATATTTAATTTAAAATTTAGTTTATTCGTTATGCTATTTTTAATAATAAAAAGAATTTTGTTAGGTTTAATAACCTTATTTATTGTGTCTATTATAACATTTGTTGGCACTGAGATTTTACCAGGAGATGCTTGCACAACTTATCTTGAGAGACAGGCTTTTGGAGAACAATTAGAAGCTTGCTACAAAAGACTAGGATTAAATGTTCCAGCTTATGAGAGATATGTATCGTGGGCATTAAATGCTATTCAAGGTGACTTTGGCTATTCCTTAAGCGGCGAGATGCCTATTAAAGATGTTTTGGGACCTAAAATAAAAAACTCCTTAGTCTTGGCTTCGGCCGCTATATTTATTGGAATTCCAATAGCTTTAATTTTAGGAATAGTTACTGCACTTTGGAGAGACAAACTCCCTGATGTTGCTATTTCAACATTTACTATTTTTGCAATGACTATTCCTGAATTTATAAGTGCAACTTTATTAATTTTGATTGTTGCTATATGGTTGGAGTGGCTTCCAGGTATTGTAATTGTTCCAACTGATGTAACTTTTTTTGAATTGTTACCAAATATAATTTTACCTGTAATTGCAATTGCAATGATAATGACAGCTCATATGGCAAGAATGGTTAGATCTAGTGTTATTCAAGTTATGGCAAGTGATTATGTGCAAATGGCAATTCTCAAAGGAGTACCATATTGGAAAATGGTATTTAAACATGTTTTACCAAATGCGCTTTTACCTGCAATAAATGTTGTAGCTTTAACTATTGCTTGGTTATTAGGAGGAGTAGTTGTAACAGAGGTGGTATTTAATTATCCTGGTCTTGGAAGACTAGTTATAGAATCTATCTCTAATAGAGATTTGCCAGTAGTTCAAGCTTTGGCACTTATTCTTGCATCAATATATGTAAGTATAAATTTATTGGCTGATTTAATGACGCTGATGTTAAATCCAAGATTAAAAACTTTGCAAATAAGAAAATAAAATGAAATTTAATAACATCTCAGAAGAAGGAAAAAAAAGCTCTTTTTCAAAGGTTTTAGAAGTTTTAAAAACTATGGCTTCAAAACCATCTGGTTTTATTGGCTTAAGTATTTTGGTCTTTCATATAATTTTAGCTGTTATTAGTCCATACATTGCTCCATACGATTATAAAGCAATAGACCCAGCCATGATGCTTTCAGCACCATCCTCTGAGTTTTGGTTTGGAACAGATGACCTTGGAAGAGATGTTTTCACAAGAACAATTTTAGGCGGAAGAACTGCTTTGACTGTAACATTTTTTGGCTCATTAATAGCATTGCTTTGGGGAGGTCTATTAGGAATATTTTGTGGTTTAGTAGGAGGTAAAATTGATGATGTTGTAATGAGAGTTGTTGATGCATTCTTGTCTATTCCATGGATATTAGCAATGCTTTTAATAGTTTCCTTGCTTGGAACTACTACTGAAGTTTTAATACCAGCTCTTGGTTTTTTTTATGGAAAAGGAATTGTAAGAGTTGCAAGAGCAGCTACGCATGATGTTATAGCTAAAGATTTCATAGTTTCTGCTCGAGCAAGAGGCCACAGTAATTTTTCAATAATGTGGAATGAAATAATTCCAAACGTTAGAGATGCCATCTTAGTTGAGGGAGCTATGAGATGGTCATGGATGTTACTTGGATTTAGTTCATTATCTTTTTTAGGTTTTGGGGTAAGTCCTCCAACACCAGATTGGGGATTAATGATATCTAATGGTAGAGGATTAATGTCCTTTGCATATTGGTCTGTGATAGCTCCAATTGTTGGTCTTAGTAGTTTAATAATTGGAATTAATTTAACCGCGGATGCTTTTGCAAAAGCTTTAGGCATTGATAGAGCAACTAAAGCGCCAGTGTAGTTTATGTCTGAGATAATTCAAAACGTTAAAAATTTATCTATAGGATTTAAAAGCAAAAAAGGTGAGGAGATTTTAATTCTAAGAAATATTAGTACAAATATTAAAAAAGGTGAGACAGTTGGAATAGTAGGCGAATCTGGATCAGGCAAAAGCACACTAGCATTAGCCATGATGGGATATGTTAAACATGGCCTTTACACAATTGGTGGAGAATGTGAGTTTAATTCATCAAATCTTCTTGCAATGAATAGTAGAGAATTAGAAAAAATTAGAGGAAGAAAGATTGCAATGATCCCTCAGAACGCAGGTCAAGCATTAACACCAAATCTAAAGATAGGTTATCAAATAGATGAAGCATTACAGTTACATTCAAATTTAAATAAACAAAAAAGAGACGAAAAAATCTCAGAATTATTAAATAAAGTAAGACTTCCATCACCAGACACAATAGCACTAAGGTACCCACATGAACTTTCTGGTGGACAACAACAAAGAGTGGCAGTTGCCATGGCACTTGCTGGAAAACCAGATTTATTACTTTTAGATGAACCGACTACAGGTTTGGATGTTACCACTCAAGCTCATGTGTTAGAGCTCTTGAATTTTATTGCAAAAGATACAGGCACCTCAATGGTTTATGTGAGCCATGATCTTGGAGCAATAGCTCAAGTGAGTGACAGAATTATTGTTATGTATTCTGGAGAAATAGTTTTAGAAGGTCCATCAAGAAGTATTCTTAAAAAACCTATACATCCCTATACATTCGGATTACTAAAATCTATTCCGAAATTATCTTTAGCAGGATTACCAGAATCCATGCCAGGAAGCCAACCTCAGCCAGGCTCAATATCAAGAGGATGTAGTTTTTATGATAGATGTAATTTTTCATCTGAAAGATGTAAAAATAATTCGCCTGAGTTAGAATATTTGGAAGATTTAAAAACCAGCATTAAATGTTTTAACTACAAAAATCTAATAAATGATAACGAAGTAAATCAAAATGTTAAAAAAATTAATACTAAATCGCAAGACAAGGAAATATTAACCTTATCTGAAGTTTCAATAAGTTATGCTAAACAAAAGCTTTTGGATCAGGTATTTAATAAAATTACTGATGATAATCCAACTGTCAAAGATATTAATATTAATATTAAAAAAGGTGAAACCATAGCTTTAGTAGGCGAGTCTGGAAGTGGAAAATCAACTATTCTTAAATCTATAGCGGGCTTACTTAGAACGAAAGATGGTGTAATAACTTTTGATCAAAATAGGAAGTTACCTTCTGACTTGAAACTAAGAAATCCAAATGAATTGAGAATTATTCAATTAATCTTTCAGAACCCAGACGAGTCTTTAAATCCAAATCATACAGTTGAGGAAATTATTTCACAACCATTGAAATTATATTTTGGTCTTAAAGGTGAAGAGTTAAAAAAAAATATAATTGAGCTTTTAGAAAAAGTAAGACTTGGTGAATTTTATATGTCCAGATATCCTAGACAATTGTCTGGTGGTGAAAAACAAAGAGTAGCAGTTGCAAGAGCATTTGCTGCAAAGCCTGATATAATTTTATGTGATGAGGTCACTTCAGCATTGGATGTTTCAGTTCAGGCGGCAGTATTAAATTTGTTGCAACAACTTAAAGAAGATTTTGGTACTACATATATATTTGTCTCACATGATTTAGCCGTAGTCAGAGCGATAAGTGATAGGGTTGCTGTTCTTTACCAAGGAAGATTATGTGAGGTAGGACCTTCGAAGGATGTTTATCAATTCCCTTCTCATCCTTATACAGAAGTTTTATTGGGGGCTGTATTAGAACCAGATCCAGATATTAAACCAAAATTAGTTGCCGAAGATATTGTAGAAGAAAAGCCACCTCAAAAAGGATGTAGTTTTCAAGGGAGATGTTCAAGAATATTAGGTGATATTTGTAAAAATGAGGTACCACCATGGCAAATAACTAACAGTGGAAACTCTATCAGATGCCATATACCACTAAAGGAATTACAAA
>CACJFS010000003.1 GCA_902592715.1 uncultured Pelagibacteraceae bacterium
GATCCAACTACACTAAACTCTCAAGGTCCTGATTTTGGAACACAATATAGAAGCGAGATCTTCTACCTTAATGAAGAACAAAAAAATATTGCTCAAAAAGTAATAGACAGAGAAAATTTAAAGTTATCTGGAAAAGTCGTAACTAAGCTATCTGAGTTGAAAAATTACTGCACTGCTGAAGAGTATCATCAGAAGTATCTAGAAAAAAGATAGAATGTCACTTGTTACATCAGATTGGTTAGAAAATAATTTAAGTTATGTCAAAATAATTGACTGCTCATGGCATATGCCAGGAATTGATAGAAATTCTAAAGAGGAGTACTATAAAAATCATATTCCTGGTGCAATTTTTTTTGACTTAGACAAGAATTCAGATCAAGATACAGATTTACCTCACATGCTTCCTGCAAAAGGGAAATGGGAAGAGATCGTATCTTCAATGGGCATATCAAATACCGATAGAATTGTAATTTATGATAGCTCTGATGTTCTAAGTTCATGTAGGGGTTGGTACAATTTTATTTATTTTGGTCATGATAAACACCTAGTAAGTGTTTTAGATGGTGGTTTAAAAAAATGGTTAATTGAAAATAGGAAAACAACAAATGAAAAGACAATTTTAAACAAGTCAACCTACAGAGCAACAGAAAATAAGTCTTTAGTAAAAAATATTATTGAAGTAAATGAAAACATTGAAAAAAAAAAATTTACATTAATCGATGCTAGAAGTAAGGAACGATTTAATGGAAGTATTCCCGATCCCAGGAAGAATGTGAGAAGTGGATCTATTCCAAACTCTGTATGTCTTCCATTTAAAGAAATTATAAATAGCTCAGACAATACTTTTAAAAGTGTAAGTGAGATTTCAAAAAAGTTCAGCGAAATTATTGATTTAAATGACGATAAAAGAGTTTTTTCATGTGGATCTGGTATAACAGCATGTGTTTTAGGTCTTGCATATTCCCTAGTAAATAATACATATTCTCCTACAGTTTATGATGGTTCATGGGCTGAATATGGAAGAATATAAAAATGAAAAGATCTACTAAAATAACATCAATAATAATAATTTTTTTTCTAATTATTGCAGGTGTGATCATTGCTAGGACAATGATTGGAAACCATTTTAAAAAAAAATTTAGCAAAAGACCACCACCAGGTATTATAGTTAAAACAGTTGAGCAAAGAAAATTTCAAAATATCATTGAAACCTTTGGAACAGCCGTTCCAATTAAAACACAGTCATACAATATTGAAAAATACGAAATTCTAGAAGAAATCAAATATAATACCAAAGTTAAGTCTGGTGATGTTATCGCAAAATTAAAAAATAGAACTATAGTAGCACCTTTCGACGGAGTAATTGGTAAAAGAAATTTTTCTGACGATATTAATGTTTCGGAAAGTTCTGTTGTAATTGATATCGAGGACGCTTCTTCTTTATTTATTGATGTTGATGTTCCAGAGGTATTCGCACCGTTCGTAAAAAAAGGACTTGGTGTTGATGTAAAATTTTCTGGTAATAAGGATAAAACTTATAACGGAATAGTAGACTCTTTAGCTAGCAAAATTGATGTTAGTAATAGATCTTTAAGACTTAGAGTTAAAATGCAAAATTCAAATTTTGAGATTCTGCCTGGTGCTTTAATGGAAGTCACAATAAAATATAATGAGAGAATTTCGTTAGGAATACCAGATACAAGTGTAATCTTAGAAGGTAACAAGGTTTATATTTATAAAGTAGACAATGAGAATGTAACTAAAAGAGTTGAGGTCTTAGTTGGTAACAGAAACAAAGGTTATCTTGAAGTAGAGTCAGGTTTAAACGAAGGTGACATAGTTGTTGCTGAAGGATTAAAAAAAGTAAGACCCAATGGAAAAATTAAACCCATTAAAGATGGTGAAAAAAAAAGTAAGTCTAGTTGGGGAAAAAAAGAAGATAAAAGTAAATAATTAAATGTATTTAACTGATGTTAGTATTAGAAGACCTGCATTGTCATGGGTACTATCCTTAATATTAGTAGTATTTGGAACTTTTGTTTTTTCAAAGTTACCTGTGAGAGAACTCCCCTCTGGTCTTCAACCCCCCGTGGTTCAAGTTCAAGTGGAATATGCCTCAGCTTCAGCTCCTATTGTTGATGAAGAGGTAACACAAGTAATAGAGGAAGTTATAGGTGGTGCAGAGGGGATAAAAAATATAGACGCTAAATCAGAAAATGGAAAAAGTACTATAAATATCGAATTTGATACTGATATTGACCTTGATAATGCGGCAAACGATGTAAGGGAGAGAGTTGCAAGAATTGTCGGAAGATTGCCAGCTGAGTCTGAGGCCCCAAGAATACTTAAACAATCTGCGGGTTTTACAACCACAATGTGGCTTGCCTTATCCTCAGAAACCTGGAGTGATCTTGAGCTTGGAGACTATGCAGAACGATATTTAGTTGATCAGTTTTCTAGCATTAAAAATGTTGGCCGAATAAGAACAGGTGGCCTTAGGGAACAGAGTATAAGAGTATGGATAGATCCAATCAAATTAGCTGCAAATAATTTAACTATTCAAGAAGTAGAAAGGTCTTTAAGAAATGAAAATGTTCGATTACCTGCAGGTACACTTGAAGCTGAAAATATAGATTTAACGATCAATATCGATAAATCATACAATGACTTAGAAAAGCTTAAGGGGTTACCAATTAAGAAGGCTAAAGACAACATAGTAAGACTATCGGATATTGCAAATTTAGAATTAGGTCCTGTCACAGAGAAAGTTTTATTTAGAGCTCAAAGCAAAGGAGCACTAAATTTAAAAACCATGGGTATAGGAATTTATGCAAGAAGTGGAGCTTCAACTGTTGAATTATCAAAAGATGTTGAAAAAAAAATAAAGGAAATTAGAAAAACTTTACCTGGAGATTTAAATTTAGAAATAGCTTTTAATAGAGCTACTTATATTGGTGAAGCAATAAATGAAGTTTATAAAACTTTAGCTATAGCCTTTATACTTGTTGTAATAATAATTTATTTATTTTTAGGAAATTTAAAAGCAGTTATTGTTCCTGCAATAGCCTTACCTGTAAGTCTAATTGCAACATTCTTAGGATTATATATCTTTGATTTATCGATTAATATATTTGTCTTATTAAGTTTTATATTAGCAATTGGAATTATCACTGATGACTCTGTCATTATGACCGATGCAATATATAGAAGAATTGAAAATGGTGAGACACCGTTGGTAGCAGCATATAAAGGCTCAAAACAAATTACATTTGCAATTATTGCAACAACTCTTATTTTGGTTGCAGTATTTTTGCCTTTAATTTTCATTGAAGGTATTGCTGGAACTTTATTTAAAGAAACTGCAATAGCACTATCATTTGCAATAGTAGTGTCATCATTTGTTGCTCTAACACTTTCACCAATGCTGGGTAGTAAATTTCTTGATAAAAAGAAAAAATCTAATTTCCTTACAAGAGGATTTGATAAATTTTTTCAAGGGTTTTTAAAATTTTATACTGAGACATTAGGATTTTGGATGAATAAGAAGAAAACAATAATAACGTTCATAATTTTTATTATAGTTGCCTCTGGGGCTTTATATAACTATACAAAAAAAGAATTGTTACCATTAGAAGATCGTGGAGTTTACTTAGTTATAGGATTTACTGATGAAGGAAGTTCATTCCAGTATACTCAAAAAAGGGCGGAGGATGTGGAAAGAAGACTTATTCCACTGCTCGATGGGGATAATAGTCCATACAATAGATTTTTAATGATAGTTCCAGGTTTTGGCTCTGAAAATAGCTTCTTAATTATCTCACTTTTAGATAATTGGAAAAATAGAAAACAGAATTCTCAAACAATAATGAGACAAGCAATTGGAAAAATAGTTACGGTACCTCAAACACTAGCTTTTCCAATTTCTCCCCAGTCCATAAGAGTTTCTAGTTACAATAAGCCTGTTCAAATGGTTATTTATGGAAATACTTATGAAGAGCTAGAACAAATACAGTCTCAAGTTATTAGAATGTTAAGAAAGAACAGGAATTTATCAAGACTTGAGTCTGACTACACAAGAAATAAACCTGAAGTAAATATTAAAATAAATAAAAATAAAGCAAAAGACCTAGGGATATCTACTGAAGCAATTGGTCAAACTTTAGAAACTTTGTATGGCGGTAAAACAGTCACAAAATTTAATAAACTTGGAAAAGAATACCCAATTATTTTACAACAATATTTAGAAGACAGAAAAAATAAAGAAAGTTTAAGTAAAATATTTGTTCGATCAGAAAAAACTGGTAACTTAGTTTCACTCTCTAATCTTGTTGAGTTTAATGAGAAAGGAACAGCAAGTAAGTTGTCAAGATATAACAGACAACGTGCTGTAACAATATCCGCTAACATAAGTGAAGGCTATACTTTAGCTGAAGCAATTAATTATTTAGAGGAAACGATGACAAATGTTGCTCCAGATAAACAAATTACCTGGAAAGGAAAATCAGAAGAATTAAAAGAAACAAGTAATGAACTTTATATTATATTTGCTTTAGCATTGTTGACTGCTTATCTTGTAATGTCAGCTACTTTTAATTCGTTTATCCACCCATTTATAATTATATTAACTGTTCCTCTTGCAGTATTTGGAGGGTTAATATTTATTCTATTCTTAAATTCATCAATAAATATATTTTCACAAATAGCCTTGGTAATACTCATTGGTATTTCAACAAAAAATAGTATTCTTATAGTTGATTACGCAAATCAATTAAGAACCAAAGGTAAAGAAATTGAAAAAGCAGTAAAAGAAGCCTGCAGTTTAAGATTTAGACCAATTATAATGACATCCCTAAGTACAATGATTGCGATGTTGCCTTTAGTTATTGGGAATATTGGCCCAGGGGCTGGAGAAGGATCGAGACTTGCTGTAGGTGCAACTATACTTGGTGGAATGATAATTTCTACCTTCTTCACTTTATATGTAACTCCGACGATGTATTTAACTTTAGCGAAAAATACGAAGAGAATTGATGCAGTTGATATAGAGCTTAAAAAACAATTAAACTAAAATATAATATATTTTTTAGTAGTAAGTGATTTTTGACAATTGTTAAGCTGTGCCTTGTATTTCTTAGACTGATTTTCAACTTTTTTTGCTAAAAGAATAATTTTTTGATTCTTTTTATAATTTTTGTAATTTCCCCAACCCTCATGATAAGCAACATATTGTTTAAAAGCATCATTTTTTGCGATTTTTAGGATCTTTTCTGTTTTGTTTGTATACCAACCAATAAAATCTACACTATCTCTAAATCTTGTCCTAGTTGCGTACTTGTTTCCTGTTTCCTCTTTGTATTGCTTCCAGGTTCCTCTAATTGCTTGAGAATAACCAAAAGAACTTGACGGTCTCTTATAAGGAATAACTTTAAATAATTTTTGTCTAGGTGGTTTTGCCAACCAATCAAAATCTGACTCCATTTTAATTATAGCAAGTTGCAAATTAATAGGAGTGCCCCATTTTTCTTCAGTTTTTTTGGCATGTTTATACCAAAGATATCTTTCTGAAAAAATTGAACAACCATCAGCAGTATTTTTAGGAATTGAGGAGCAAGCAGAAACTATAAAAAAGATTAAAAATAAATATATATATTTTTTTCGAATCATTTTGAATATTATCTATTTTTTTTTCTCCATATCCAAGGATATTCGAATTGCATTTGCCATAAACCCAAGGAAAATTTTTTTGCATAAATCTGGTGTTTTCTAAATTTTCCATTTGAATATTTAGGATAATCAAATGCATAACCATTTTTGACCATAAAAACTGAGAGACTTTTACTTTTTACAAAACATTCTCCAATTAACCTACTATATTGATCTTTATTTTTTTCTATTCGACAATTGACAATCTGATTTCCAATTTTTTCAATAAGTTTTTCTTTGGATAGCTTTCCACATAGAATTTTGACATCATTAAGAACACATAATTGTTTTTTTCCAAAAAAATAACTTTCAGGCGCATCAATTCCACTAAAACGAATTTTCTTATTGTTAATTTTGAGTGTATCGCCATCTATAATTTTTGCCTTGCCAGAAATTAAAAAATAATTATGGTCTGAAGAAACTGAGGGAATATTATTAAATAAGAGAAAAAAAAAACTAATTAAAATCAGTTTTTGCTTTTTCATTTAATTCGTCCATTTTTTTTCGTAGATCTTCATCTGAGATGTTTTTTTCTTTCAAATCCTCTTTAATTTTTCGAAAAACATCTTGATCTCCTGCTTCGGCAAAATCTGCTTTTATTACTGATTGAATGTACTCTTTTTCTTGATCTGAATTAAAACTTAATATTTGAGATACCCATTCTCCCAAATATTTATTTCGTCTAGCACTAACTTTGAATTGAAGCTCTTGATCGTGAGCAAATTTCTTTTCAAAACTTTTTTTTCTATCTTCAAATGAACTCATTTCAACAAATTAAAAAGATTTAGCTTTATGTCAATCTAATTTAATTTATATTTATGGTAAATTTATGAATAATTTAATACTTGTTAGACACGGACAAAGTGAATGGAACCTTGAAAACCGTTTTACTGGCTGGGTGGATGTAGGTTTAGCTGCTAATGGCAAACTAGAGGCTTGTAAGGCAGGAGAATTAATTAAGGAATTGAACCTTGAATTATCCTATTTTTATACATCCTTACAGACAAGATCGATTGAGACACTAAATTTAATACTCAATACAATGAGAATTAAAGATCAAGATGTTGTTAATGCTTGGGAATTAAACGAGAGGCACTATGGTGCTTTAACAGGTTTAAATAAAGACGAAATGAAAAAACTTTATGGAGAAGAAAAAATTCATACTTTTAGAAGATCTTGGGATCACCCACCAGAGCCGCTTAAAAAAACAAGCCCATATCATCCTTTGAATATTGATATATATAAAAATGTTCCGAAAGATAAAATTCCAGATACAGAATCTTTAAAAAATACTTATGAAAGAGTAATACCTTTTTACAAAAAAAATATTGAACCTAAATTAGATAAAAACATTATTGTATCAGCTCATGGGAATTCAATCAGATCATTATGTAAATACTTATTTAATTTAGATAATAAAAAGATTTCGAGCTTAGAAATACCAACTGGTAATCCTTTATTGATTGAAACTGAAAAAGGAAACATCAAGAAGGTAAGATATTTAGATAAGGATAGAGCAAAAGATCTTTTAGTTTTCTAAATAAATAATTTTTCGTATATTTCAAAATCAGTTAAATGCTTGAATTCACCTTTATGCTCATAACCGTAGAGTTTGCTTTCTCTCAAAAGCGCATCCCATATTTCAGATATAGGAAAATAATTTAATTGTTTATGAGATATTAAGTCCTTATTAAATATTTGACATCCAGTATATTTAAAATTATTTATTTTTTCCTTTAGAAGGATATTATTTTTTATCTCAAAATCTCCATTAAATCTTTTATCAAAACATGTCGCATTATTTACAATTAATAAAATGTTTTTCATTTTTCTTTCAAAGTAAATTTTTTCCATTATATTAATTGAGTTTATATAATTATCATCCCAAATTGTATCTGGATTGATTACTAGAACATCGTCCTCATTAGATTTATTTATAAGACTTAGAGTTCCACCTCCTGTTCCTAAGATTGTCTCACCATCATCTACAATTTCAATATTTATTGGGAAATTTTTACTATTTATAAAATCAATGATCTTTTCTTTTAAATAAAAAACATTAATTTTAATTTTTTCGATTTTTATTTTTATAAGAAAATTAATTGTATTTTCTAATAAGGTTTCATTTTTATAAACTATTAATGGCTTAGGCAAACTGTCTGTTATCGGTTGTACTCTCTTTCCAAATCCAGCGCAGAGTATTAAGGCAGTTTTAATTTTCATAAGACTTTCTAATTTTTCTATCAAAGTTTTTACTTAAAAGGTAATTCAAGTCTTTGAATATTGGATTATTCAGAGTTCTGTAATCGATTAACTCCCATGCATGAGGTATAAGTTTAAGATATTTATTTTTTTTATCTCTTACAGATAATCTAGTAAATATGCCAATTATTTTTAAATTCCTTAAGACAGATAAGATCTCAAAGTCATTTTTGAACTTTTTAAGATTTAATTGTTTATTTTTTTTCATGAATTCATCAAAAATATATTTTTTAGTCTTTATGTCTGTTTTAAACCTAACATCATCGACAAGAGAAGCTAAATCATATGCAATATTACCATAGACAGCATCTTGACTATCTATCAGCCCTAAACCTTTTTTAGTTATCATTAAATTAGATATATGAAAATCACGATGTACAAAAACATTATTTTTATAATAGATATTATTTAGTAATTTTTTAAATATCTTATTAAATTTAATTTTTAAAATTCTATTTTTTCCTCTTTTAGCATATTTTGGTAAATACCAATCTAAGAATAAATTAGACTCATCTAACAATTTTTTTAGTGAATAGTCTGGTACTTTATAATTAGTTTTCAAAAATGTTTTTTGATACTTAGTTTTTATATTTTTGATTCTGATTAATAAATTTAAAATTTTTTTATAGTAAATTTTTTTATTTATTGATTTTTTTTGAAATTTTTTCAAAACTGTTAAATCACCAAAATCCTCAATCTCAATATAATTATTTTTATAATTCTGAGATATTAATCTTGGTGCTAAAATATTTTTTTTAATTAATATTTTATTAACGGCATCGTATTCCAACAAATTACTTTTTTTGTTTTTTACACAATGAACAAGAATATTTTTTTTTCCTCTGTAAAAATTTCTAAATGACGCATCTCCAGTTAATTTTTTTAATTTATTTAAATTCATTAATTATTTTTTTTTTTTTTGAAATTATCGTAAGATAGCGCTCTGTATAATTTTTATTATATTCAAATATTAATCTAATACTATTTTTAATATTCAATTTTTTTACTATTTCGGGCCATTCAACTAGGGTTATCTGTTTTTTTATATTTTCTTGGATACCTAAGTTATTAAGCTCTTTTTCATTTTTAATTCTGTATAAATCTAAGTGCTTTATTAAAATTTTTTTTATCTGATACTCATTAATAATATTAAAAGTAGGACTAGGAACTTCTGATAATTTTTGTCTATTTATTCTTTGCAGTGAATTAATAATGTATTTTATGAAAGTTGTTTTTCCTACACCTAGATTACCAGTTAAAAGTATGAAATCTCCTAAATTAATATGCTTACAAAGACGTTCAGCTATAAGTTTAGTATCTTTTTCTTTAGAAATATTTATTTTGCCACTTCTAGTAGCGATAAGCATGAGGCTTGTATGGTCCCTCTGGTGTTACACTTATATAGTCAGCTTGCTCTTTTGATAGTGGTGTTAGTTTTGCTCCAACCTTATCTAAGTGAAGCCTTGCCACTTTTTCATCTAAGTGTTTAGGAAGCACATAAACTTTATTTTCATAGTTATCTGAGTTATTCCAAAGCTCAATTTGAGCAATAACCTGGTTCGTAAATGATGCACTCATAACAAAACTTGGGTGACCAGTTCCACAACCTAAATTCACAAGTCTTCCTTCAGCTAACAAAATTAATCTTTTGTCATCTGGGAATGTTATTTCATGAACTTGAGGCTTTACTTCATCCCATTTATAATTTTTCAAAGCTTCAACTTGAATTTCGTTATCAAAGTGTCCAATATTACACAGAATAGATCTATCTTTCATGGCTCTCATATGATCTGCCGTTACTACATCTTTATTTCCAGTTGCAGTTACAACAATATCTGCTTGGCCTATTACTTCATCCATTAAAACTACTTCGTAACCTTCCATAGCAGCCTGCAATGCACAAATAGGATCAGTTTCAGTTACTAAAACTCTTGCTCCACTTTGTCTTAAAGATGCTGCACTACCTTTTCCAACATCACCAAAGCCTGCAACAATTGCAACTTTTCCTGACATCATTACATCAGTAGCTCTCTTAATTCCATCAACTAAACTCTCTCTACAACCATATAAGTTATCGAATTTTGATTTTGTGACTGAGTCGTTAACATTAATTGCTGGCACTAACAATTGTCCTTGTTCTTCCATTTTTTTAAGCGCTAAAACACCTGTTGTTGTTTCTTCGCTTAAGCCTTTTATGCCTTTTAATAAATCTTTATAATCCTTATGCATAAGAGCAGTAAGATCTCCACCATCATCTAGAATCATGTTAGGGATCCAATCTTTTTTACCTTCAATAGTTTGTTTAACGCACCACCAATATTCTTCCTCTGTCTCACCCTTCCAAGCAAATACTGGTATACCAGCTTTAGCAATTGCTGCTGCTGCATGATCTTGTGTTGAAAATATATTGCATGAAGACCATCTACATTCTGCACCTAAATCAACTAAAGTTTCAATCAAAACTGCAGTTTGAATTGTCATATGAAGACAACCTAAAATTCTTGCACCTTTAAGAGGATTTTTGCCTTTATATTCGGCTCTTACTGCCATTAATCCTGGCATTTCAGTCTCTGCTAGAGAGATTTCTTTTCTTCCAAATTCTGCTTCGTTAATATCTTTTACTTTATAATCTGTCATAAGGTACGGCTTGTAGCAACTTTATTTGTATTAATCAACTTTTCATTGAGTCGCCGGGAAAATAATTTCAACTTTTGCACCTTTCTGTTTATTATTTTCAGCTTTAATTTGTCCATTATGCAATTCAACTAAGTTTTTCACTATATTTAGGCCTAGGCCAGAGTGTTCTCCAAAATTTTCAGGTCTATTGCTGTAAAATCTATTGAAAATTTTAGTGGTATCTTTCTCACTAAAACCAGTCCCCTCGTCAGTTATAACAAGGGTTGGCTTACCTTCTTTGTCTTTGCTGACCTCTACTATAATCTCTTGATTCTCATCACTAAAAGAAATTGAATTTTCAAGCAAATTTGCAATAATTTGTTCTATTCTATTGTTGATACCAAGTATAAAGTAATTCTCAGATCCATTAGACTTTAATCTTATTTGTATTTTTCTCTTTGAATTATAAATATTATTAAAATCATCAACCACAGATTTTGCAATTTCCTTTATATCAATTTTTTGCATTTTTTCTGTTGAAATTACTGCCTCATCTTTCAACATTTGAGAATAGTCAGTAATCAACCTCTCTATTCTCTCAACATCATGAGATACGATATTAATTAATTTTTCTCTTTTAATTTTATCTTCTGTTTCTGAGATTATCTCTGATGCACTTTTTAATGATGCAAGTGGATTTCTGATTTCATGCAGTAAGTCTGTTGAATAATTTTCAGCAGTTGTAATTCTTTTATTTAATTCACTTGTCATTTCATCAAGTGATTTTGATAGTATTCCTAATTCATCATTTCTTATTTTAACCCTTTCTATGTCTGTTTTTTCGTTACTTTTATCTTTTATGATTTTTGTATAAGTAACTAAATTTTTAATAGGTTTTAAAAAATATCTATTTAAAACATATGAAAAAATAATTATAACCAAAAGTACTACAAGAGCTGTTCTAATAATAAAGTTCTCTCTTTCTTCGATTTGTGCGATTATATTATCAGCATTTTCAGATATAAGAATATAACCCTTATTATTTAAATAATTAATACTTCCAATACTAAAAACAAAAAACTGTTCTTGGATTTGTTTTAAATTGGTTAAAGATTTTTCAGATGCCAATAAATAATATTTATTAAGATCTTCGTCAAAAATTGTTTCATTTTTATTTTCTTGATTATTAAAATTATTATCACTTGATTGTTGAGTCAATTCTTCAATTAATAAGGTTGAAGATGGAATAGATCTTGTATCTCCAATCCAATTTAATTTATCGTCAAAAAATATTACTCTATCTAGTTTTTCAAAATAAGGAAATCGGGATTTTTTGGAAAATAAAAATTCGCTTATTCCATACTCGTTTAATTTAACATTTGATTTTTCAAGATTTAATATTGTTTGAATTATTATATTTGTATGATTTTTTTGTTTTTCACTGATTAAGTTTTTTTGAATAGCACCTAAGTAAAAAAATGTTATAATTACTATAAATATTAAGATTACTAGATTAATAAATAAGAATTTTTGTAATATAGAGAGATTTTTTAGTATTTTTCCCATAATTATTATTTAACATTCCATCTATATCCACTTCCATATCTTGTTTCAATTGCTGAAAAATCACTATCTATCTTTTTAAATTTTTTTCTTATTCTTTTAACATGACTATCAATAGTCCTATCTTCTATGTCTGTGTCCTCTCGATAAGCTACATCCATGAGTAAGGCTCTCTCTTTAATCATTCCTGGTCTTTTTGCTAGCTCCTCAACAATTTTAAATTCTGTTGTAGTCAATTTATCAGGCAATTGTTTGCCATCCCATTCGCATTCGAGTTGGGAAGGATCTAATTTTAACTTACCATGAGAAATTACATTTTTATTTTCTTCGATGTTGATATCATTGTCTTTTTTTCTTAACTGAACCTTAATTCTTTCAACTAAAACTTTGGTTGAGAAACCACCAGTTTTACCAACAAAGTCATCTGCACCGAGTTTTAAACCACTAACTTCGTCGGTTACTTCATCTTTAGAAGTTAAAAAAATAACTGGCATAGAAGTTTTTTTTCTAAGTTTTCTTAGGAGTTCTTCGCCATCCATTCTTGGCATTTTGATATCAATCACAGCAAGATCAGGTGGAGTTCTTGATAATCCAACAAGAGCATTTTCACCATCAATATAAGTTTGAACTTTAAAACCCTCTTTTTCTAAAGCCATCTGGACAGATGTTAATAAATTTCGATCATCATCTACTAAAGCAATTGTTTGTGACATAAATTAGAATAAAAATACTAAATTGTTCATATTAGGGCAATTGTTTGTTTTCAATGCAGTTCGCCCCAATTGTCTCCGATACTCACATCGACTAATAGAGGTATCGAAAATGAGTGGAGCTCACTATCTTTAACGCTTAACATCAAATCCTTAATTAATTTAGTACTTTTTTTTATTTCTTTTAAGCTTTCCTCAAAAATTAACTCATCGTGTATCTGTAACAACATTTTTAGACTATTATTTTTATTATTAGAGATTTCTTTATTAATTCTGATCATTGCTAATCTCATTATCTCTGATGCTGACCCCTGGATTGGAGCATTTATCGCTGCTCTCTCCTGAAAATTTCTTACATTAAAATTCTTATCATTAATTCCTGTTAGATGTGTTTTTCTTCCAAATATATTACTTACATATCCACTTTTTCTACAAAAATTCACAGTTGTTTTCATATAATCTTTAATTTCTGGAAATTTTTTAAAATAAGAATTTAAAAATTCTTCTGCTTCATTGTTTGAAACATTAATTTGTTTGGCTAAACCATATTGTGAAATGCCATAAATTATTCCAAAGTTAATTGCTTTTGCTTTTCTTCTTGTCTCTGAATCAATTTTATTAATTTCTTTTCCAAAAACCTGACTAGCTGTCAAAGTATGAATATCCTCATTGTTTAAAAATGCCTTTTTTAGATGTTTTACATCTGCTAGATCAGCCAAAATTCTCATCTCAACTTGGTTGTAGTCTGCTGAAATCAATTTGTTATTTTTTTCAGAAACAAAGGCTTTTCTTATATCCTTACCATCATCTGATTTTATTGGAATATTTTGTAAATTTGGATCACTAGATGCAAGTCTACCTGTTGTGGTAGCTGCTAACAAAAAGGATGTATGAACTCTTTTAGTATTATGATTTATATGTTCTGGCAATGCATCTGAATAGGTATTTTTAAGTTTGCTAATTTGCCTCCATTCCAAGATGAGTTTTGGAAATTCATAACCTTTAAAAGCTAAATCTTCTAAAACTGAGGCACTAGTAGCAAAACTTCCTTTTTTTGTTTTTTTTAAAGCTGCTATTTTCAAATCGTTATACATTATTTCACCAAGTTGCTTTGTTGATCCAATATTGAATATTTTTTTCGAAATCTTAAAAATAGATTTTTCTAATTTTTCGATTTTATTTGAAAATTTTGAAGACAGTTTATTTAGTGAAGATTTATCAAGTTTAATACCTTTTACCTCCATCTCTGCTAATATTTTTATTAGTGGTTTTTCAAATAACTCATAAATATTCAATAATTTTTCTGCTTTTAAAGATTTTAAAAAAATTTTGTACAATCTAAATGTAATGTCTGCATCCTCAGCTGCGTAATCTTTAGCTTCAGATATATCCACTTCAGAAAAATTAAGTTGTTTTTTTCCTGTTCCAACTAAATCTTTAAATTTTATGGTTTTATGACCTAAATGGATCTCTGAAAGGGTATCCATATTATGCCTATTTTTACCAGCATCTAGTGTGTAAGACATAAGCATAGTATCTTCCATGGAATTTAAAGTTATTCCACGGTGATAAAAGACAATGAAATCAAACTTAATATTTTGTCCTACTTTTTTAATACTTTCATCCTCTAAATAATTCTTTAAAAGACTTAAGACTTTTTTTTCGTTAAGGTTATTTCCATTAATGTGGTTTAGTGGAATGTAACATGCATTTCCAATTTTGTTAGAGATTGAAATACCTACTAACTTTGCTGTGTGAGGGTCTAATGAAGTTGTCTCAGTATCTATTGCAAATTCACCTATTTCCTCAGATTGTTTCATCAAATCTTCAATTTCTTTCTCATTTTTAATTAATTGATAATTTTTTTTCTTAATTTCTGTTTTTTTTTCTGAATTTTTATCAATTTCTTTAGTTCCAGGATTATTTGTGCCCCCATACTTCGAGATGGCAGAGCTCAATAGCCTATTAAATTCCATTTCTCTTAAGAAAGTATAAAGCTTGTCTTGATCAACACTTTTCAATATGAATTCTTCAATTTTATTTTTTACTGGCACATCTTTTTTTAATGTAACTAATTTTTTACTAATAATTGCATCGTCCTTGTTATTTATTAAAGTTTCTCTTCTTTTATTTTGTTTTATTTTTGATGCATTTTTTAATAAATTTTCTAAAGTTCCATATTGGTTTATCAATTCAGCAGCAGTTTTCACTCCTATGCCAGGTACACCAGGCACGTTATCTGTACTATCACCAGCTAAAGATTGGACATCTATTACTTTTTCAGGAGTTACTCCAAATTTATTATGTACATCATCTTGATTAATAAATTTATTCTTCATCGGATCATAAATTCTCACTCCTTTTTTATAAAGCTGCATTAAATCTTTATCAGAAGATACAATTGTTACTTTTGCACCTAGGTCTAAAATTTTCTCTACATAAGTTGCAATTAAATCATCTGCCTCATAGTTAATTAATTCGATAGAAGGTAAATTAAAGGCTTTTACAGATTGCCTTATATATTCAAATTGAGGAATTAAATCGTCAGGCGCATCAGATCTATTTCCTTTATAATCTGAATAAATTTCATTTCTAAAATTTTTTCTTGCTGAGTCAAATATTACAGCAAAGTGTGTCGGTTTTTCCAGGTTATCATTAGATTTAGAGTCCTCCAATAATTTAAAAAGCATATTACAAAAACCACTGACTGCACCAACTGGCAATCCATCACTTTTTCTAGTTAAAGGAGGAAGGGCATAATACGCTCTAAAAATGTATCCCGAACCATCTATTAAATAAAAATGGTCACTTTTTTTAATTTTCTCCATAAAGTAATGATATCCTAATTTTTATAAATGTAATAAATGTATGGCCTCATATGAGTAAAAAAAATGTCTTAATTGTCAAAAACTTAAATAAAGTTTATTCAAAAAACGGTTCTAATCAAACACACGCGCTTAATAATTTAAACTTAGAAGTGAAAGAAGGTGAAATTTTTGGTCTATTAGGACCAAATGGTGCCGGAAAAAGTACATTTATAAACATATTAGGTGGATCAGTTGTAAAAACTGGTGGTGAAGTAAATATTTGGGGTTTTAACTTAGATAAAAACCCAAGACAAGTTAGAGCCTCTATTGGAATTGTTCCACAAGAAGTAAACTTTGATCCATTTTTTAGTCCCAGAAAACTTTTAGAGCTTCAAGCAGGTCTATATGGAATCAGAGAAAAAGATAGAATTACAGATACTATATTAAAGTTGGTATCATTAGAGGAACAAGCCGACAGTTATGCTAGAGCATTATCAGGTGGTATGAAGAGAAGATTGCTTGTAGCAAAAGCGATGGTGCACCAACCTCCAATTATAATTTTAGATGAGCCTACCGCAGGAGTAGATGTGGAGCTTAGAAATACGTTGTGGGAAAATGTGAAATCTTTAAACAAACAAGGGGTAACTACAATACTAACAACTCATTATCTTGAGGAGGCGGAAAAAATGTGTGATAGGATTGGTATTTTAAGTGGAGGAAAATTAGTAGCTTTGGATACGACTAAAAATCTCTTGGAAAGAATTCAAACAAAAATTGTATATGTCACCACAGATAAAAAAACTAATATTCAAGATAATACTTTTGAGTCATTAAAAGTTATATCAAATGATGAAAAAAGATTAGTTTTATCCTATGAAAAGAGTAAACTAAGCATTGATTCAATAATCACAGAAATAAAAAAACAAAATATAAAGATACAAGATATTTCAACTGACGATGGAGATCTTGAAGATGTATTTTTAAGACTTACAAAAAATTAGTTTATCTGGGAGATCTTTTAGATAGTATTCTCTGTAGAGTTCTTCTATGCATTTTTAGTCTTCTTGCAGTTTCAGAAACATTTCTATTGCATAATTCAAAAACTCTATGTATGTGCTCCCATTTTACTCTATCGGCTGACATTGGGTTTTCAGGAGGGGCTGGTTTTTTATTTGGATCAGCTAAAAGTGCTTTTTCAACATCATCTGCATCTGCTGGCTTAGCAATATAGTCAATTGCTCCCTCTTTAATTGCAGCAACTGCTGTTGGAATATTACCATATCCAGTTAACATAATGATTCTACTTTTAAGGTTTCCCTTTTGAATTTCTTTTACTACCTCTAATCCGTTCCCATCATTTAATCTAAGATCAACAACGGCAAATGCCGGACTTTTTGATTTTACTGTCTCAATACCTATCTTTACACTCTCAGCTTGTGTAACTGTAAAACCTTTTTTTTCCATAGCTCTAGCCAATCTTTGTCTAAATGGATTGTCATCATCTACTATCAAAAGCGATTTATCTTCAAAATCACTTAGTTTTTGGACTGTTGACTGATTGATCATAGCCCATATATGGAAGTAAATTTTAATATTTCAATAGCATTATTTACTTTACATTATTAATTATTTCCCATAAATGCTGCATTTATGAAACTTGCATATGTGTTATGCAGGTTTTTTTTGTAAATTTTTTTTAGAGGTGCAGATATGCAAAAATTTAAGTCAGTTGAAGAATTAGTTAATCAATTGAGACCAACAGGACCTGTTTATTGTATTAGAAAAGAGTCAATTAAATTGGCATCTAAATACTTTCAAAAAAATTTCCCTGGAAAAATACTTTATGCCTTAAAAACTAACCCTAATCCAGTAGTTCTTAAAACTATTGTAGAAAGCGGTATTAATCGTTTTGACGTCGCATCTATCAAAGAAATAGAGGCTATAAGAAAAATAAGTCCAGATGCAAAATGTTCATATATGCACACGGTCAAAAACAGAGAAAGCATTAAAGAGGCATATTTTAAATATAATGTTAAGACCTTTTCTTTGGATACTAAAGATGAATTAATAAAAATTTTAGAAAGTACAAATTACGCTAAAGACTTAGAATTATTTGTAAGAGTTTCTGTGTCTAATGAACATGCAGAGATTGATTTATCAAAAAAATTTGGAGCAATAAATAATGAAGCAACTGGACTACTTAGATTAACAAAACAATATTCTAAAAAAATTGGACTTAGTTTTCATGTTGGTTCACAATGTATGCACCCAATATCTTATTCAAAAGGAATATTTGAAATCTGTAATATAATTAAAAAAACTAAAATTATACCCAATGTGATTAATGTTGGAGGAGGCTTTCCTACTATTTACCCTGATCTTATTCCTCAATCTTTAGACTCTTATTTTAATGAAATTAAAAAAGGTTTAAGCAATTTAAAATTGGATAAACTTCCAGAAATTATTTGTGAACCTGGAAGAGCAATTGTTGCAGAAAGTGGCTCAACAATTGTAAGGGTTGATTTAAGAAAAAAACAGAAGCTTTATATAAATGATGGGACTTATGGAACTTTGTTTGATGCGGGTGTTCCCAACATTGTTTACCCATCAAAAATGATAACTGATGGAAGAATAATCTCCAAGAAATTAACATCATTCGATTTCTATGGTCCAACTTGTGATAGTATGGATTATATGAAAGGTCCTTTTATTTTACCTAATAACATTAAAGAGAACGACTATATAGAATTAGGACAGCTTGGAGCGTATGGATTAACTTTTAGAACTAATTTTAATGGATTTTACTCTGATGAAATTTATGAAGTTGAGGATAACCCAATCATGACGATGTATGACAAAGAAGCAAATAAAGAGTTTCTTGTTGCTTAATGTCAAATAATAAAAACCAATCAAGTAATAGAAAAAGTGATTTATTAAGTAAAGAAGTAGAGCATATTGATATAACTTCTTTTGATGCTAGAAAAATCATCTCTTCTATGGAAAAAATGTCTTTCGTTTCAAGAGAGACTGCAAATGCAGCAAATATTTATAATGAAATGATAAAAGATAAAGATTGTACAATCTTTTTAACACTTGCAGGATCAACGTCTGCCGCAGGATGTATGCATATTTATAGAGATTTAGTTAAGTATAATATGGTAGATGCAATAGTAGCAACTGGAGCTTCAATTATAGATATGGATTTCTTTGAGGCACTTGGTTTTAATCATTATCAGGGATCCCAATATCAAGATGATACAGAGTTAAGAAATAACTACGTTGATAGAATATATGATACTTACATTGATGAAGAAGAGCTTCAGATGTGCGATAAAACAATTGGAGAAATTGCAGATCAATTGGAGCCCAAAAGTTATACATCAAGAGAATTTATAAAAGAGATTGGTAAATATCTTAAAACTAATGCAAAGAAGAAAGATTCATTGATAGAGGTTGCCTATGACAACGACGTTCCAATTTTCTGTCCAGCGTTTACTGACTCAAGCGCAGGATTTGGGCTTGTAATGCATCAAGAGAGAAATCCAAAAAATCACATCACAATCGACTCAATCCGAGAGTTTAGAGAATTAACTGAAATTAAAATTAAATCTAAAGGATCAGGTCTTTTTATGATTGGAGGAGGTGTGCCTAAAAATTTTATTCAAGATACTGTTATATGTGCTGAACTTTTAGGTAAAAATGTAGATATGCATAAATATGCTATTCAAATAACAGTCGCTGATTCCAGAGATGGAGCCTGCAGTAGTTCAACATTAAAAGAGGCAAGCTCATGGGGCAAAGTAGATATTACAAAGGAGCAAATGGTTTTTGCAGAAGCAACAAGTGTGCTACCCTTAATAGCAAGTGATGCCTATCATAAAGGTGAATGGAAAAATAGAGAAAGAAAAAATTTTTCCAAGATATTTTGATTAATGATCAAAAAAATCAAAATTGGTTTAATACAAAGTAAATCTTTAGGGACAATTCAATCTAATATTGATTTAGCTATAAAAAATATTAAAAAAGCTGCAAATAAAAAGGCAAAGATAATATGTCTACCAGAACTATTCTTGACTAATTACTTTTGTCAAACAGAAAGTCATTCAAATTTTAAATTAGCAGAAAAAATTCCAGGAAAAACCTCTGGAATATTTTGTGATTTAGCAAAGGAGCTTAGTGTTGTATTGAATATTACGATGTTCGAAAAAAAAACATCTGGATTTTATCATAACACTAGTATCATTATTAATGAAAATGGTAATATTCTATCTAAATATCGTAAGATGCACATACCTGATGACCCAGGGTATTATGAAAAATTTTATTTCAGTCCTGGAGACCTAGGTTTCAAAAGTGTGAAAACTAAATTTGGCAAGATAGGTCCTCTTATATGTTGGGATCAATGGTTCCCCGAAGCAGCAAGATTAACAGCTTTAAAAGGGGCTCAAATTATTTTTTATCCTACTGCGATTGGATGGCACCCAAAAGAAAAAAAGAAATTTGGAAAATCTCAATTAGAATCTTGGATCACAATGCAAAAATCTCATGCTATTGCTAATGGAACTTATGTGGCTGCTATAAATAGAGTTGGTATTGAAAAAAAAGGAAAAAAAAAAATTCAATTTTGGGGTAATTCAATGATGATAGATCCTAGTGGTAAAATAATTGCAAAAGCAGGAAATAAAAAAGAAGATATTTTAGTTTGTGACGTAGATTATAAAAAAATAGATACTGCTAGACAACACTGGCCTTTTTTAAGAGACCGAAGAACTGAATTTTATAAAGATATTCTCAAAAATCCTGAAGATGAGTAAAAAAATAGATGAATTTAGAATGCCAGCAGAATGGGAGCCTCAAAAATCAGTTTGGATGTCGTGGCCTCATAATAAAAATGATTGGCCTGGATTATTTGAAAAAATTCCAAATGTAGTTGGAAAAATAATAAAATATCTAACAAAACATCAAAGAATAAATTTATTATTCAATAATACCAAAAGTATTGATACCACAAGAATATATTTAAAAAAAATAGGTTGCAATATATCCAATATTAAATTTCATAAATTTAAAACAGACAGACTTTGGTTAAGAGATTCTGGGCCAATATTTTTAGTTAACAAAAAAAAAAGGAAAAAGACCATACTTGATTTTAAATTTAATGCCTGGTCAAAATATAAAAACTTCAAAAATGATAACAAAATTAATAGCCTTATTAGTAAATATTTAAATATTAAAAGTATTTTACCTAAAAAAGTAAATTCAAAAAAATTTGTAAGAGTAGTGATGGAAGGAGGTGCATTTGACAACAATGGATCAGGCTCCATATTGCTTACAAAAGAGTGTTTATTAAGTAGTAAACAAGAGAGAAATAAAGGATTCAAAAAAATTGATTATGAAAATCTATTTTCAAAATATTTAAATGCAAAAAATTTTATTTGGCTTAATAAAGGAATTGTTGGAGATGACACACACGGTCATATTGATGATATTGCAAGATTTGTCTCAAAAAGTACAATTATGATAGCTGTAGAAAATAATAGATCAGATAAAAATTATAAAGCTCTTAAAGAAAATTTAAAAATATTAAGTAATAGTTACGATGAAAACGGAAAAAAACTAAAAATTATAAAGATTCCTATGCCAAGCCCAGTTTTCATAGACAAAACTCGAGTCCCAGCAAGTTATTTAAATTTTTTCATAAGTAATAAAACAGTCTTGGTTCCAGTATTTAATGTGAAAGAAGACAAAAAGGTTTTAAAAATTTTTAGAAAATTTTTTACAAATAGAGAAGTTACTGCTATTGATTGTAGTGATTTAATTTGGGGTTTTGGAGCTATTCATTGCATGACACAACAAGAACCAAAAATTTGAATTAAGCAGCTTTTAAAGTGCCTAATAATAATCTAAAAGGTATCAACATTACTAAAGCTACAAAAATCTTTACTGCTAAATCTCCTAAAGAAAGTGTCACCCAAGGTATTCCTGTTCCATAAAATGAAATCGAAAAGAATAAAAATGTATCAACGGTAGAACCAATTAATGAAGATGCAAGTGGCGCAATAAACCATTTTTTTTGTCTTAATTGATCAAATATTTGTACATCCAGTAATTGAGCAATAATAAATGCTGTTCCTGAACCAATTGCTATTCTTACTGAGATTAAATCAGCAAAATTTGTTGAGAAAATTAGTGTAAACAAAATACCTATTGTAAATCCTATATATACAATTTTTCTAGCAACTAATTTACCAAAAGATCTATTTGCTAGATCAGTTATTAAAAAAGCTATTGGATAACTGAATGCTCCATATGTAAGAATTTCTTGAAGACCATAATATTTGATTGGAAATTGGACTAAATAATTAGACGCTAAAACAACCAATCCCATTAAAAATGAGAGTGTTAAAAATACTTTATTCATTATGCAGATTTACTGACTAAGGATTTTTTTAATTTTTTTAGTCTTAATGATAAATCTCTTGGTTTGGCTGAAATAAGAAATTGATCAAAACTACCTTTTTTATCTACTGACCTAACCCCAGCATTTGAGACGGTTAATCTTAAACTTCTCTTAAGTAGCTCACTTTTAAACTTAACTTTTTTTAAATTTGGAAGAAATCTTCTTTTAGTCTTATTATTAGCATGACTAACATTATGACCCTTGAGTGGGATTTTTCCAGTAAGTTCACATTTTTTAGACATAAATTATGAGCTTGTATAAGATCTGAATCTTATCGCGTCAAGATTAATTTTTAGTTCCAATGGCCTCTGAAACATTTTTAAACCCCTTATTTTTTAATAAATCAATTAATTCTGTACTTATTTTTGAAGCTATACGAGGACCTCTGTAAACCATTCCAGTATATAGTTGAACGAGTGTTGCACCAGAAATGATTTTTTCAAAAGCATCTTGTCCATTACTAACGCCACCCACTCCTATTATTTTTGTTTTATCTTTTAGAATTTTATAAAATTTGGAAATTGCCTCGTTTGAAATCTTTTCAATTGGTTTGCCTGACAGTCCACCCTTTTCTAATTTATTTATATTTTTTAAATTTTCTCTATTCTTATCTGTGGTATTTGAAACAATAATAATTCCTATTTCTTGTTCCATAATGATCTTGGATACTTCATTAATTTGATCGTCATTAAGATCAGGTGAAACTTTTATTGCTAATGGAATGTTTGAATTCAATTCTTTTTTTTCATTTTTTAGTTTGTCAATCAATGAATTTAATTCATCCTGGTTATGAAAGTCTCTTAAATTTTCTGTATTTGGTGAGGAAATGTTTATAGTTATATAATCAGCTAAATTATAAAATTTACGAAAACAAATTAAATAATCATCAATTCTATTAGTGGAGTCTTTATTTGGTCCGATATTTATTCCTAAAAAACCCTTTTTACTATTTTCTTTAATTGTCTGACTAATTTGTTCTGAACCAGAATTGTTAAAACCTAATCTATTTATAAGAGCTTCATCTTCTTCAAGTCTAAAAACTCTTGGTTTAGGGTTGCCAAATTGAGGCTTTGGAGTAATTGTCCCTACTTCAACAAAACCAAATCCAAGATTAAACAGTGGATTGTATACTTCAGCATTTTTATCAAAACCAGCAGCAACACCAATTGGTGAAAATAATTTTTTTTCACAAAAAGTTGTTTCTAAAATATGATTATCTTTAGGTTTTGAGTAAGGAATATTATTTAACTTTAGTGCTTTTATTGCTAAAGAGTGAGCTACTTCAGGGCTAAATTTAAAAATTAGTGGTCTTAAAATATTAAACATTTTCTAATTTACTTTTTATTAATTCTTTGGTTTCTTGAACCCCAAAAAAGCTTATAAAAAAACCAAATCGTGGTCCATTTTCTACCCCAAAAACTACCTCATATATTAACTTAAACCAATCACGCAAATTTTCTTTATAGCCATTTTCTTTGCCAACTGTATAAATTGTTGTCTGAATGTCCTCTGGTTTCATTGCATCATCGCAGTTATCTAAAGAGTTTACTAAAGCGTCTAAAGCAATCTTTTCACTATCATTTGGTTTTTTATAAATCTTTTTAGATTTTATAGCGTCATTAAAATATTTAATTGCATAAGATATTAAATTGTCAAAAATTGGATGCATATCCTCATTAATATCTTTCTTATATTTCTTAACAAACTTCCAAAGTAATTCTTTATTATCAGCATTGCTGGTCTCAACTAAATTTAATAGCATTGAGAAAGACATAATTGAATTTTCCTCTGGTATCTCTGAATTATGAACATGCCAAACAGGGTTCATTAGTTTTTGAAGTTCATTTTGAGTTTTACCTTTTTCAATAAAATCAAGATATTCATCGACAGCCTTTGGTACTACTTCTCTATAAAGTTTTTTTGCTCTTTTTGGATTTTGGTACATATACAAGGAGAGACTTTCAGGTGAAGCATACTCTAACCATTGGTCAATGGTAATACCATTTCCTTTTGATTTAGATATTTTTTCACCCCTTTCATCTAAAAATAACTCATATGCAAAGCCAGATGGATTTGACTTACCTAATAATTTTATGATTTTTGTAGATAAAATCGCACTCTCAATCAAATCTTTCCCATACATTTCAAAATCTATATCGAGAGCATACCATCTCATTGCCCAATCTACTTTCCATTGTAATTTGCAATTGCCATCTAAAATACTTTGTTCTAATTTTTTACCTTTATTGTTAAAAATTATTTTTGAATTTTTAGTATCTAGTTCTAAGACTGGTATCTCTAATACAACCCCTGTATCTGGACATATTGGTAAAAATGGAGAATATGTTTTTTGTCTTTCTTTACCTAGGGTAGGAATAACAATATTCATTATTCCTTCATAATTTTCTAAAATTAATTTTAAAGGGTCATTAAAAAAACCAGATTTATATAAAAGTGTTGAACTTTTAAAATTATATTTAAAATTAAATTTATTTAGAAAGTTTTTTAACATTTCATTGTTGTGCTCTCCAAAACTACTAAATTTTCCAAAAGGATCTGGAACTTGAGTTAAAGGTTTATGAAGATTTTGTATTAGTTTTTCAGAATTAGGAATATTTTCAGGCACTTTCCTTAGTCCATCCATATCGTCGGAAAAAGTAATTATTTCTTTAGGGAGATCAGATAAATGATTTAAGGCATTAACTATCATTGAGGTTCTTGCTACTTCACCAAAAGTACCAATGTGTGGTAAACCACTGGGACCATATCCTGTTTGCAGAATAATTTTTCCTTTATTTTCAATATTTTTTTTTCTTTCTCTAAGAAGCTTTTTAGCTTCAACAAAGGGCCAAGCGTTTGTTTTATCAATGTTGGTTTTATCTATCACTTTTAATTAAACAGCTTATAAAATAACGTTTTTAATAATTCTTATAGAGTTGAAATTTATTTACCATAAAATAATGTCCAATCAAAATGTCCAATTATAAAACAGTTTTTTTTACCCTAGGAATTTTGCAAATTATTTTAGGTTTATCGATGATTGCGCCAATTTTAACGCAGTTTTTTTATGATGAATTTGATTCTAGTTTTATAAGTTCTGGAATTATAACTGTTATATTTGGAATTCTCTTTTTACTATCAAATTTAGATCATGATAAAAAAATTAGCTTACCTCAGGCTTTTCTTTTAACAGCGTTATCATGGTTGAGTATTGCGATTTTTGGTTCACTTCCATTTATATTTTCTGAGATTAATTTAAGTGCTACAGACGCTTTTTTTGAGAGTATGTCAGGTATTACTACAACTGGATCAACTATAATTACCAATTTAAATGAAACTCCAAAAAGTATCTTACTTTGGAGGGGAATGCTTCAATGGTTAGGTGGAATTGGTATCATTGTGATGGCAATTACTTTAATGCCACTTATGAATATTGGTGGAATGCAGTTGTTTATTATATCCACAAGTGATACCCCAGAAAAAATTTTACCTAGATCAAAAGAGATAGCGTTGAGATTAATCTTAGTATACTCCGGATTAACTTTTATATGTGCATTATTTTATAAAATATTTGGTATGAACTTTTTTGACAGTGTTGTTCACTCAATGACAACAATTGCAACGGGGGGTTTTTCAAATTACAATGAATCTATTGGCTATTTTGATAGTTCACTTATTGAATTTACATCAATTATATTTATAATTTTAGGAAGTATTCCATTTATTGCCTATATCAAATACTTAAATGGAGACAAAAAAATATTTTTTAAAGATACACAAATAAAAACTTTTATAAAGATCGTCCTTTTTTCAATTCTTTTAATGTATCTATATCTAATTACAAAAAATCAAAGTTTTTTTGATACCAGTATTAGGTCAGTTGCATTTAATGTAATATCAATTTTAACTGGAACTGGTTATGTAACTCAAAACTTTAGTGATTGGGGTCAATTCCCATTAATTTATTTTCTTATTCTTATGTTTATCGGTGGATGTGCGGGCTCAACAGCTTGTGGGATTAAAATATTTAGGGTACAAATTTTATTCCAGTTTATCACTATTCAACTAAAGAAAATAATTTATCCAAGAGGTATATTTAAAATAAAATATGAAAATAATAATATTGATGAAAAGTTTTTAGAATCAATTATTTCCTTTATATTTTTATATATTGTAATTTTTTTTATTATAACTGCTCTTTTATCAACAAGTGGTTTAGATTTGACAACTTCAATATCCGCCGCTGCAACATCAATATCAAATGTGGGACCTGGTTTAGGTGATATTATTGGTCCAAACGGTAATTTTTCTAATTTATCTGATTTTTCGAAATGGATTCTGAGCTTAGCGATGATTTTAGGTAGATTAGAGTTGTTTGCTGTATTAGTATTGTTTATTCCATCATTTTGGAGAAAATATTAATGTCTGAAAAAAAACAAAGCTGGGTTGATTCATTATTAGTTTATAAAGATATAAGGATGTTAAGAATATTGCTTCTAGGAGCAATAAGCGGTTTTCCATGGGTATTAATTGCAAGTAGCTTAAGTCTTTGGCTTAAAGAAGAGGGATTAAGTAGATCAACAATTGGTTGGGCAGGATTAATATTTGGAGTGTATGCCTTTAATTATTTATGGGCTCCAATAATTGACAGAGTACAAATTCCATTTTTAACAAAAAAATTAGGTCATAGACGTGGATGGATTGTATTAATGCAAATAATTATTTTACTAAGCTTGATAGTTTGGAGTTTTATAAATCCTACTCAAAACCTAGCACTTTTAATTAGTGTTGGATTAGTAATTGCTATTGCTTCTGCTACTCAAGATATTACTGTTGATGCACTAAGAATCGAACAGATCAATTCAAATGAAGGAAAATCTATGGCCGCTGGAGCTGCTATGGCAGTTGTTGGATGGTGGACAGGGTATAAATTAGGAGGTGTTGTAGCATTATTTACTGCAGAATTTTTTGAAAACATGGGCGTAACAGATTATTGGCAGGCTACTTTTTTAGTTTTAGGAATATTAATTATTTTAATGAATATAGGTTTGATGTTTGTTCACGAAACAATTGATTTTAATAGAGTAAATAATCAAAAAGTAACAGATCAAATAATTAGAGATAAGCTTGGATCCAATAATATTATAACAAATTTTGTTGCTTATGTTACAGGAACGATTGGTGGACCAATAATTAGCTTTTTCAAAAAAAATGGATTAGCAATTGCACTAGGAATTTTAGGTTTTGTATTTTTATTCAAGATCGGAGAAGCATTTTTAGGTAGGATGTCGATTGTTTTTTACAAAGAAATTGGTTTTTCTAAAGGTCAAATAGCTATTTATTCTAAAGGATTAGGATGGATTACTACTGTAGTTTTCACTTTACTTGGTGGAATAATGGCAATGCGAGCTGGAACCATTAAAACAATGTTTTTTGCCGGTGGTTTAATGGCTCTAACAAATCTTATTTTTGCAGTTTTAGCTTGGACAGGTAAATCTGAACTTTTATTTGCAATAGCTGTAATTGCAGATGACATAACTGCAGCATTCGCTACTGTTGCATTTGTTGCCTTTATATCATTGTTGGTGGATAGAACCTATACAGCTACTCAATATGCATTATTGGCATCAATTGGAACAGCTGGAAGAACAACGCTTGCCTCATCGTCAGGAGCGTTGGTAGATTGGTTGAATGGAGACTGGGGTACCTTTTTTATAATAACAACTGTTATGGTGATACCATCACTAATTTGTCTTTGGTTTATAAGGAATAAAGTAAAAATTGGTGCAAAATAGCTATTTTTGCAGCAATTCATACTTAAATGTATATGAGTTAGCATCCAAAAACTCAAATATAAGCACTCAATTATTATACGGTGAAAAATTTAAAGTAATCAAAGAAAATAAAAATTTTTTAAAGATCAAAACTGACTTTGATAATTATATTGGTTTTATTAAAGTTGGAAAGTTTAACAAAAGATTAAATAAGACGCATAAAGTCAGTGTATTAAAATCTAAAATTTATTCAAAACCTAAAAGTAAATTTGGTACAAAAAAATACCTTCCATTTTCATCAGAAATTGAAATTTTAGATAAAAATAATAATTTTGTAATGTTTGAAAAAAGTAAATGGATTAGGTTTAATGACTTAAAAATTATAAATAAACGAAATATGAATTTTACAAAAATATTAAAAAAATTTTTAAATTGTAAATATAAATGGGGTGGAAAAAGTTTTGATGGTATTGACTGTTCAGCTTTATTACAAATATTTTATAAATTTAATAATAAATTTTTTCCTAGGGATACGATTGATCAGGTTAAGATTAAAAAAGGAATTGTACGAAAAAAAAATTTCAAAAAGGGAGATATTGTTTTTTGGAAAGGACATGTCGCAGTTTGTTTGAATTCTAAGAATTTAATTCATGCATATGGACCAAGAAAAAAAGTATTAATAATGCCAATTAATAAAACTATAAAATTAATTGAGAAAACTGCAAATTTAAAAGTAGCAAAGGTTATATCTATTTAATTTTGGTCTCTTCCAAAATCTGGTTTTGCTATGTCTTGTTTTAAACTTAATATCTGTTGTCTTACTTTTTTTGAATTAATTAATTTTTTTCTTAGAGACTTATCATCTAAATTTTTTATATTTTTCTTAAAGGAATTTAAATTATTAATAAATAAGTTTATTGCACTAACTATATTTTTTTTATTGTTAAAAAAAATATCTCTCCACATTATTTCATTAGATGCAGCTATCCTTGAAAAATCTCTCAATCCTCCTGCACTAAACTTTATTACATCTTTTTTTTGTTTTTTTTGAAAATCTTGTGCAGTTTTAATCAAGTTGTAGGCAATTAAATGGGGCAAATGACTTGTAATTGAAAAAATTTTATCATGAATTTTTGCATCCATAATAACTACTTTTGAACCTAATTTTTTCCAAAATTTCAATAATTTGTTTTGTTTTATTTTATTTTTATCACTCACTAAAACACACCATTTATTTACAAAAAGATTTTTGGTTCCATACTCAGGTCCACTTACTTCTGAACCTGATATTGGATGACTTGTAATCCAATCAAGAGATTTTGATAATTTTTTATTTTTTAATTTTAATATATTTTCTTTAGTTGATCCCACATCAGTAATTAAGCAATTTTTATTCAAATACTTATTTAAATTAGGAATAATTTTCTCATATTCACTCATTGGTGTTGACAATACTACAAGATCAAAATCAATTAATTTATTATCCAGTTTTTCCAGAATTCTTATTTTATTATTAATTTTTTTTATTTTTTGGATATTTATTTTTGATTTTTCATAAACAAAGTAATGTTTAGAGATTTTTTTTGTTATCGAACCTCTCAATATTGAGGACCCTATAAGTCCACAACCAATAATTAAAATTTTTTTAAACATTTTTAAAGATATTTTTTAGTTTATTAAGGAATAAGATATTTTCGTTATCATTTCCTATAGTAAGTCTCAAACAATTTTTAATTCCATAGGAATTCATCTCTCTTAAAATAATTCCAGAAGATTCAAGTTTTTTTTCTACAAAGTTAGCTGAAAGTTCACAATTTTTAAAATCTAAAAGAAAAAAATTTGGTCCAATTTCATTTGTCTTTATATTGTATGAATTCAATGTCTTTTGTATTTTTTTTGCCCAATCTAAATTATGTTTTACAGATTTTTTTATAAAACTTTGATCTTTTAAAGATTCAATAGCACATACCTGGGCTATCTTATTTACATTAAATGGTGGTTTAATTTTGTATAAAGCATCTACTATTTTTTTACTCCCATATCCCCATCCAACTCTTAAAGAGGCAAGTCCATAAATTTTAGAGAAAGTTCTCAATATAAATACATTATTCTTTTTTTTGAAAAGCTCTAAACCTGATTTATAATCTTTATTTAGCATGTATTCAAAATATGCATCATCAACAACAAGTAAAATTTTTTTATTTAAACGCTTTCTTAATTCTAATAATTGTTTATTTGGAATATATGTACCTGTAGGATTATTGGGATTAGCAAGGAATACAATTTTAGTTTTCTTTGATATTTTTTTTAAAATTTCAGTATTTGATACCTTAAAATTCTTTTCCTTAGAAAATACAACCTTCGCTCCCACTATTTGTGCATAAATTCTGTACATTAAAAAACTAAATTCTGGCACAACTACCTCATCTCCTTTATTTAAAAATAGTTGGCATAACATTTGAATAATTTCATCAGATCCTGATCCACAAATCACTTGGTTTTGATTGCAGTTGTATTTTTTTGAAATTATAGAAGTTAAATCTCTAAATTTCCCATCAGGATATTTAGAGATATTATCATTAAATTTTTTTATTACCTTTTTAGCATTATTACTCATACCTAAGGCAGATTCATTTGCCGATAATTTAATTATTTTTTTTTTTTTACTTAAAAAAGATCTTCCTGGTTTATAAGCTTGTAGGGTTATTTTCCTAAATGTTGGGGTATTCATGATGCTAATTTTTATTAATAAATAGTCAGATAATTAGATAATACAATCAATAATTCAAAAAAAATTGACATCCAAAAAGCTATCTTATAAAACGTTTTTGCGCTGATTTAACTGAATTGCGAGCGCTATAAAAAACCTGCTAAATAAGTTTTTTTTCTCACAATTCATTTCAGCAAAAATATTATGGATAATTTTGGTAAAATGAAAAGTATAGTAATTAAACAACCTCTTAAACTTGATTGTGGAAAAGAAATATCAAATTTTCCATTAGCTTATGAGACTTATGGAAATCTTAATGAGAAAAAAGATAATGCCATATTGGTTTTTCATGCTTTGACTGGAGATCAGTTTGCGTCAGGCATAAACCCTGTGACAAATAGAGAGGGTTGGTGGAATTATGCAGTTGGCCCAGGTAAAGCGTTTGATACTGATAAATTTTTCGTAATTTGTGCAAATGTCATTGGTGGTTGTATGGGGTCATACGGACCAGGAACTATTGATCCATTAACTAACAAACCTATAGGTACTAATTTTCCAGTTATTACAATAAACGATATGGTTAATGCCCAATATAATCTTTTGGATCACTTCAAGATAGAAAAATTATTTGCAGTAGCTGGTGGTTCTATGGGTGGAATGCAAGTATTACAATTTGTCTCAAATTTTCCAAATAAAGCTAAAGTTGCTTTACCAATTGCTTGTACTGCTAGTCACTCAGCCCAAAATATTGCTTTCAATGAACTTGGAAGACAAGCAATCATGTCAGATATAAATTGGAAAGATGGTTTATATGATGGACAAACAAATAATCCAGACAAAGGTTTAGCTGTAGCTAGAATGGCTGCACATATTACGTATTTATCAAAGAAAGGGTTGCAAGAAAAATTTGGACGAAATCTACAAGAAAGATCTGATTTAAAATTTGGTTTCGATGCTGACTTTCAAATTGAGAGTTATTTGAGATATCAAGGTTCTATGTTTGTGGATAGATTTGATGCAAATAGTTACTTATATATTACTAGAGCAATGGACTATTTTGATTTGACAAAACAACATAGTGGAAATCTTTCTAAAGCCTTTAAAGAAAGTAAGACAAAATTTTTTATTATTTCATTTACTTCGGATTGGTTGTATCCAACCTCTGAAAATAAGGACATTGTAATAGCACTAAATGCCATTGGAGCCGATGTTGGTTTTGTGGAAATTAAAACTGACAAAGGTCATGACTCATTTTTATTAGATGTCCCAGATTTTTTAAGCACTATTAAAAACTACTTAAACACTACTTATTTCAAATAAATGAAAGAAGAATTTAAAGTTATATCAGAATTAGTTGAAGAAAAATCAAGAGTCCTTGATGTTGGATGTGGTGATGGAATTCTGATGGAATATTTATCAAAGAATAAGGTAGTAGATGTTAGAGGACTTGAAATTTCTAAAGAAAAAGTCAAAAAATGTTTATCTAACGGACTAGCTGTAGTTGAAGGTAATGCAGAGCATGACTTAAAACAATTTCCAGATTTATCTTTTGATTATGTGATTCTAAGTCAAACATTACAAGCTTTCATGAGTCCAGAGAATGTAATCAAAGATTTATTAAGAGTTGGTAAGAAAGTTATTGTAACTATTCCAAATTTTGGACACTGGAAAGTTAGACTAGATTTACTTTTTAATGGAGAAATGCCAATTACAAAGAATTTGCCCTATGAATGGTACAATACTCCTAATTTACATATGTGCACAATTCAAGACTTTTATAATTTTTGTAATAATAAAGGGATCAGTATTTTTAAAACAATTTCTTTGAATGGACAAAAAACTTCAAAAATTACATCTTCGAATTTAAAATTTAAAAACTTAATATCTGAATTGGGAATTTTTTTATTGCAAAAATAAAATGAAAATAGAAATTATAAAATGTTTGGAGGATAATTTTTCATATTTATTAATTGATGAAATTACTAAGTCCGCTATTGTGATAGATCCAAGTGAGGCAGAGCCTATAATTAATAAAATTGAAAGTCTTGACTTAAAATTAAAATTTATAATGAATACTCACCATCATTATGATCACGTAGGAGGCAATAAAGAGCTTAAAAAATTATATAATGCTAAAGTCATCGGTTTTAATCAGGACAAACACAGAATACCTGAAATAGATATATTGCTAAAAAATGATGAAATTTGGAAAGATGGTATATTTGAAACTAAAGTTTTTCATGTTCCAGGACATACTTTAGGCCATGTATGTTTTTATTTTTTCAAAGAGAATGCATTATTTTCTGGAGATACATTGTTTTCATTAGGTTGTGGAAGAGTATTTGAGGGCACTCATGAAGAAATGTTTAATTCCTTACAGTTAATAAAGAGTTTACCTTTAGATACAGAAATTTATTGTGGACATGAATATACATTAAAAAATTCGGATTTTTGTTTAAAGTATGATTCAGATAACAAGAGACTAATTTCAAAAATTGAGACAGTAAAAAATAAGTTAGCAAAAGGAATACCAACTATACCCTCTACTCTTGAAGAAGAACTACAAACCAATATTTTTTTAAGATCAAAAAACGTTAAAAACTTTTCAAAATTGAGAGATTTAAAGGATAATTTCTAACTTATTCAGCTTGACTAAAATAAGGCCCTGACTATATTGCTGATAATTAAAAATTAGGATCGTTAATGTCATACGCAGTAATACAAACAGGTGGAAAACAGTACAAAGTCTCAGCTGGTGAAATAATAAAAGTAGAAAAATTAGCTGAGTCAAATCCAGCCTCTAAAGTAGAATTTAAAGAAATTTTAGCTTATGGAGATGATAAAAGTATTGAATTAGGTACACCAACTGTGGATGGTGCTAAAGTTGAAGCTGAATTATTAAAAAATGGCAAAGAGAGAACTGTTCTTATTTTTAAAAAAAGAAGAAGAAAAAATTCAAGACGTAAAAACGGGCACAGACAACAGTATTCACTAATAAGAATTAACAAAATTTTTTCAAAAGATGGTAAAGTTTTATCAGAGGCTGAAAAGATGAAAAAAAAGGAAGTTGTAGTTAAAGAAGCTAAAGAAGAAAAAACTGAGGCTTCAAAATAAACAGGTAATTTATGGCAACAAAAAAAGCAGGTGGATCATCGAGAAATGGAAGAGATAGTGCAGGCCGTAGACTGGGTGTGAAAAAATATGGTGGTGAATTAGTAATTCCTGGAAATATTATTGTAAGACAAAGAGGCACTAAAATTTTTCCTGGAGAAAATGTTGGAATGGGTAAAGACCATTCAATTTTTTCTGTTGTTAAAGGAAAAGTTGTTTTTAAAAAAAGCAAATCAGACAGAACTTACGTATCAGTAAAGCCTAATTAGTAGACAGCTAATTAATTCTGTAAAATCATGAAATTTTTAGATCAAGTTAAGATATTTGTAAAAGCTGGAGACGGTGGATCTGGTTCTCCTAGTTTTAGAAGAGAAAAATTTATAGAATTTGGAGGACCTGACGGAGGTGATGGAGGGAAAGGTGGTTCTATTATTCTTGTATCAGAGAGAAATTTAAACACACTAATTGATTTTAGATATCAACAGCATTTCAAAGCTGAGAGAGGTAGAGATGGAAGTGGAAAAAATAAAACAGGAAGAGGAGGAAAAGATTTATATTTAAAAGTACCGGTTGGAACACAAGTATTTGAGGAAGACAATAAAACCCTGATTTTTGATTTCAAGGAGGAAAATGAAAAATTTGTTGCAGCTATAGGTGGTAAAGGAGGTTTTGGTAACACAAGGTTTAAATCATCAACTAATAGAGCTCCAAAGAAATTTACCAAAGGTACAATTGGAGAAGAATTCTGGATTTATTTACAACTTAAGACAATTGCTGATATTGGTATCATTGGATTACCCAATGCAGGAAAATCCAGCTTATTAGCATCATTAACAAGTGCCACTCCTAAAATTGCAAATTATAAATTTACAACTTTAAATCCAAATCTAGGTGTCGCAATGTATGACGATAAAGAGATAACTTTAGCAGATATTCCAGGATTAATTGAAGGAGCACATCAAGGAACAGGATTAGGGATTAAATTTTTAAAACATATTGAAAGATGCAAAGCGCTTTTGCATCTAATTGACATATCAGAAAATGATTTAATTGACTCATATCTTCAAGTGAGGGATGAAATGGGTAAATATAGTTCAGAGTTATTAAAAAAGCAGGAAATAATAGTGTTTAACAAAATAGACCTAATTGATGAGAATGAAATAAAAGAAAAAATAAAAGATTTTGAAAAAATTATCAAGAAATCCGCTTTTACAATATCAACACTCGATAAAAAATCAGTATCTGATATTAAATCAACATTGCTTAATTATGTATCTTAAAGACTCAAAGACTGTCGTTATAAAAATTGGATCATCTTTATTGATTAATGACAAAAAAATTATCAGAGAAAAATGGTTGTCAGAATTTGCAAAAGATATTCAACAACTTCAAAAATTAAAAAAAAACATAATTTTGGTTAGTTCAGGAGCAATTGCTTTAGGATGTAAAAAATTAAAATTAAGTAAAAAAAAATTAAAACTTGATAAAAGTCAGGCAGTAGCATCAATTGGCCAAATTGAGTTAATGAATCTTTTTAAAAAAACTTTTAATAAGTCAAAAATCAATCTTTCTCAAATTTTGTTAACACTTGAAGATACAGAAAAAAGAAGAAGGGCTATTAATGCAAAAAGGACTTTTGAGAATTTGTTTAGTCTTGGTTTTATTCCAATAGTGAATGAAAATGATAGTATAGCCACCTCTGAGATTAAGTATGGTGATAATGACAGACTAGCTTCTAGGGTTGCACAAATATCAAGTGCAGATTGTTTAATTTTATTATCTGACGTAAGTGGTCTTTACTCTAAAGATCCAAAATTAGACAAAAAGGCTAAATTAATCCGTGAAATTAAAAATATTGACAAAAATGTGGAAAAATTAGCAACAAATAGATCTGGAGAATTTGGATCTGGTGGAATGAAAACGAAAATTGATGCTGCTAAAATTTGTCAATTCTCAGGATGCCATATGGCGATTGCTAATGGCTTAATAAGTAGACCAATTCAAAAAATTTTAACTGAAAATATATGTACTTGGTTTTTGCCTAAAATTTCAAAATTAGATGCGAGAAAAAAGTGGATCATAAGCTCAGTTTCTCCAAAGGGAAAAATAATTATTGATGAAGGTGCATTATTAGCTTTGAATAATGGAAAAAGTTTACTAGCTGCTGGGATCAAGGATGTTCAAGGCAGTTTTAGCAAAGGTGATCATATCAAAATCCTAAACAATAATATGACCGAATTTGCTAGAGGATTAAGCAGTTTCTCTTCGGATGAAATCTTGAAAATTAAAGGGAAGCACTCTAATAAAATAAATGATATTTTAGGTTATATTTCAAAATCAGAAGTTATTCATAAAGATGATATGGTATTAATCAAATGAGTAAAAGCTTAGAAAAAATTGGTATAAATGCGAAAATTGCTTTTGAAAACAAAATAAGTAATAAAAAAAAAAATAAAGTATTAAATTATTACATTCAACTTATTAAAAAAAACCAAAATAAAATTTTAGTCGAAAACACAAAAGATATAAAAATAGCCAAATCTAAAAAACTTAAAGAAAATTTAATTAAAAGACTTGCTCTTAATAAAGACAAAATATGCTCAATTATTGAATCAATTGAAACTATTGCAAAATTTAAGGATCCAGTAGATGTTGATATAGAAACCTGGAAAAGACCAAACGGTTTAAAGATAAAGAAAGTATCAATTCCGATTGGTATTATTGGTGTAATTTATGAAAGTAGACCAAATGTTACTTCGGATGTATCTACACTTTGTTTTAAATCTGGGAACTGCGTAATATTAAGAGGAGGATCAGAGGCTTACTATAGTAATAAAATTTTAGCTAATCTTTTTAGAAAATCATTAGAAAAATACAAAATAAATAAGAATTTTGTTCAGTTTATAGAGAATAAAAATAGAAAACTGGTCGACTACATGCTGTCAAAAATGTCAAAATATATAGATGTTATTATTCCCAGAGGTGGAAAAAGTCTTGTAAAAAAAGTTCAAGATCTATCCTCTGTTCCTGTCATTGGACACCTTGAAGGTATGTGTCATACTTATATTGATAAAGATGCAAATCTTTCAATGGCAAAAAAAATATTAATAAATGCTAAATTACGTAACACTAGTATTTGTGGAGCTACAGAGACACTTTTAATACATAAAAATAAATCTAAAAATGTAGATGAGATATTAAATGAACTCACTAAGAGAGGTTGTTCTATTTATGCTGATAGAAAAATTTCTAAATTGTTTTACGGAAATTCAAGATTAGCAAATAATAAAACATGGTCGAAGGAACATTTATCTGCAAAAATTTCTGTAAAACTAGTAAATAATATTAATGATGCAGTAAATCATATTAATAAATATGGAACAATGCATACTGATGCGATAATTACAAACAATAAAATTTCTGCAAAATTTTTTATAAAAAATATTAAAAGTTCGATCGCTATTCACAATTCTTCAACACAGTATGCTGATGGAGGAGAATTTGGTTTTGGAGGTGAAGTTGGAATTTCAACAAACAAACTTCCACCAAGAGGTCCTGTTGGACTAAACCAGCTAGTTAGTTACAAATATGAGATATATGGATCTGGACAAACAAGGAAATAAAAAAAAAATTGGTATTCTTGGAGGCACCTTTGATCCAGCACATAAAGGACATTTAAGTATCTCTAAAGAGGCAAAAAAAAGATTCGATATTCATCAGATTATTTGGGCGGTTACCAAAAAAAATCCATTTAAAGAGAAAAGTAGTTTAAGTTTAGATAAAAGAATAAATTTTGCAAAAAAAATTGCAAAAAAAAATTCATTTATAAAAGTAAAATATTTTGAGGATAAAATTAAATCAAACAGAACAATTGACCTGATAAAGCATATTAAAAAAAATAATAAAAAAACAGATATTTATTTCATAATGGGTGCAGATAGTTTGATTAATTTTCATAAATGGAAAAACTCTGATTTAATTTCATCTATTTGTAACATTCTAGTATTTGATAGAGACAGATATAAGGCTAAATCATTAAGTTCTAGAAGCTTTAAAAAGTATAGTAAGAAGAGCTTAAAATTTATAAAATTTAATAAGGTCAATATTTCATCTTCTAAATTAAGAAAAATTTGATACTCTTTTAATAATTAATGGACAAAATCTCTACTCTTCACAAAGATGTGGTCAATCTCTTAGATGCAAATAAAGCCCTAGATATTGTTTCAATAGATTTAGATGGAAAATCATCAATAGCGGATCAAATGATAATCGCTAGCGGGACGTCTTCAAGACATATCCAAGCTTTATCAGAACAAGTATATGAATACTTAAAAAAAAATGGTGTAAGCAATTGTAAAATTGAAGGAAGAGAAAGTAGTGATTGGAAACTTGTAGATGGAATTGATCTTATTATTCATATTTTCAATCCTGAAAAAAGAAAATTTTATGAATTAGAAAAAATATGGTCTGAATTAATTCCTAAAGAAAAAGTAATTATATGATGAAAAAACTTAAAACATATTTTTTATCATTATTTATTTATTTTTTTGTAACTAGTATTGTTGCCGTTTCAGGAGAAAATGATATTTATAAAAAAATAGATGTTTTTTCAGAAGTCTTAGATAAAATTAATAAAGAATTTGTTGATGAGGTAAACCAAAGTGATGCAATGGATGCTGCAATCAATGGTGTTCTTCAATCCTTAGATCCTTATTCTGCTTATATGTCACCAGACTCTTATCAAAGTATGCAGACAGAAACGAGTGGAGAATTTGGAGGACTAGGAATTGAAGTGAGCATGGAAGCTGGAGTAATAAAAGTAATAACACCAATGGATGATTCACCTGCGGCTGAAGCAGGAGTTAAAGCTGGTGATTATATAGTAAGAATTAATGATATTCAGGTTCAAGGTAAATCTTTAAGTGAAGCAGTTGACATAATGAGGGGTCCTGTTGGATCAGATATTGAAATAACAGTTAGAAGAAGAGGTGAACGAAAGGCATTAATTTTTAATATAACTAGAGAAAAAATTAAAGTTTCATCAGTAAAATCTAAGATATTAGATAATCAAACTGGTTATTTAAGACTTACCTCTTTTAATGAAAACAGTAGTGGTCAAATCAGTGATAAAATTAAAGAGTTTAAAAAAAATAAAAATGTTAAAAATTATATTTTAGATTTGAGAAATAATCCTGGTGGACTACTTTCTCAGGCAATTAAAATTACAGATTTTTTTATAGATAGTGGAGAAATTGTTTCAACGAAAAGTAAAAGAAAATACGAAAGTAGGAAATTCTTTGCAAGAAAAGGTGATATAATAGATGGCAATACAATTGTTGTCTTAATAAATTATGGTTCAGCATCTGCATCTGAAATTGTGGCAGGGGCGCTAAAGGATCACAAAAGAGCAATAATAATTGGAGAAAATAGCTATGGTAAAGGCTCTGTACAATCAATTATTCCTCTCAAAAATAAAGGTGCAATAAGATTGACTGTATCTAAATATTATCTTCCATCAGGGAAATCTATATCAGAAATAGGTGTCTCGCCTGATATTGAGGTAGCTGAAGGATCTGATGACTTTAGGTTTAATACTGATACAGACAATCAACTTCAATTCGCTCTAGAGCTTTTAAACGGCTAAAATGAAAGAGAAATATAAAAATTTACCACTTAGAAGTGGTGTTGGGATAGTTGTTTTAAATAAAGAAAATAAAGTTTTTGTTGCAAAAAGAATAGATAATAAAAAAAACTTTTGGCAAATGCCACAAGGTGGGGTTGATAAGGGTGAAGACTTTTATGAGGCTGCAATTAGAGAATTAAAAGAAGAAACTAGTATTAAATCAGTAAGTTTAATTAAAAAAATTGATGGCTTACTTACCTACCACTTACCAAATGAATTATTAGGAATTATTTGGAAAGGTAAATTTAAAGGTCAAAAACAACAATGGTATATAATGAGATTTAATGGTGACGAAAAAGAAATTAATATTAATACAAAACATCCAGAATTTCTTGAATGGAGATGGGTAGATCCAGATAAAATTACTGAACTTGTGGTAAAATTTAAACTACATGTATACGAAAAAATTCAAGAAGAAGTAAAAAAAATTTTAGTTAATTGATTTTAATACTTCAAGTTTTTGATCAAGCAAATATTTTTCCTGATCATTTATATCAGACTTATTAAGTTCTTCCTCAGCAGATTTCTGAATTTCTGAAATTTTTTCTTTATCAATGTCTTTTAAATTTAAAATAAGACTTGTAAGTATAGAAAGATTATTATCTTTAAATTCAATTATTCCATCATTTACATAAAAACTTTCCTCGCCAGACTTTGAAAATATTTTAATTATTCCTGGTTTTAAAAAAGAAATAATAGAAATATGGTCTTTTAAAATCCCTATCTCACCTTCAAATGCAGGGACAACTACCTCGGTGACATCATTTTTAGATAAAAATGATTTTTCAGGGTTTACTATTTCTACAGAATATTCTTCGCTCATTATGCAGCGGCTTCGTTAGCTAAACTCTCAGCTTTTTGAATAGCTTCTTCAATAGTGCCAACCATATAAAATGCAGCTTCTGGTAAGTGATCATATTCACCTTTACAAATAGCATCAAAGCCTTTGATAGTTGACTCTAAATCTACAAGCTTACCTGGCGAGCCAGTAAATACTTCAGCTACAAAGAAAGGTTGAGAAAGAAATCTTTGTATTTTTCTAGCTCTAGCAACAACTAATTTATCCTCTTCTGACAATTCATCCATACCTAAAATTGCGATAATATCTTGTAAAGATTTATAAGTTTGCAGAACTTTTTGTACTTCTCTAGCAACTCTATAATGTTCGTCACCAACTATTCTAGGATCTAAAATTCTAGACGTTGAGTCTAATGGATCTACCGCTGGGTAAATTCCAATTTCAGCAATTTGTCTAGAAAGTACCGTTGTTGCATCTAAGTGAGCAAATGAAGTTGCAGGTGCAGGGTCAGTTAAGTCGTCTGCAGGAACATAAATTGCCTGAACAGATGTAATTGAACCTTTATTCGTTGTTGTAATTCTTTCCTGTAAGTTACCCATATCAGTTGCTAATGTTGGTTGATATCCTACAGCTGAAGGTATTCTACCAAGCAATGCAGAGACCTCAGATCCTGCTTGTGTAAATCTAAATATATTATCAACGAAGAATAACACATCCTGACCTTCTTGATCTCTAAAATACTCTGCAACAGTTAATCCAGTTAAAGCAACTCGCGCTCTTGCACCTGGAGGTTCATTCATTTGTCCATAAACTAATGCTGCTTTAGAACCTTCCCCGTCAGTTTTAATAACACCTGAGTCTATCATTTCATGGTAGAGGTCATTTCCCTCTCTAGTTCTTTCTCCCACTCCTGCAAAAACAGAAAATCCACCATGAGCTTTTGCAACGTTGTTAATCAATTCCATAATTAAAACAGTTTTACCAACTCCTGCTCCACCAAATAAACCAATTTTACCACCTTTTGCATAGGGTGCTAAAAGATCAATAACCTTTATTCCTGTAACAAGTATTTCAGTTTCTGTTGATTGATCATTAAATTCTGGTGCAGCTCTATGAATTGGCCAGTTATCTGAACTTTTAACTTCTCCTCTTTCATCAATAGGCTCACCAATCACATTTATAATTCTTCCAAGAGTCTCTGGCCCCACTGGAACTTTAATTGGAGCGGCTGTGTCTGTTACCTCGTCTCCTCTTTTAAGACCTTCTGTTGCATCCATTGCAATTGTTCTGACACTTGACTCCCCTAAGTGTTGAGCAACTTCCAAAACTAATCTATTTCCACCGTTATCGCACTCTAATGCAGTTAAAATTTCTGGTAGTTCTCCCTCAAATTTTACGTCTACTACCGCCCCAATGATCTGTGTTATTTGTCCTTTTCTCATAATTATAAACTTTCTGCTCCTGAAATTATTTCTATTAACTCTTTAGTAATTGCTGCCTGACGACTTCTATTATACTCAATAGTAAGTTTGTCAACCATTTCACCTGCGTTTCTGGTTGCATTATCCATTGCACTCATTCTTGAACCTTGCTCGCTAGCTGAATTCTCTAACATCGCTTTAAAAATCTGAGTTGAAATATTTTTAGGTAACAAGTTGCTCAATATCTCATCTTCTTCGGGTTCAAATTCATAGTTATCTTCTGATGAATTTTCATCTTTTTCAGATGTTTTTAAAGGAATAATTTGTTGTTCTTGTGGTATTTGAGTAATTACATTCTTAAATTGGTTATAAAAAATTGCACATACATCAAATTCTTTTTTTTCAAATTTTTCAATAACTATCTTACCGACTTTATCAGCATCAAAATAATTAATATTTTTTGATTCTTTAAAAGATATCCTTTCAATAATATTATCACCGTACAGACGTTTTAGTTGGTCATAACCTTTGGTTCCCACTGTAATAATTTTTAAAGTTTTTCCTTCATCTAAAATTTTTTGAAAATAAAGTTTAGCTTTTTTAATAATATTTGTATTAAAACCTCCACAAAGACCTCTATCTGATGTCATTACTACACATAGATGCACTTTATCTTCTCCAGTACCAGATAAAAGTTTCGGAGCGTTGTCAATGTCAGATATACCATTTGATAAGTTTAAAATAATATTATTCATTTTATCAGAGTAAGGTCTGCCTTTCTCAGCACTCTCTTGTGCTCTTCGCAATTTTGCAGCAGCGACCATTTTCATTGCCTTGGTAATCTTCTGTGTGGACTTAACACTTGATATTCTTTTTTTTAGATCGTCTAAACTAGCCATTATTTTTTATGATTTAAAATCTTTCTTAAGTTGTAAAATAATTTCATTCAATTCTTTTTCTTTATCATCTTCAAGTTTTCCTGAAGCTGTTATTGACTCAATAATATCTGGCTTTTCAGATTTACATTTTTCAATAATTTTACTCTCAAAACTTGAAATATCCTTTTGTTCAATATCATCAAGATGTCCTCTAACTCCACAAAATACAGAAATGACTTGTTCTGCAACTGTCATGGGAGAATATTGATTTTGCTTTAAAAGTTCAGTTAACTTTGATCCTCTATTAAGTAATTTCTGAGTAGACGCATCAAGGTCTGAACCAAATTGTGCAAACGCAGCCATTTCACGATATTGTGCAAGCTCCAATTTCATGGACCCTGAAACTTTCTTCATCGCTTTAGTTTGAGCAGATGATCCAACTCTTGATACGGATAATCCAACATTTATGGCAGGTCTTATGCCTTGGTTAAAAAGTTCAGTTTCAAGAAATATTTGACCATCAGTAATTGAAATAACATTTGTTGGTATAAATGCGGAGACATCACCACCTTGGGTTTCGATTATTGGAAGAGCGGTTAATGATCCTCCACCATGCTCATCACTTAATTTTGCAGCTCTTTCAAGTAATCTACTATGTAAGTAAAACACGTCTCCAGGATATGCTTCTCTTCCTGGAGGTCTTCTTAATAGAAGTGACATTTGTCTATATGCAACAGCTTGTTTTGATAAATCATCATATATAATCAATGCATGCATCCCATTATCTCTAAAATACTCACCCATAGTACATCCAGTGTAAGGGGCTAAAAATTGTAAAGGTGCTGCATCTGATGCAGTTGCTGCAACTATTGTTGTGTATTCCATCGCACCAGCTTCTTCTAGTGTTTTTTCAATCTGTCTAACTGTAGATCTCTTTTGGCCTACGGCCACATAAATACAATACAATTTTTTCTTCTCATCACCTGACTCGTTGATTTTTTTCTGATTTATAATAGCGTCAATAGCAACTGCTGTTTTGCCTGTTTGTCTGTCACCAATAATTAATTCTCTTTGTCCTCTTCCAATTGGAACTAGACTATCAATTGATTTAAGACCAGTCTGCATTGGTTCACTTACAGATTTACGTGGAATTATACCAGGAGCTTTAACCTCAACCCTACTTCTTTTTAAACTTTTATCTAACGCACCTTTTCCATCAATTGGATTTCCTAAACCATCAACTACTCTACCGAGTAATTCTTTTCCAACTGGTGTATCAACAATCGCACCAGTTCTTTTTACAGTATCACCTTCTTTAACCGCTCTATCATCACCAAAAATTACAACACCAACATTTTCACTCTCCAGGTTTAATGCCATTCCTTTCGAACCATCAGAGAATTCTACCATTTCTCCAGCTTGAACATTATCTAATCCATAAATTCTTGCTATACCATCTCCTACTGATAAAACTTGACCAACCTCTGTAACCTCAGCTTTATCTCCAAACTTTTTAATTTGTTCTTTTAATATTTTTGTAACTTCTGAAGGATTTATTTCCATTTAAGCCTCTATCATTGTATTTTCGATTTGTTGTAATTTATTTTTAATAGAGGTATCTACCATAATACTACCAACTTGTATTACTAAACCTCCAATTAAACTCTTATCATATTTATAGTCTAATTTTATTTTCGCGTTAAAATTTTGAGACAATTCATCTTTTATTTTATTTACTTGTTCTCCTGATAATTCTTTAGAAGAAATTAGTTCAGCTTTTACTTCTCCTCTTTTTTTTGAACAAGTATCAACAAAATCTTTGAGAATTGTTTTTAAATAAAAAAATCTTCTTTTAGATATTAGAAAACCTAAGAATTTTGATAGTAAAGAGTTTAATTTATAATTATTAGCAATCATATTGATTACATCCTGAAGTTCATTTACAGAGTTAGTTGGATCTTTAATTAATGAACTAAAATCTTTGCTCTCATGTATTAATTTTAATAAAGATATTGATTGTTCTTCAACTTCATCTACTGAATTATTTTCTTTAGCTAGCTCATATAGTGCTAAGGAATATCTACCTGCTGTGGTAACTGAAAAACTGTTATTTTTACTCAATTTTGACTCTTTATTTTAGAAGATTTTCTGGATTAAGTAGCATATGCATTTGATGTCTTCAAGCATCAGATTAACAATTTAATATCTATTTTGTCTCTTAATTAAAGGTTATTGGATCCACATCAACTGTCAGTTTTATTTCACTAGGTAATTTGTGCTTATTCAATATTTCAGCCAACTTATTTTGTATTTTCGACCCCTTTTTTGACCTTATTAGGAGCCTTTGGCGATATTTTCCTTTAACTCTATAAATAGGTGCATTCACAGGTCCTAAAACTTTATCATCAAGAGAACTTAGGAGTACTTGTTTTAAATTTTGAGACTCTTCATCTAAATTATTCTCTTTAGAGGAAGTAAGTATTAATGAAATAAATCTTTCAAATGGTGGAAGATTATTTTTCTCTCTTAATTTCAATTCATTATCTAAAAAAATAAATGGGTCATGGTGAGTAATTTGATTTATTATATTTCGATTAATACCAAAAGTTTGAAAATATACTTTAGCAGGTTTACCAGTCCTTCCTGCTCTTCCTGATAACTGGTGGTATAGTTGAAGATTTTTTTCAGCTGTTCTAAGATCGTGACCATTAGATGTTAAATCAATATCTAGAACAACAATGCAATTTAAATTTGGAAAATGAAAACCTTTTGAAATTAATTGTGTCCCAATTAAAATATCAACTTCACCATTTATTATACTTTCAAGTTGATCTTTAGACGATTTTTTGTTCATGGTATCGCTTGAAAAAATAGATATTTTTTTGTCAGGAAATAATATCTTTACTTCCTCCGCTATTCTTTCAACACCTGGACCACTAAAAACAAAATCACAAGTGTTTCCTTTGCTACAATTTCTATTTAATTTACTTTTGAAACCACAATAATGACAAAGTAAAATATTTTTACCTTTATGATATACTAAATTTATAGAACAGTTTGGGCAGGAGTATACTTTTACACAATTTTTGCATAGAGCATAAGGTGCAAAACCTCTTCTATTCATAAAAAATAAAACTTGATCATTTTTTTTTAAATGATCTTTAACCTTTTTCAAAGTTTCAGTAGCAATCCATGATTGTTTATTTAATCTGCTATTATTTAAATCAATTATTTCAAATGAAGGGAGATTTGCATCTTTATATCTTTTAATTAATCTCGAGATGGAATACTTATTTTTTTTAACATTTGCATATGTTTCTATTGATGGAACTGAAGTTACAAGGTTAATGGGTATATTTTCAAAGTTAGCTCTAGCTATTGCCATATCCCTTGCATTATAAATAACACCTTCATCTTGCTTAAATGATTGATCATGTTCTTCATCAATTACTATTAGTCCTATTTTTTTAAATGGCAAAAAAAGAGACGATCTTGCCCCTATAACTACCTTTATTAATCCTGATGCGACTCCACTCCAAATAATTTTTTTTCTTTTTGGCGTTACTCCCGAATGCCAAATTGCAGCTTTAAAACCAAAAAATTCCTCAAATTTTTTCTCAAATTCTGAGGTAAGTCCTATTTCTGGCAGTAAAATTATTGCCTGATAGCCTTTTTTTAAGATTTCCTCTATTTGCTTGAAATATACAATTGTTTTTCCAGATCCAGTTGTTCCTTGAAGCAAATGTACTCTAAATTCTCCATTTTTTTTTAACATTTCTTTAAAGACTTTATTTTGATCTTCAGAAAGTTTAAAATTTTGCCTAGTTTTTTTATTATTAAAGATTAGATATTCTTTATCATCAAGTTTGGTTATTGCATCACCACCAATTAAATGAAGTTTTAAACACATACCAATCGGTACCAAATTATAATTTGAGAACCAATTCAAAAAATTTATTGTTTCAATTTTCAAAGGATTTATTTGGATAATAGATTTAATTTTTTTAAGTTTAAATTTTTTTTGAATTTTCTTTTCAAATGAGTTCCAAACAACACCTGTTAAATCCTTTTTTCCAAATGGTACCTTCACATAAGTTCCTGGACTTAATTTTTTATCAAATTCGTATGTAAAAGGGTGGTTGAAAATATTTGGTAATAAAACTGGAATTTGCATTTATTTCAACCAAGAATACTTATCTTGGTAATCCTTAAATAGATTATAATATTTCGAATACTTATCAGTATTATAGCTAGTAATCTCATTCCTGATTTGAATATTGCTTGTCGTTCTAATATCTAAATCATCTCTCTTATAAAATTCGAGAGCATTTGCATCCCATTTTAAACCACAAAAATTAAATATTTCTTTAGAAATTTTTTCTTTATTTTGTGTAAGATTTTCAAGAGATACATCATGTATGATACTCGGATATTTTTTTTTAAAATATTTTATTATTTTTGTATAGTTATCGATATAAGTAATTATGTTTTGTATACTATGTGTCCAAGATAAGTCAGGTAGTAATGATTGATAAATTCCTACAATGGAGTCCTTAAGACTTCTATGACAATGTAAAAATTTAGCTTTAGGGAATATACTTAGTATAAAATCAATGTTAAAGAAATTCTCTAAAGATTTATCTACAAAATAATTTACATCTTTTTCAATCAAAGAGAATTGGGAATATTTCTTATTCACAAAATTTTTAAATTCATTGACTTTAAAATTAAATATTTCTTTCTTTTCATCATTTAATGATATTTTAGAAGAAAGTTGATTTATTACACCCATATTAATGAAAGCAGATTCTCCAAACGATGGAATATTGTTTTCTGAAGAAGTTATAATTGCTTCAACTAGTGTTGATCCTGATCTTGGTAAGCCTATAATAAATATTGGTGAAATATCATTAAATAAATAATCTTTTTTATCATTTTCTATAAAATTTGACTGATTGTAATGTTCTAAAATTATTTTTGAATAATACTTTTGTGATTGAAGGTTATAGTTTTTTTTAAAGTCAAAACAAAGGCTGTGTGAATTATTTAAAAAAGCTAACTCTTTTTCAATGTTTCTCTCTTTCTTTTCTTTTTTAGATAGTAAGAATTCGGATAAAAACTTTTCTAAAATATTTGCATTCGGATTGTCATTAATTTGTTTAATAATTTCAAAGTGACTTGTTTTAAGAAAATTTGGTTTTAATGTGAAAATTCCATAATAGGCTCTAATATCTCTTATATTTATATCTAGAACTTTAAGATAAGTTGATAATGATTTTTCTATATCACCAGTAGACTGCTCTAAATATGCAACTTTTAAATAAGTATTTAAAGATTTAGGATCTATTTTTTTGCATTTGTCAAAAAATTTTAGACTCTTTTTTATATTCTTTAATTCAAAATTAATAATTGCAAGATTATAATTAATTTCGAAGTTATTATTATTTTTATTCAAATCTAGAAAAATTTTTTCTGCATCTTTAAAATTTTTTTGTGAAAGAAATTTTTTTCCTAAATCTAAACTCATACTTAAATATATCACTACTATACAATTAATATAATGAAAGATATGATTTTAAATAAATCTAAGAGTGTATTTGTCTTTTATCAACTGATAGAGCTGCTTCTTTAATTGCTTCTGAGAAAGTAGGATGTGCATGACAAGTTCTTGCTATATCCTCTGAGCTTGCTCCAAATTCCATAGCTACTGACATCTCAGCAATCATTTCACCAGCATGTGGACCAATTATGTGCACTCCTAAAACTCTATCTGTTTTACTTTCAGCTAATATTTTTACGAATCCCTCTGGCTCATTTATTGCTTTAGCCCTTGAGTTTGCCGTAAAAGGGAATTTACCAACTTTAAAGTTTATTTTTTTTTCTTTTAATTCTTCCTCATTTTTACCAACATAGGCTACCTCTGGTGAAGTATAAATTACACCTGGTATGATATCATAATTCACATGACCTGACTGTCCAGCAATTAGCTCTGCTACAGCTATTCCTTCCTCTTCAGCTTTATGAGCCAACATAGGTCCATCTATAACATCTCCTATTGCGTAAACATTTTGTACATTGGTTTCAAAATTTTTATTAACTTTTATTTTTCCTTTTTTATCAAGATTTACTCCAATTTTTTCTAAATTTAATTTATCTGTGTAGGGTTTTCTTCCAACAGAAATCAAAACTACATCGGCTTCAATATTATTTTTTGAATCTTTATTTGTCGTTTCTATAACTACTCCTTTGTCATTTTTAGTAATTTTTTCAACTTTAGTATTTAATTCAAATTTAATATTCTGTTTTTTTAAAATTTTCATAAATTCATTTGAAATTTCTTTATCGAGTCCTGGGGTGATGTGATCTAAATATTCTACGACGTGAACCTCAGTTCCTAATCTTGACCAAACTGAACCCATCTCCAATCCAATATAACCACCCCCAACAATAACCATTTTTTTTGGAAGCTTAGAAATATTAAGAGCTCCTGTTGATGAAAGAATTTTTTTTTCATCAAAATCTATTCCTGGAAGTGATAAAGGTTCTGATCCTGTGCTTATTATAGTTTTATCAGTTTTAATTTTTATTTCTGATTTATCATTTTTGACTAATATTTCATTTTTTTCATTAAAAGATCCCACCCCTTTAATGTAAGTAACTTTGTTTTTTTTAAATAAAAACTCCACTCCTTTCGTAAGTGTTGCAACAGAGCTTTCTTTATTGCTCATCATTTTTTCCAGATTTAGCTTAATTTCACCAGTTTCAATGCCAATATTAGAGAAATTTTTAGCTTTATGAAAACTTTCAGACATATTTAATAGGCTTTTAGAAGGAATACATCCTATATTAAGACAAGTGCCTCCCAAAGATCCTCTGGCCTCTACACATGCAGTTTTTAATCCTAATTGTGATAATCTAATTGCACATACATATCCTGCAGGTCCTCCTCCGATTACAGTAACATCAAATTTTTCAGCCATTAGATATTTAAAAATAATCTTCTAGGGTCTTCTAAATTTTCTTTAACAGTTTTTAAGAACGACACGGATTCCTTTCCATCAATAATTCTATGATCATATGACAAAGCCAAATACATTATAGGCTTAATTTTTATCTCACCATTATTATTCACTGGTCTTTCAACAATATTGTGCATTCCTAATACACCTGATTGAGGTGGATTTAATATTGGTGTTGAAAGCATAGAACCATACACACCTCCATTGCTTATAGTAAAGGTACCTCCCTGTAAGTCCTCAATTGTTAGGTTACCTTCGTTTGCTTTCTCAGATAATTTTTTAATTTCTTTTTCTATATCAGCGAATGACATCTCATCTGCATTTCTTAGCACTGGAACTACTAAACCTTTTTCGGTTCCAACAGCAAAGCTTATATTATAATAATTTTTGTAAATTATATCTTGATCTTCAATTTCAGCGTTTATTGCTGGAAATAATTTAAGTCCAACAACACAAGCTTTAACAAAAAATGACATTAAGCCTAATTTAATTCCATATCTACTTTTGAAATCTTCTTGGTTATCTTTTCTCATTGCCATAATCCCAGACATATCTACCTCATTAAAAGTAGTTAACATTGCTGCATTTTCTTGTGCTTGTTTTAGTCTTTTAGCAATCGTTTGTCTCAAACGTGTCATTTTAATTCTCTCTTCTTCACCATATTTAATTCTTCTCTGATTAGGTTGTGGGTTGGTTCCCATCATACCAATTAGATCACCTTTTAAAATTCTTCCTGCTTTACCTGTTCCTTTTACATTATCTACGTTGATATTTTTTTCTGCAACCATTTTTCTAACTGCGGGAGATAGAATAATTGGTTGTTGTGAGGTTTCTTCTGTTTCTGCTTCCTCAGTTAAAAGTAAAGGCTCTTCCTCTAATAGCTCCATTGAGTTATCCTCAGTTAATACTAGTGGATCTTCTAACTTAGTTTGAGGTTTTTTTTCTATATCTAAATTAATTACATTGCTTTTCTGATCTATAATTTCTTTCTCTTCATTATCCTCAAGTTGTTTTTTGCTTTCAGGTATATTTTTAATATCAACATTCCCCTCAGAAATTGAACCCAAAACAGCTCCAACTTCAACTGTATCTCCGTCTTTAAAACTAATTTCTGATAATGTACCACTAATCGGGGAAGGAACTTCTAAATTTACTTTATCAGTTTCCAGTTCAACTATTGCCTCATCAGCCTGAACAGTTTCACCTTCTTTTTTCAACCATTTAGAAACTGTTGCCTCTGTTATACTTTCACCTAATACAGGAACTAAAATTTTTTCACTCATTGATTAAATACTTCATTTATAATTTCTTGTTGCTCAAGTTGATGTCTTTTAGCATATCCAGTGGCTGGTGATGCATCAGGACTTCTTCCAATATAAGAAACTTTATTATTTTTAGCTTTAATGGTATCCAATGTCCATTGTATATAATCTCTCACTGAAAACCATGCACCCATATTTTTTGGCTCTTCCTGACACCAGTAAAAATTAGCATTTTTAGCGTATGGTTTAAGTTCTTTTACTAAACTCTTCGCTGGAAAAGGATAAAGTTGCTCAATTCTAAACATTACCACATCATCTCTTTTTAACTTTTCTCTAGCATTCAAAAGATCAAAGTATACTTTTCCTGAACAGATTATAACTTTTTTAATGTCACTAGATTTTTTTAATTTAATAAAATTTTTAGATTGATCACTTATTGCATGATCCCACATTATTCGGTGAAATGATGTTTGCTTACTAAAATCATCAATGGTTGATACGCAAAACTTGTTTCTTAACAAAGATTTAGGTGTCATGATTACAAGTGGTTTTCTAAAATCACGATGTATTTGTCTACGTAGAGCATGAAAATAATTTGCTGGAGTTGTGCAATTCATAACTTGAAGATTGTCATTCGCACACATTTGTAAAAATCTTTCAAGTCTAGCTGATGAATGTTCTGGTCCTTGCCCCTCATAACCATGAGGTAATAACATAACTAAACCTGAAGCTCTTTGCCATTTTCTTTCACCAGAAGCAATAAATTGATCAATTATAACTTGTGCACCATTAGCAAAATCACCAAACTGAGCTTCCCAGAGTGTAAGAGTATTTGGTTCCACTAAACTATATCCGTATTCAAATCCTAAAACTGCAAGTTCTGATAAAAAACTATCAACTATTTCAAATTTTTTTTGATGTTTTGAAATATTATTTAAAGGAATATATCTAGAGTTATCCATTTGATCTCTTAAAACTGAATGTCTTTGACTAAATGTTCCTCTCCCAGAATCTTGTCCCACAAATCGAACAGGAAATCCCTCATCTAATAATGAACCAAATGCTAACGACTCTGCTGTAGACCAGTCAATATTTAAACCATCATCGACAGATTTTTTTCTAGTTTGCAAGATTTTGTTAATAGTTTTGTGAATACTTATTTCGGATGGAACCACGTTTATTTTATCTGATATATTTTTAAGTATTTTTTTATCTGCTCCGGTAATGCCTCTTTTATCTTTTCCTTTTTTAGGTTTATAGCTAGACCAGGCTCCTTCAAACCACTCAATTTTAGGATTATAATCTTTAGCTGTTTTAAATTGATCATCTAAAAGATCTTTAAATTTTTTTATTTGATCATTTAAATCTCCTTCAGATATTAAATTTTCATTAATAAGCTTAGATCCATATATATTTGCTGTTGATTGATGTGATCTAATTTTTTTATACATCAGTGGTTGTGTGAATGATGGCTCATCTCCTTCATTATGTCCAAATCGTCTGTAACAAACTAGGTCGATGACTACATCTCTATTAAACTTTAATCTAAATTCAGTTGCAATTCTTGAGCCATAAACAACAGCTTCTGGGTCATCTCCATTAACATGGATGATAGGAGCATCAACCATTTTTGCAATATCTGATGGGTGAGGTGAGGATCTTGCAAACCTTGGGCTTGTGGTAAATCCTATTTGGTTATTAACTATTATATGAATAGTTCCACCTGTATTGTGTCCAGGTAAACCCGACATTGCAAAACATTCGGCAACAATACCTTGTCCTGCAAAAGCAGCATCACCATGTATTAAAATCGGAATTACTTTATTTCTCTCAGTATCTTTATGAAAAAATTGTTTTGCTCTAGTCTGACCCAATACTACTGGATTAACTGCTTCCAAATGCGAAGGATTATCTGTTAAACTTACATGAACAGAATTTCCATCAAATTCTCTATCAGATGAAGCTCCCAAATGATATTTCACATCGCCAGCACTATCCTCATCTGTATTGTTTATTTCACCAGCAAATTCATTAAATATTCTTTTATAAGATTTTTGTAAAACGTTAGCTAAAACATTTAGTCTTCCTCTGTGAGACATTCCAATTTTCACCTCTTTAATCTTGGACTGGCCCCCTATTTTTATAATTTGTTCTAAACCTGGAATTAAACTTTCACCACCATCTAAACCAAATCTTTTAGAGCCAACATATTTAGTATGTAGAAATTTCTCAAATCCTTCAGCTTGAATTAATTTATTTAAAATTGCACTTTTACCATTTTCGGTAAATTTTAATATATTTTCATCTTTTTCTACTCTGTCCCTAAACCATTTTCTCTCTGTTGGGTTGGATATGTGCATGTATTCATAACCAACTGATCCACAATAAATTTTTCTAAGTATAGATAAAATTTCTCTTATGTTTGAATACTCTTTATTTAAAACACCATCTAAATATATTTGCTTATCATAATCTTCTTTATTAAAACCATAATTTTCTGGGTGTAATTCATCTAAATATTCACTTTCTCTTATTTCAAGTGGGTCTAGCTTAGAAAGTAGATGTCCTCTTTGTCTATAAGATCTAATAAGTGAAACAGCTCTTATTGAATTACTGTTACCAGCTATTACATCAACTTGATTAACTTTTAGGCCAGAATTTTCTTTTTTAAAGTCTGAGTTTTCTTTAATTTTTACTTTTTTTGGACTCCATGAGGGACCTTTTATTTCTTTAACAACAGAGTCTAAATCTTCACCGATATCAAGAAAATATTCTTTCCAACCATTTGGTAGGCTAGGATCTTTATTTATAAATTTAACATACATTTGCTCAATAAAAGCGTTATTTGACTTATTTAAAAATGAAGTCTTTTTGTACTCAAGATTTTTGGATGCTGACATGTTTATTATTTAAGTATTATACAAAAAAAATGTTATCAATTAGACAATTTATTTAGTAGCGTTTTTCCAATATCAGAAGGAGAATTTGCTACTGTAATACCACAATCTTCCATAATTTTTATCTTTTCCTCGGCATTTCCCTTGCCACCAGAAATAATAGCTCCAGCATGTCCCATTCTTCTTCCCGGTGGAGCAGTTACACCAGCTATAAATCCAACTATTGGTTTTTTTATTTTGTGATTTTTAACAAACTCTGCAGCTTCCTCTTCAGCAGTTCCACCTATTTCTCCAATCATTAAAATAGACTCTGTTTGATCGTCATTTAAAAATAAATCAAGGCAGTCAATGAAATTAGTTCCATTAATTGGATCGCCGCCAATTCCTATGCATGTTGATTGACCAAGATTATTCTCGGTTGTTTGAGCAACTGCCTCATAAGTAAGTGTTCCTGATCTAGATACAATTCCAACTGAACCTTTTTTATGAATATTACCTGGCATTATTCCAATTTTACATTCATTGGGTGTAATTATTCCAGGACAGTTTGGACCAATTAATCTTGAGTTAGAATCTTGTAATTTTTTTTTAACTTTTAACATATCAAGAATTGGTATTCCTTCGCTTATACAAACAATTAATTCAATAGACGCATCGATGGCTTCAATGATAGCTGATGAAGCGAACTTTGCAGGTACATATATCATTGTTGCATCCGCACCAGTAGCATCTTTTGCTTCTTTAACTGTGTTAAACACAGGTCTTTCTAAGTGAATTTGTCCCCCTTTTTTTGGTGTTACTCCCCCAACTAGGTTTGTTCCATATTTAATAGATTGTTCAGAGTGAAAAGTACCATGGGATCCTGTAAAACCTTGGCAAATTACTTTTGTATTTTTATCAATTAATACTGACATTATTTTATTACCTCTACAACTTTTTTTGCAGCATCTGATAAGTCATTTGCAGATATAATTTTTAAACCAGAATTCTGTAAAATCTTTTTTCCTTCTTCAAAGTTTGTACCTGCTAATCTTACTACTAACGGTACTTTAATTTTAATTTCTTTTGCTGCATCTACAACACCTTGCGCAAGTACATCACATCTCATAATTCCACCAAAAATATTTATCAATATCCCTTTGACATTTTTATCTGATAAAATAATTTTGAATGCAGCAGAAACTTTTTCTTTTGATGCTCCACCTCCTACATCTAAAAAATTTGCAGGCTCTTCACCATAAAGCTTTATGATATCCATTGTAGCCATTGCCAATCCTGCACCGTTTACCATACATCCTATACTTCCATCTAATTTTATATATGCCAAGTCATGTTTGCTTGCTTCAATTTCAGTGGCTTCTTCCTCATTATAGTCTCTTAATTCTTGAATCTCAGGATGTTTAAATAATGCATTTTCATCAAATGTCATTTTTGCATCAAGACAAACTACTTTATTTTCTTTCGTTAAAATAAGTGGGTTAATTTCTACTAAATTTGCATCATTTTCTGTGAACAATTTATAAATTGCTTTTATTAAGCTTATAGCTTCTGAACCAGAATTATCGTCTAATTCAAAAACCTTAATAATTTTCTTACAATCAACCTCGGAAATTTCTTGGTTAAAATCGACTTTAGTTGTTAAGATTTTTTCAGGTGTATTTTGGGCAACTTCTTCAATGTTCATTCCTCCTTGATCACTTGAAATAAATGCAATTTTTGAACTTGATCTATCAACTAAGCAAGAAAGATAAAATTCTTTACTAATATTAGATACTTCTTCGACATATAGTCTTTTTACTTCTCTACCTAAGGGTCCTGTTTGATGAGTAATTAGGTTTTTGCCAAGCAAAATATTTGCTTCTTTTTCTAAATTTTCTAAATTATCAACAATTTTTACTCCACCAGCCTTACCTCTTCCACCAGCATGAATTTGAGCTTTAAGAACATACTTATCAGTTTTCAATTCTTTAGTTTTTTGCAAAAGATCGGATACATTAAATGCAAATACTCCCTCGGGTACATTCGCTCCATACTTTTTTAGAATTTGTTTTGCTTGGTGCTCGTGAATATTCATTTAGTCTTTATTCAAATCAGGATCTATTTTTGATGCTGCATCCCATAATTTGATTACTGCTTCTACAGAATTATTGAATTCTGTTTTTTCATTTTCATTAAGATCAATCTCCTCAATCCTTTCAACGCCTTCTTTTCCAATAATAACAGGCACTCCAGCGTAAACATTATTAATCCCATATTCTCCATGCAGATGTGCTGCACATGGTAAAAGTTTTTTTTGATCTTTTAAAAATGCTTCAGCCATCTCTACTCCAGAAGCCGCTGGTGCATAAAATGCAGATCCCTTTTCCAAATATTTAACAATCTCAGCACCTCCGTCTCTTGTTCGTTGATTTATACTCTCTAATTTTTCTTCCGAAATTTTTCCCTCTTTAAGTAAATCCATTAAAGGTTTTCCAGAGACCTTGGTAAATCTTGGAAGAGGTACCATTGTATCTCCATGCCCACCCATAACCATTGCATCAATTTCTCTTACAGGTACATTTAATTCCTCAGATAAAAAAAGTTTAAAGCGTGAACTATCTAAAATACCAGCCATCCCAACGACTTTATTTGCTGGAAGTCCTGAATATTTTTGAAATGCCATTACCATCACATCTAATGGATTTGTAATACATATAACGAAAGCGTTAGGTGCATTTACTTTTATTCCTTCTGCAACCTGCTTAATAATTTTCAAATTTATTCCAAGTAAATCATCTCTGCTCATACCTGGTTTTCTTGGTACTCCTGCAGTTATGATAATTACATCAGAACCTTTAATATCTTCATAATTATCTGTTCCTGAAAATTTAACGTTAAATCCATCAACTGATGAGGATTGTGCAATATCGAGGCCTTTTCCTTTGGCAATTCCACTAGCAACATCAAACAGCACAACCTCATTTACTAGCTCTTTTAAGCCTATTAAATGTGCTAAAGTTCCACCTATTTGGCCAGCACCTATTAAAGAAATTTTTGTCATAATCTATTCCATTGTTGGCATAATGAATTCAGGATTTGACCTTATGCCTGAAGGCCATCTAGATGTAATAGTTTTTAATTTTGTATAAAATTTAATTCCTTCCATACCATGCATCCCACTATCTCCGAATAACGATCTTTTCCATCCGCCGAAACTATGAAATGCCATAGGGACTGGGATTGGAACATTTATTCCAACCATTCCAACTTGGATTTTACTTGCAAAAGTTCTACCTGCATCTCCATCTCTAGTATAAATACTTACACCGTTTCCATACTCATGGTCATTTATCATTTTGGTTGCTTCTTCAAAAGTTTTTACTCTTACCACTGATAGAACAGGACCAAAAATCTCTTCTTTATAAATTCTCATATCAGTAGTTACATGATCAAACAAACATCCACCTATATAAAAACCATTTTCATACCCTTGAAGTTTTAAATCTCTACCATCAAGAACTAACTTAGCTCCCTCTTCAACTCCTAAATCAACATATCCTTTTACTTTTTCTAAATGTTGTTTTGTAACAAGAGGACCCATCTCAGAGGATTTATCCATACCAGGTCCAATTTTTAATGCTTCAGCTTTTTTTACTAACCTAGATACTAACTCATCACCAATATCACCGACTGCTACAGCAACAGACTGGGCCATACATCTTTCACCTGCAGAACCATATGCAGCACCCATAAGACCATTTACAGCTCCTTCTAAATCGCAATCAGGCATCACGACTAAATGATTTTTAGCTCCGCCTAATGCTTGAACTCTTTTTTCATTTTTGGCAGCATTTTCATATATATATTTAGCTATAGGTGTTGATCCAACAAAGCTTACAGCTTTAATATCATTGTTTGTCAGTATAGCGTCTACAACTTCTTTATCTCCATTAACAACATTAAAAACTCCATCAGGAAGACCAGCTTCGTGAAGTAATTCTGCTAATCTCATTGGGCAAGATGGATCTTTTTCTGATGGCTTTAGAATAAAAGTATTTCCACATGCAATAGCTAATGGAAACATCCACATTGGTACCATCGCAGGGAAATTAAAAGGCGTTATTCCAGCTGCTACACCTAATGGCTGTCTCATTGAATAACTATCAACATTGGTCCCAACATTCTCAGAAAATTCGCCTTTTAGAACATGAGGAATTCCACATGCAAACTCAACAACTTCCAATCCTCTTATTAATGATCCTTTTGCATCTTCATAAACTTTTCCATGTTCGTAGACTATTAACTTTGTTAACTCATCAAAATTTTTTTCTATAAGTTCTTTAAACTTAAACATTATCCTAGCTCTCTGAAGTGCAGGCTTAAGTGACCATGTCTCAAATGCTTTCTTAGCAATTTCAACTGTTTTATCTAAATCTGATTTAGTAGCTAAAATAACTTCCGATTCTTGCTCGCCAGTAGCAGGATTAAAAACTTGGCCCTTTCTTTCTGAAGCACCATCTATTACTTTTCCACCAACAAAATGTTTGATTATATTCATGAGTGAAATTATTTAATTAAGTAATCAGGTCGTTGCAAGCATTTTCTTTATCTCTGCAATAGCTTTTGCAGGATTCAGGCCCTTTGGGCAAGCATTTGTGCAATTCAAGATAGTATGGCATCGATAGAGCTTTAGTTCATCAGCTACTTTTTTAAGTCTTTCTTTTCTATCTTCATCTCTACTATCAATTATCCATCTATAAGCCTGAAGTAAAACAGCTGGACCTAAATATTTTTCACCATTCCACCAATAACTTGGACAAGATGTTGAACAACATGCACACATTATACATTCATACAATCCATCTAATTTTGCTCTATCGTCTTTAGATTGAATATTTTCTTTGGTATTTATTTTTGAAGTTTTTAACCAAGGTTCAACAGACTCATATTGTTTATATAATGTGCTTAAATCACCGATTAAATCTTTTAAGACTTTGAGATGTGGTAAAGGATAAATATCAATATCTCCATCCAATTCAGAATGGGCTTTTGTACATGCTAAACCATTTTTTCCATTCATATTCATCGCACAAGATCCACAAACTCCATGAGCACAAGATCTTCTGTAAGCTACAGAAGGATCAATTTCGTTTTTAATTTTATTTAAAATATCTAGGACTTTTGATGAACAGTTGTCCATATCAACTTCATAGGTATCAAGCCTTGGATTTTCGTTTTTAGATGGATCCCATCTATAAACATTTACTTTTCTAATATTTTTTGACCCTGTTTTATCTTTATAGTATTGACCTTTTCCTACCTTTGAATTTGCAGGTAAACTTAATTGAACCATTAATATACTCTTTCCTGCGGAGGAAAATATTGTACATCATTTGTTAGCGTTGATCTGTGAACAGGTCTGTAATTAATTTTAGTTTTTGAACCATTGCACCAAGATAGAGTGTGCTGCATAAAATTCTCATCGTCTCTATTTGGAAAATCTTCTCTTGCATGAGCTCCTCTGCTTTCTTTTCTATGATATGCAGAGTCCATAGTGGTTATTGCTTGTCTTATTAAATTATCAAATTCCAGCGTTTCAACTAAGTCAGTATTAAATATTAATGACTTATCTTTTACAGAAAGAGAGTCCATTCCATCATAAGGTTTTCTAATTTCATTAACACCTTCTTTTAAAGTTATCTCAGATCTAAATACAGCACACTTTGATTGCATTGTCTTTTGCATCGAAAGTCTAAGTTCAGATGTTGGGTTTGAACCTTCTGAGTTTCTTAATTTGTCAAATCTATCTAAACATCTATCCGTTTCATTTTTATCAATTTCATCATGCTTCATTCCAGGTTTTACTAGCTCTGCTGCTCTTTTCGCTGCAGCTCTTCCAAAAACCACTAGATCTATTAATGAGTTCGAACCTAATCTATTTGCACCATGGACAGAAACACATGCTGCCTCTCCAATAGCCATTAACCCAGGCACAGTTTTCTCCGATCCGTTTACTGTAAGAACTTCTGCTTTGTAATTTGTAGGTATTCCACCCATGTTATAATGAACTGTTGGTACCACTGGTATAGGTTCCTTGGTTACATCTACATTAGCAAATAATTTTGAAGCCTCTGAGATTCCTGGTAATCTTTCATCAATTACCTTTGGATCCAAATGATCAATATGGAGATGAACATGATCTTGTTCTTTTCCAATACCTCTACCTTCATTTATTTCTACTGCAATTGATCTACTTACAACATCTCTGGATGCTAAATCTTTTGCTTTAGGAGCATAACGCTCCATAAATCTTTCTCCTTTTGAATTTACTAGATAACCACCTTCTCCTCTTACACCCTCTGAAATTAAAGTTCCATGGCCATATATTCCTGTTGGATGAAACTGTACAAATTCCATGTCTTGTAAAGGTAATCCAGCTCTTAAAGCCATAGCATTACCATCTCCAGTGCAGGTATGAGCTGAAGTAGCTGAGTAATATACCTTTCCGTAACCCCCTGTTGCTATAATAGTTGTGTGGGATCTAAATCTGTGAATTGTTCCATCATTGAGGTTCCAAGCAATTATACCTTTGCATGCTCCATCTTTCATTATTAAATCTAACGCAAAATATTCAATAAAAAATTCTGTATTATGTTTTAAAGCTTGTCCATACAATGTGTGAAGTATTGCATGTCCAGTTCTATCGGCTGCTGCACATGTTCTTTGAACTGTTTCATTTCCATAGTTTTTTGTCATACCCCCAAAAGGTCTTTGATAAATTTTTCCTTCTTCAGTTCGACTAAATGGAACACCATACTTTTCTAATTCAAGAACAGCAGCTGGTGCTTCTTTACATAGATATTCGATGGAATCTTGGTCACCTAACCAATCAGCGCCTTTGACTGTATCATACATGTGCCATCTCCAGTCATCTTCTCCCATATTTCCAAGTGCTGCGGAAATACCTCCTTGTGCTGCAGATGTATGACTTCTTGTTGGGAATACTTTAGATACGCAGGCGGTTTTTAAACCAGCTTCACTTAAGCCAACTGCAGCTCTTAGTCCAGAACCACCAGCTCCTAAGACAACTACGTCGTATTCATGGTCAATAATTTTGTATGCACTCATAACTATAATCTAAATATTAAGATAATTATTAATAATGGAAATACTATAGCAAAGATATTCAATGATTTATTTGCGGCATTTTTGATTTTTTCGTCATCAATATAATCTTCAAAAACCTCACTAATACTTAGTGCAGAGAAAAAATATGCAAAAATCAAAAAAAGACTAAATAAAAACTTAGATGGTTGAGATGTTACAAATAGAAGTAATTCATTATAGCCTTGGTCATAAATAGAGGCTAAGTTAATTGCAAACCATAGCATTAATGGAAGTAAAATTGCTGAACTTACTTTTAAAAATATCCATTTCTTCGTTACAAAACCCATTAAATTAAGTGCCTTCCTATAATAAAAATTATAATAGTGAGAGGAAATGATCCAATCAGAACTATTAATCCAGTTACTTTTGTAGTTTTTTGTTCAAATCCGTATCCTAAATCCATGATCAAATGCCTTATTTCGCTGAGCATTTGAAATGTAAAAGACCAAATAACTCCCAAACAAACAAATTTACCAACGAAAGACGATAAGAAAAAATGAGTAAATACATAATTTTCCTCTCCTAGTAATAAAGATGCTATCCAAATACCTATCAAAGTTACTGTAATAAAGTTTATTATACCAGTTACTCTGTGTGATATTGAAACCAATGAAGAGATGTGCCAGTTATAAATTTGTATATGAGGAGATATTGGATTTTTATTTTCCATAAAAATCTTTTTCTACTAAAGCCTCAGCGATTTCAACTGCATTAAGTGCAGCACCTTTTAATAAGTTATCAGACACAACCCACAAATTAATTGAATTTGGTTGAGAAGAATCCTCACGAATTCTTGATACAAATGTTTCAAATTTGTCTTCAGCTTCTACAGGCGTAATGTATCCTCCATCTTTTTGCTCATCAACTACCTTGCATCCTGGTGATGATGATAAGACATTTCTTATTTCTTCTAAGTCATGTTTTTTATTAAATTCAACATTCACACTTATGGAGTGAGAAACAAGAACAGGGATTCTTACACAAGTAGATGTTATATTAATTTTACTATCTAAAATTTTTTTTACTTCATCATGATTTTTTTGCTCTTCTTTTGTGCTTCCATTTTCAAGAAAACTGTCAATATGTGGTATAGCATTAAAAGCAATTTGCTTAGTAAAATTTTTTGACTCTACATCTTTATTTTCCAACACTTCTTTAGTTTGAGATATAAGTTCATCCATACCAGCTTTGCCTGCACCAGATACTGATTGATAAGTTGATGCAACTATTCTTTTTACATTATACAAATCATGTAATGGTTTGAGAGCTACAACTATTGGTATTACTGAACAATTGGCATTTGCTATAATATTCTTATTTTTAAATTTAGGTAATTCTTTGGAATTTACCTCTGGAACAATTAAAGGAATTTCTGGATCTTTTCTAAAGAATTTTGAATTATCAATTACAATTGTTTTTTCTGCTGCTATCGGTGCCCATTTTTCAGCAATTGAAGAACCAGCTGCAAAAAAAGCAATTTTTACTTTTGAGAAATCAAATTGTTCTAAATTACTAACAGTATGCTCTTTTCCTAAAAAATTAATTTTTTTTCCTTCACTATTTGAAGACGCAACTAAATAAGCCTCTGTTATTGGAAAGTTTTTTTTTTCCAAAACTTCTATTAATTTTCGACCTACATTTCCTGTCGCTCCTACTATTGCTATATTCATGATAATTTAAAGTTTTATACTAAATGAAAGGTAAATCACAAACTTTTCCATCAAAATCAGAGCCATTTATATTGATTTTAAAGGATTTCGAAGTCTCAAAGTGTGGTTTGTTAATCATTGCAATCCCAATGACTTGTTTAAAGGTCGGATTGTAACAACCAGATCTTAATTCTCCGATTACATTATTATCTTCATCTACTAGATCCATTGAGCCATTAACACTTATTTCCTTGGCATCAATTTTTACTCCCATAAGTTTTTTTTTAATTCCTTCAGCTTTAATTTTTTTAAGTTTTTCTTTACCTAAGAAATCAACATCACTATCTATATTTACATACTTATCAAAACCACACTCATATGGATTATCTTCATTATCCATGTCATTTCCATGAGAGAGTAATCCACTTTCAATACGTTCGATTAAGTTAGGGCCTCCTGGCTGAACATTAAATTCTTTACCAATTTCAAATAGATGATCGTATAATTTTAAACCTGATTCATTGTGTTCAACATAAATTTCATAACCACCTTGTTTAGACCAACCAGATCTCGCAATTAAATGCTTATCACCACCGAATTCAAAATAATCAAAACCAAAAAATTTAAGATTTGCAATTTTTTCTCCAAAAACTTTTTCCATTAATTTGAATGACTTCGGACCTTGCACTGCCATAATATCAATATCAGGTTCAATAATGTTAACATCAAAATTTTTCCCAATTGCTAATCCTTTTGCAAATAATATTACATCTGTATCAGCTATCGAAATCCACCATTTATTTTCATTAAACTTCAAAACAACTGGATCATTAATTAAGCCAGCATTATCATCTATTATTGGACAATAATAACATCTTCCCTCTTTTGATTTTGATAAATCTCTACAAGTCATTAACTGAACTAATTTTGCAGAATCTTTTCCAGTGATTTCAACTTGCCTTTCAGCTGCCACATCCCAAATTTGAACATTTTTTTTTAAGTGATGATAAGAATCTTCTATTGAGCCAAATGCTGCTGGGAGTAACATATGATTATAAATACTATAGGCAGTTACACCTTGTTTTTCAATTCTAGAGGTGTACGGTGTACCTCTAAGTCTTCTTGATTTTGCTATTAAAAAAGTTTTCATTTTTTTTGAGCATTACTGCCATCTTATTTGATTTTTGTAAAGAAACTATATTAGTTTAATTCCTTAGCTTGTTTTCTTAGTTCAAACTTTTGAATCTTTCCAGTAGATGTCTTTGGTAGAGGAGCAAACACAACCTTCTTAGGGAGTTTAAATCCAGCAAGAGTTTCACGACAAAATGTAATAATTTCCTCTTCTGAACTTGATTTTCCATCAATTAATTCAACAAAAGCACATGGTGTTTCACCCCATTTTTCATCTGGTTTTGCTACAACAGCTGCCAGTGATACAGCAGGATGTTTTGATATCGTATTTTCTATCTCAATAGATGAAATGTTTTCTCCACCAGAAATTATTATATCTTTTGATCGGTCTTGTATTTTTATATAACCACTTGGATGAGTTACGGCTAAGTCTCCAGAATGAAACCATCCTCCATCCATTGATTTTTCTGTAGCTTCTTTGTCTTTAAAATAACCTTTCATTACAACATTTCCTCTAATCATTATTTCACCCATTGTTTTTCCATCATGAGGAACGGGCATCATGGTTTCAGGGTCCATTACAATAACGCCTTCTGTATTTGGATACCTTACGCCTTGTCTAGCTCTTATTTCATTTTGATTATTTTGATCTAATTCATCCCATTCTTGATTCCATGCACACTGCAAAATATGACCATAGGTTTCTGTCAGACCATATACATGCATTACTTCAAAGCCTAACTTTTGCATTTTTTCGAAAATTATACTCGGAGGAGGGGCACCTGCTGTTAATACATACACTTTTCTTTTTAACTCTTTTTGATGATCCTGGGGTGCATTAGCTAACATATTTAAAACTATTGGTGCTCCACCAAAATGAGTAACTTCATATTTATCAATTAATTCAAATATCTTTTTTACATCAATATTTCTTAGACAAATTACTCGACCATGTATCATTGACATTGTCCAAGGATAGCACCAGCCATTACAATGAAACATTGGTACTGTGTATAAAAAATTTAATTGATTAGGCATATTCCATGCAACTGCACTTCCAGTTGCCATTAAATATGATCCTCTATGATGATAAACAACTCCTTTTGGATTACCGGTTGTTCCAGAAGTATAACCTAATGCTATAGCTTGCCACTCATCTTTTGGCATTTTCCATTTAAAATTTTCATCTCCAGAATTTAAAAACTCCTCATATTCCAAAGATCCTATATTTTTAGAATCGGTTAGGTTTGCATCTTTATCATCTATATCAATTATAGTAATTTTTGAATTCACTTCCTCTAAGGCTTTTTTTACTACATCATGAAATTGTCTATCTACAATTAGTACCTTTGCTTCACTATGATTTAAAATGTAACTAATTGTTTTTGAGTCTAGTCTTGTATTAATAGCATTAATAACTGCTCCAACCATAGGAATTGAATAATGTGCTTCGAATATTTCAGGAGTGTTAAAAGCTAAAACAGATACTGTATCGCCTGCTTTAATTCCTAACTTTTCTAATGCACTAGCAAACTTAATACATCTTTTGTAAACTTCACTCCAAGTGTATTTCCTACTTTCATAAACTACTGCTTCGTAGTTTGGATAAATATCTTTTGCTCTTTCTAAAAATGATAAAGGGGTTAATGGAACATAATTGGCATCGTTCTTATCCAAATTTGTTTCATAAGGGTTCATTCTAATTAAATTTGTAATTCATAATATAATTACTTCCAGTAGTTGCAGTAATATAACTACTTTCTATCCTAGGAAGTACTCTATTAAAGAAAAAGTTGGCAGTTTGGATTTTGTCCTCATAAAAATCTTTGTTGCTTTCATATTCTTCGAAGGAAACTTCTAGAACTTTTAACCAAGCATGCCCAGTTGCAACTAAACCAAGGACTCTTAAATAGTCATTACATGCTCCACTTGCGTCTTCTGGAGAATTTTTTATTTTTTCCTTCATCCAATCAGTAAATTTTGACAAAATATCAATATGATAGTTAAGTTGTTTTACAAAAGGTTCGGCTTTTTTGTCAGTAATTTTAATCTCTTCTTTAACCAAGTTTAGATAGTTTTCAATAATATCACCATTTCTGTTGATTAATTTTCTGAAGACTAAGTCAGCAGCCTGAACTGAATTTGTTCCCTCATAAATAGGTGTAATCCTATTGTCTCTGTAGAATTGTTCAACACCTTGATCTTTAGTAAATCCATATCCTCCATGAATTTGCATTGCTTCACTTGTTATCTCCATAGCATTGTCTGTGAAAAGTGATTTAACAACTGGAGTCATTAATGAAACAAGATCTGAAGCCTCTTGTTTTATTTTTTCATCAGAATGATTTAAGCTAACTTCAATTTGTTGAGACAGCCAGAAACTCAAGGCTCTTTGTCCCTCTATCATAGACTTCATGCTCAAAAGTGACCGTCTAATATCAACGTGATCAATAATAAAATCTGCACCGTTATTTGATTTTGAATTAAATGCCTTACCTTGTTTTCTCTCTTTGGCATAAGTAAGGGAATTTTGGTATGCGATTTCAGAAATGCCTAATCCTTGAATCCCAACGATAATTCTCTCCAAATTCATCATTGTGAACATAGAGTTAAGGCCTTTATTTTTAGGTCCAATCATATAACCAACAGCGTCATCAAAATTTAGCACGCATGTTGCAGACCCTTTAATACCCATTTTGTTTTCTATTGAACCTGTTGAAACTCCGTTTCTCGGCCCAACTGATCCATCTTTATTTAAAACAAATTTTGGAACTAAAAATAAACTGATACCTTTTGTTCCTGCTGGAGAGTCTGTTGATCGAGCTAATACTAAATGAATAATATTTTCTGTTAAATCTTGATCACCTGAAGTAATAAAAATTTTTTGACCACTAATTTTGTAAGTTCCATCATTTTGATCTACTGCTTTAGTCTTTAAAAGACCTAAGTCTGTTCCACATACTGGTTCTGTTAAACACATTGTACCACTCCATTTGCCCTCTACCATTTTAGGCAAATAAGTATTTTTTATTTCATCATCGGCGTGCCTTAACAAACAGTTATACGCTCCAATAGTCAATTCACTGTAAAGTTTAAAAGATAAGCTTGCCGATGACAACATTTCATCAAAAAAAGTACTTACTGTTTTAGGCATTCCTTGCCCACCATATTTTGGATCACAAGACAAAGAAATCCATCCATCTTCTATAAATTTTTGGTAAGCTTCCTTATATCCTGGAGGCGTTCTAACTACTCCATTTTCTAAAACAGCTGGCGTTTCATCTCCACTTTTTGCAAGAGGTAAGATTAAGTTTTGAGTAATTTTTGCTGCTTCGTCTAAAATATCTTTGACTAATTCTGTGTTAACTTCTTTATATTTTTCAATTTCATTATATTCTTTGTTGTTTCTCAATTTATCAAAGAGAAACATCATATCATCTACAGGTGCATTATAAGTTGGCATAAATATACTTTAGAATAAATGTCTAATTATTGCAATTTTGAAATTATCGCATCTCCCATTACTGATGTTGATACTTCTTTCATTCCTTTTGAGATTATATCCTTAGTTCTAAGTCCTTGATCAAGTACGTCTTGAACTGCTTTTTCTAGACTATCTGCCTCTTTATCTAGGTCTAAAGAATATCTTAAAGCCATTGCAAAACTCAATATTGTTGCTATTGGATTAGCAATACCTTGACCTGCTATATCAGGTGCTGATCCATGAACTGGCTCATACAATGACCTCATATTTCCATTTTTATCTTTGGCTCCAAGAGACGCAGATGGCAAAAGTCCTAGAGAACCAGTCAACATTGCAGCCTCATCTGATAACATATCACCAAATAGATTATCTGTTACTATCACATCAAATTGTTTGGGATTTCTAACTAACTGCATTGCACAGTTATCTGCTAGCATATGTTTTAATTCTACGTCACTGTATTCTTTTTCATGAATTGCTTGAACTTCTTCTTTCCATAATTGACCTGCCTCCATGACATTTGACTTTTCACAAGAGGTGACTTTATTATTTCTTTTTCTGGCTAGATCAAATGCAACACGAGCTACTCTTTCAATTTCACTAGTAGTATAAACATGAGTATTAATTCCTTTTCTTTCGCCATTATCAATTGGTTTTATCCCTCTAGGTTCACCAAAGTAAATCCCACCCGTTAATTCTCTAACAAAAAGAATATCTAAATTAGAAACAAATTCAGGCTTTAAACTTGAGGCATCAACAAGTTGTTTGAAACAAATTGCAGGTCTCAAATTTGCAAATAATTTTAATTCTTTTCTTAATTTTAATAGAGCTCTCTCTGGTTTTTTTGAAAAATCAATATTATCCCATTTTGGTCCACCAACAGCACCTAATATCACTGCAGCGCTTTCTTGTGCTTTATAAAAAGCTTCGTCAGTTATTGGAGTTCCATGTTTGTCATAAGCAGCACCACCTACCAAATCTTGATCAATTTCAAAATCCAAGGATTTATTTGAGTTAAACCATTCAATTATTTTTTTTACTTCAGCAATTACCTCCGGTCCAATACCATCTCCTGGTAATAATAAAATTTTTCTTTTTTTAATTTTAATCATTAAATATCCATGGTTTTGCCTCTTTAATTTTATTTTCGTATGAAACTATTTTTTCAGATTTTTCTAGTGATAAAGCGATGTCATCTAATCCCTCAATTAGACATTTTTTCTTAAATTGATCTATTTCAAATTTAATTTCTTTATTACCAAAACTTATTGTTTGTTCAGGTAAATTTACAGAAATTTCTTCTTTTCTTTTTGAGTAATCTGAAATTTCTTTAATTTGATCTTCTGAAATTGTAATTGGCAAAATCCCGTTTTTAAAACAATTATTATAAAATATATCTGCATAACTTGAACTAATTACGCAAGTTATTCCAAAATCCATTAAAGCCCAAGGAGCGTGTTCTCTAGAGGAGCCACATCCAAAATTCTTTCCTGCAATTAAAATTTTAGAATTATTATATGGACTATTATTTAAAATAAAGTCATCTATCTCTTTACCACTTTGATCATATCTCATTTCAAAAAATAAATTTTTCCCTAGTCCAGTTCTTTTTATGGTTTTTAAAAACTGTTTAGGAATTATCATATCTGTATCTATATTGACGATAGGTAGATAAGCTGGAATGCTTTTTATTGAGATAAATTTATTCATTTAATTTTGGTATTTTCTAACATCATCTAAGTTTCCAGAAATTGCAGCAGCTGCAGCCATTGCTGGACTGACTAAATGTGTTCTACCACCTCTTCCCTGTCTACCCTCAAAATTTCTATTAGAGGTAGATGCACATCTTTCTTCAGGTTTAAGTTTATCTGCGTTCATTGCTAGACACATTGAACAGCCTGGTTCTCTCCATTCGAATCCTGATTGTAAAAATATTTTATCTAGCCCCTCTTGCTCTGCTTGCTCTTTAACTAAACCAGAGCCTGGAACAATCATTGCATGTACGTGTGATGCAACTTTTTTATCTTTTAATATTTTAGCAGCTTCTCTGATATCTTCTATTCTTCCATTAGTGCAGCTTCCAATAAAAACTTTATCAATCTTAATATCTTGAACGTTCGTATTTGGTTTTAATCCCATGTAATTTAATGATCTATTAATTGAATTTTTTCTATCCGGGTCAGTTTCACTTTCAGGATTTGGAACTTTACCATCTATTTCAACCACATCCTGGGGAGATGTTCCCCAAGTTACCATTGGCTTAATTTGAGATCCATCTAATGTTAATTCTTTATCAAAGTTTGCATCCTTATCAGACTTCAATGTATGCCAATATTCTAAAGCTTTTTCCCAGTTTTCTCCTGTTGGTGACATTGGTTTACCTTTTAAATATTGAAATATCTTTTCATCTGGTTGAATTAGTCCTGCTCTTGCACCACCCTCAATCGTCATGTTGCAAATCGTCATTCTTTGTTCAACACTTAGATTAGATATAAGGTTACCAGCATACTCAATCACATAACCCGTACCACCAGCTGTTCCAATTTTTCCAATTATCTGCAAGATGACATCCTTTGATGTTACACCAATAGGTAATGAACCATTTACGCTAATTCTAAAGTTTTTAGATTTTTTTTGAACTAAAGTTTGTGTTGCTAAAACGTGTTCTACTTCTGAAGTTCCTATACCAAAAGCTAAAGCTCCAAATGCTCCATGAGTTGCAGTATGACTATCACCACAAACAATAATATTTCCAGGCTGTGTAAAACCTTGTTCAGGTCCTATGATATGGACAATGCCTTGTCTTTTATCATCCATTCCAAAAATCTCTACTCCGAATTCTTTGCAGTTTTTATTCAAAGTTTCAACTTGAATTCTCGAGTCTTCATCTGCAATACCCTTTGACCTGTCAGTTGTCGGAACATTATGATCTGCAACAGCAAGAGTTAGTTTAGGGTGTCTTACTTTTCTGTTTGAATTTCTTAAGCCTTCAAATGCTTGAGGGCTTGTAACTTCATGAATTAAATGTCTATCTACAAACAAAAGTGATGTACCATCAGGTTGTTCATCAACTAGATGATCGTTCCAAATTTTATCGTAAGTTGTAAAAGGCATTTAGAAAAAAATTATTTTTTCTGTTCTTGATTTTCTTTCGGTTCTTCTGTTTTTACAGGCTCTGCTTTAACTTCTTCTTTAGGAGCTTCTGCTTTAACTTCTTCTTTAGGAGCTTCTGTTTGAGGATCAGTTGATGGCATTACATTTTCCTCAGTGACCTCATTAATTTTAGTTTCTAAATCAATTCCGATCGTCTTCTTTATTTTTTCTGCTATTCTTGCAGATTTACCAGTTCTATCTCTTAGATAGTATAATTTTGCTCTTCTTACTTTTCCTGATCTTACAACTTTTATTGTATCTACAATTGGGCTGTATAATGCAAAAGTTCTTTCTACTCCTTCACCAAAAGAAATTTTTCTAACAGTAAAAGATGAATTGATGTCTCTACTCTTTTTTGCAATGCATACACCCTCAAAATATTGAATTCTATCTCTTTTACCCTCAGTTATCCTAACCCCAACTTTAACTATGTCTCCAGGGAAAAAATCAGGATGTTTTCTCTCGGAAATAATTTTGCTTAAGTTTAATCTGTTTACTTCTTCAATGTTTTTCATTTTAATTTTTCTTATATTTATGCCACAAGTCTGGTCTTCGGTCGCGTGTTATAGCCTCAGATTGGGATAAACGCCAGTCTTTAATTTTGGCGTGATCACCTGAAATTAGCACATTTGGGACCTTTTTTTCCTCCCAAACCTGGGGTTTTGTGAATTGGGGATATTCAAGAAGTCCATTCTCAAAACTCTCATCTCTTGAGGAATTAATATTACCTAAAATTCCTGGAATAAATCTTAGAATAGAGTCTGTTACAACAAAGGCTGCAACTTCACCGCCTGACAATATAAAGTCACCAATGCTAATCTCTTCAATATCTCTACTTTCTAGTATTCTTTCATCTACTCCTTCGAAATGACCACAAATTAAATTGATTGTTTTTTCATTTGAAAACTCTCTTGCAAGTTTAGAATTAAATACTTTTCCTCTTGGACTTAAATAAAGGGTTTTTTCTTTAGCTTTGATATTTGCATCTAATGAATTTGCCAAAACATCTGCTTTCATAATCATTCCATTTCCACCGCCATAAGGAGTGTCATCAACAGTTTTATGTTTGTCTAAAGCATAATCTCTTATGTTTACTGTTTCTAAATCCCATTCTTTTCCTTTTGACTTGCCAAAAAGTCCTTTGCTCAAATAACCTGGAAAGTATTCAGGATACAACGTAAATACTCTAGACAAAAACATTAATCTATTTAGCCTCTTCCTTTGGAGCTTCTGTTTTAGCCTCTTCCTTTGGAGCTTCTGTTTTAGCCTCTTCCTTTGGAGCTTCTGTTTTAGCCTCTTCCTTTGGTGCCTCTGTTTTAGCTTCTTCTGTTTTAGGAGCATCTGCTTTAGCTTCGCCACCCTCTTCAGTTTTCTTTCTATCTTTTTTTGGAATTGCTTTTTGAGGATTATTACCTTTTGCTGGCATAGGCATAATCTCATTTTCACCTAATAATCTCGCAACTCTGGTTGTTGGTTGTGCCCCTTGACCCAGCCAATACTTAACTCTCTCAACATCTAATCCCATTCTTTCTTTTTTTTCTCTCGGAATTAGAGGATTAAAAAAACCTAATTTTTCTATAAACCTTCCATCTCTTGGGAACCTACTATCGGCAACCACTATCTTATATACTGGTCTCTTCTTAGTTCCTCCCATTGATAAACGCATCTTTAACATTTGTTCTCCTATTTATTTTAATTGATTAAAAAGTTCTGGTGGTATGCCTTTATCCATCATCCCTTTTGTATTTCCTTTAGACATTTTTTTCATCATTTCTGACATCATCTTAAATTGCTTCAGCAATTTATTGATAGCGGCTACATCTGTTCCTGAGCCATTAGCAATTCTTTTTTTTCTAGAACCATCAATAATCTTAGGGTTTTCTCGTTCTTTTTTAGTCATTGATAGTATTACAGCTTCGTTTTGAGTAATTATTTTCTCATCTACTCCAGCTTGATCCATTTGAGATTTAACTTTTGAAACACCTGGTAAAAAGGACATTATACCCTCAATACCACCCATTTTTTTCATTTGTTTTAACTGAGTTAAGTAATCTTCTAACGAAAACTGACCTTTTTTTAATTTTTCCTCTGTTTTTTTTAATTTTTCTTCATCTAGATCTTCAGCAGCCTTTTCAACAAGAGAAACAATATCTCCCATGCCCAAAATTCTATTAGCAATTCTATCTGGATGAAAGACCTCAAAATTTTCTATTTTTTCACCAACTCCTAAAAATTTTATCGGAACATCTGCAACATATTTCATACTTAATGCTGCTCCGCCCCTACCATCACCATCAGATCTTGTAAGAATAATACCAGTAAGTTTAACTGTACTTTTGAATTCTTTTGCTACATTAGCTGCAACTTGTCCGGTAAGGGAATCTGCAACTAGAATTGTTTCTGATGGATTGATAATACTTTCAATTTGTTTAATTTCACTCATCATCTGTAAATCAATTTGAGTTCTTCCAGCTGTATCAAAGAGAATTACATCTGCTCCATTAAGGTTAGCAGCACTAATCGCTCTTCTACAAATATCTGCAGGAAGTTGATCTTTGATGACTGGAAGCGTTATTATATTATTTTGCTCACCCAAAAGCCTTAATTGCTCTTGTGCAGCTGGTCTATAGACATCAAGACTAGCCATCATTACTTTTTTCTTTTTATTAATCTCTAAAAATCTAGCAAGTTTTGCAGTTGTAGTTGTTTTTCCTGAACCTTGAAGCCCTACAAGCATCATAGGGACTGGAGGTACTGCATTTAATTCTATTTCAGAATTTTTATCGCCTAAAAAAGAAATTAACTCATCGTTAACAACTTTAACCACCATCTCTCCAGGTGAAGTAGATCTGACGATCTCTTGGCCAAGAGCTTTAGGTTTCACTCTATTAATAAATTCTTTTACAACTTCTAAAGATACATCAGCCTCTAATAGAGCAAGCCTAATCTCTCTCAAACCCTCATCTACTTGCTTTTCATCAAGCGAAGGCGCCTTTTTTAAAGAAGAAAATATTTCTTCAAATTTATTTGTTAAATTTTCAAACATAATCACATCCAGCAAGTATCGCACCAGTGGGCGAACTCTCGCTGACTGGTGTCGATCTCTTTGTTGCCAAAGACACCGCAAATTGCTGTATTTTGCGGAAACGGCGATAAACTATAATAGAGGTTCAAAATGTCAATAAATAAGTTAAATACTGAAGTATATGGAATTTAAAGCTTTTAAAATGGATGGTCTTGGCAATGATTTTGTAATTATTGACCAAAGACAAAAAAATATAGAATTAAGCAAAGACCAAATTGTTAAGATTTGTGATAGAGATTTTGTTGGCTGTGACCAACTAATCTATATTAACAAAAGTAATGATACTGATGCTGAACTAGTATTTTATAATTCTGATGGCTCTGGGTCAGATGCATGTGGAAATGGCACAAGATGTGTTGCGTACTTACTATCGAAAGAAAAAAACAAAAAAAGTATAAACCTTCGAGTAGCATCAAAACAGTTAAATTCAAACCTACTTGATGATGGTCAAGTTGAAACAATAATTGGTGTACCAAAAACTAATTGGAAAGAAATTCCTTTATCTGAAAATCTAGATACTAAAAATTTAGGTATAAGTATAAGGGATAAAAACAACCAAGAAATATCTGGTGGTATTGCTGTAAATGTAGGTAATCCTCATACTATTTTCTTTGTTAATGAAATAGAAAATTTTAATATAGAGAAAATTGGACCTGAGATTGAAAATCATGAATTATTTCCAGAAAAATGCAATTTAACACTCGCACAAAAAATAAATAAAAATTTTTATAGAGTTAAAGTTTGGGAAAGAGGTGCAGGCTTAACAAAAGCATGTGGAACTGCTGCTTGTGCAACAGCAGTAGCAGCAAATTTAGAAAATTTAGAAAATTCTAGAACTGAAATTGAATTTAGTTTAGGAAAATTACTAATTTATATTGACGAAAATCAACAAATTCATATGAAAGGTCCAGTGTCTAGTATCAAAGAAATAGACATAAATATCTAATGGGTATTTTTGAAAAGTTCAAATTAGGTTTTAAAAAAAGTGCTGACAGTATTTCCTCTGGACTTAGAGAAATAATTGTAAAAAAAGAAATTGATGATGAAACATTAAATAAGATTGAAGAATTTTTGATTAGTTCTGATGTTGGTATTGATGCCTCATCTGAAATAAAAAGTATTATCTCTCAAAAAAAAATAGATCCAAAAAAAAATGCAGTTGAGGAAATAAATTTAATTCTTAAGGAGTATATCCTGGAATTGATGATACCTTTGGAAAGAAAAGATTTTTTTGAAAAAAAAGAAAATTTAAATGTAACATTAGTATCTGGTGTAAACGGAGTAGGTAAAACTACGACTATAGGAAAAATTGGTAAAATATTTAAAGATAACGGCTCAGAAGTAATATTTTCTGCTTGCGATACCTTTAGGGCAGCAGCTATTGATCAGCTAGAATCTTGGTCTGATAAAGTTGGCGCAACAATTATTAAATCAAATCCAGGATCTGACCCAGCTTCAGTTGCGTATAAGGCGATAGAACACGCAAAAAACAACAATATTAGTCAGGTACTTATTGATACAGCTGGCAGATTACAAAATAAGAAAAATTTGATGGATGAGTTTAAAAAAATTGCAAATGTCATTAAAAAGACAGATGAAAGCGCGCCACAGGATGTAATCTTAGTTTTAGATGCAACATCTGGGCAAAATATAATAAATCAATTAGAAGAATTTGATAAAATTATTAAAATCACAGGTCTAATTATGACCAAACTTGATGGAACAGCTAAAGGTGGAGTATTAATTGCTATCTCAAAAAAATATAAAGTACCAATTATTGGATTAGGTCTTGGTGAAAAAATAGATGATTTACAAATATTTAATGCAGAGCAATTTGCAGATGCTTTTACTCAATTTAATTGATTAAATTTTTAGAAACCAAAGGTTTTTGAAGTTTACATTCATAATTATTATCATGAGATTTATAGCCACATATTTTTGCATAAGATGAAATTATAAAATTCAATTTACCTGAATTTTCAAAATTATTTAATTCATTATTTTTTATATTATACTGTAAATTTTGATTGAAACTCTTTTTACCACTTACTAAAATTAGAGTATTATTATCATTTAAAAGATAATATGCAAAATCTTCTGGAAATAATGGATAAGAATAATTTTTAAATAATTTTTTTATTTTTTTTGGAAACCATTCATATGTTATTAAAGGATAATCTGTATTCGATAAATGATCGAATAAATATAAATCTTGGGGGTAATCATTCAAATAATTTGAATTTTCTCCCCTTGCAATAATCGCTTTACTTCTTGTCTTAAAATATAAAGTAAATTCATTATCATAAGATTTCATTTTACCTATATGAAAATATTTATTATTATTTGTATGATTAATGTCACCAATGACAAGTTGTGGATAAATTATAAGCAAAAATAAAACAATTTTTTTCGTCACAAATTGAACTTTGAATAAAAAAATTGATTATAGTTTGTTTAAATTGTGTCTTAATTTAAATTACTTATAAACAATCTAAGTGATCTTACTAAATTTTCATTAAAATCCATCATGTGATCATCATTCTCTATAAAATAACTATATTTTTGACTTTTGTATTCTGAATATATTTCCTTTCCCATAGAGAAAGGTACAATCCTATCTTTTTCACCATGCATGACTAATAACGGTGAATTATTCATATTTAATTTGTCAATCGAGTTGAATTTGTCCTTTAATAAAATACTTACAGGAAGATATGGGTAATATTTTTTAGCTAAGATTTCCATTGAGGTAAAGGGAGACTCTAGGATAACTCCAGAAAATGAATTATCTTTTGAAAGATCAATTGCTATAGCAGTTCCAAGAGACTCTCCATATAAAATAATATTTTTATCTTCTATTTCTTTTGAATTTAGCCATTTTTTAGCGGCAAGAGCATCCTCATATAAACCAGACTCAGATGGTTTTCCTTTGTTTCCACTAAAACCCCTATAAGCAAAAATTAGATAATTTACATCCATTTTTTCAAATTCATTTAGTTTATAAATTCTATTATCAAGTTTGCCCGCATTCCCATGAAAAAATAAGATTGTTTTAAAGTTTTTATTTTTAAAATAATACCATCCAACTAGATCATTTTTTGAATTAACTGATATTTTTTGAATTTTATGTGTCAAAGGACCTTCGTCTAAATAATTATTTTCACCCGGGTGGTAAAGAAGGTTCCTTTGGTAAAAATAAATAAATAAGCAAATAATAATATAAATTAAAGGTATAAAAAAAAGTAACTTTGATAATATCATTTTAAATTTAACTCTCATTTTTATTAAAATAAATAAAAAAAAGATAACTTAAAATACACAAAAATAAAAATATTGAGAAAGAAATTTTATAGCTTGTAATAGTATCTGCACCCATTTTTCTAGAAAGGTCGATTAATAAACCTATACTCCATTGAACAAAAAATGTACCTGAATGAATAAATACGTTCAAAGAGGTTAATGATTTTCCAGCAAGATTCTGTGGAAAACTCAAAGCTAGAGCAGGTTGAGTCAAAGATAGAACTATCGACGATAAAATATAAAATGTAAACATTGTAGCTCCAGCTTTTTGTCCCATAATTATTATACAAAATAAAATTATGTAACTTATAGGAAGACCAATTTTTACTATCTTTATACTATCAATACCTAAAGATGATAATTTTGGTAAAATATATCCCCAAAACATAAACGCAAATAACATTGTTATGTTTATCCAAAATAAACCTGTTGCACTTTCTAGTGGGGTGTATCCTGCAACATTTAACATCCATGGGCCAGCCCATAAAGTCTGTATTGCTTGAACACCACCATAATTTAAAAAAGCTAAAGGAATTAAGCTTATAAAAAATTTATTCTTCCAAACGTCCGAAAGATTGCCTTTTTTTTGTATGCTTTGATTTTGAATATTAGTATTCCAAGACGGAGCAAAAACTAATATTAAAATTATACTTAACAAAATTAGAATAGAAATTAATAAAAAAATAAATCGCCACCCAATTACTGGAAGTAAAATTTGAACTGGTAGTGTTGAAATAACAAAACCAAAACTTGCAACCATTAGCATCCATGAATTAGCTCTTTGTTGATATTTATCTTCAAACCAAACACGGTACCCAGTCAAAGGTCCCATAAGACAAGCTGCAACACCAACACCTATAAAAAATCTAGAAATTAATAAACCTGTGAAACTTTTAGCAAATGCAAAAGAAATTGTACTAACTAGTGCTATTAATAAGAGATATGCTACTACTTTTTTGGGCCCATGTTTATCAAGAAGTAAACCAGCTGGTATTTGCATCAAAGAAAAACCCAAAAAATATCCACCTGCTAGCAGTCCAAGGTTGCCTGCTGTTAAATCAAATTCGCTTGTGAGAACTGGAGTAAGGGTTGCAGTAATTGATCTTAATAAATTAGAAATAAAAAAGCCAAATGCAAATACACAAAAAATTATAATACTTTTATTTGCTTTGTTTATCATTTATATCTCTCTAATTAATCATTACTATGAATAATCAATCAACTAAAGATAAAGATGCACGCTCAGCAAATGCTATGGCTGCAACTTCTCATCCATTAGCGACAGAAGAAGCCTTAAAAATACTAAAAATGGGTGGAAATGCAGTAGATGCTTCTATAGCAGCTTCAATTGTTTTATCTGTAGTTGAACCTAATGCAACAAGTATTGGTGGTGACTGTTTTGCAATTGTCAAAATGAATAATAAGGATGCAGTATCTTTTAATGGATCTGGGTTAGCACCAGAGAATTTAAGTTATGATTTCTTCAGGAAAAAAAATATAGATAAAATCGGATTAACAAGTCCTCATTCAGTAACGATTCCTGGCGCAGTTCATGCTTGGGAAACTATTCATAAAGAATTTGGAAAATTAGATTTTGAACAATTATTTACAGGCGCAATTGAGATTGCAAAAAACGGTCACAAGATTTCTAAAGTAGTGTCAAATGCTTGGCATAATAGTTTAAATAAAATTAATGGAAATGAAAATTCTAAAAAAATTTTTTTAAAAGATGGTCGTACTTATCAAGAAAATGAATTAATGAAAAATATTCCATTAGGAAAAACATTAGAGGCAATTAGTAAAAAAGGAAGTAAAGAATTTTATGAGGGTGAAACTGCAAAAGATATAATTGAAAGTTTAAATGAATTAGGGGGTGTACATACTTTTGAGGATTTTTCTAAACAGAACACAATAAGATCAGAAACAATAAAATCTAGTTATAAAGGTAATTTTATTCATCAATGTCCTCCAAATGGGCCTGGAGTAACTGTTTTGATTATGATGAAATTGTTAGAAAAACTAAATATTCAAAACTATAAATTCAACAGTACAGAAAGATTTCATCTTGAAGCCGAAGTTACAAAACAAGCTTATAAAGTTAAAGAAACAAGTTTGGGCGATCCAAATTTTGTAAATTTTGATTTAGATGAAATTTTAAGTGATAAGAATATTGATGATATTTTTAATAAAATTAACCTCAATTCTTGCAGTGATGTTGGTGACCTAAATATTCCAGCTCACCCAGAAACAATTTATCTAACAGTTGTAGATAAAGACTTAAACAGTGTATCCATAATTAATTCTGTTTGTTATGTATTTGGATCAGGTATAACAACAAACAAAAGTGGAATACTTTTACATAACAGAGGTACAAATTTCAGAGTAGAACATGGACACCCTAATTGCATTGAAGGCTTAAAAAGACCATTACATACTATTATTCCAGGTATGGTCATTGATAAAGATAACAATGCAACTTTAAGCTATGGGGTTATGGGAGGGCAATATCAGCCAGTAGGACAGGTGCATGTTTTAAATAATATGATTGATTACGGCATGGGTCCTCAAGAGGCTTTAAGTTTTCCAAGAGCCTTTAATTTTAACAATATTTATAAGCTTGAAAAATCAGTTGATAATCAAATTTTTAACGAATTGAAAGAGATAGGCCATAATGTTGAGTATATTGATGGCACTCATGGTGGAGGTCAAGCTATTAAGATAAATCGTACAGAAGGAGACCTTTTGGGAGGATCTGATCCTAGAAAAGATGGTTACGCAAAAGGGTACTAAATAATGTCAAAAAGAATTGTTAGAAACATTTTTGAAAATGTGAATGATGAAAATATTGCTCTAACCTCTGAAATCAGTTCCAAACTAAGTTACAAAGATTTAAAATTATTTATAGATAAAATTTCTAAACAGTTGGCTGGAAATGGATTATCAAACAAAGATAGGGCAGCAATAGTTTTACCAAATGGGCCATACATGGCTTCAAGTTTTTTGGCTATTTCAAGCTATATGTCTGCTGCACCTTTAAATCCATCATATAAATCTGAGGAGTATGAATTCTATTTAAAAGATTTAAATCCAAAAATTGTTTTGGTTGAGAAAAATTCTGAAAATCCAGTTGTCGATGTAGTAAAAAAATTAAAAATAGAATTATGTGAGATTAATCCAGAAAAGGATGGGCCTTCAGGAATATTTAATATTTATGAAAAAGAAAGTGAATATTCGTTACCTGATGAAAGTGATGAGGCATTAGTGCTACACACCTCTGGTACTACATCAAGACCAAAGATTGTTCCTTTAACAAATAAAAATATTTTTTCTTCAGCAGAAAATATTTCTAAAAGTTTAAATCTTTCAGAAGATGACCATTGTCTTAATATTATGCCACTTTTTCATATACATGGTCTAATAGCTATTTTAGCTTCATCAATGAAAGCTGGTGCATCTGTGTGTGCATCAAATGGTTTTAATGCTATCAAGTTTTTAGATCTAGCTAAGTCAGAAAAAATAACTTGGTACTCTGGGGTGCCTACAATGCATCAAACTATTTTATTAAGAGCACATAGAAATTTGGAAATTGCTAAGGGACTAAAACTAAGATTAATTAGATCATCATCTGCATCTTTACCACCAGCAGTATTTAATGATTTAAATGATGTTTTTAGTTGTCCGGTGATTGAAGCATACGGTATGACTGAAGCTACTCATCAAATGACATCTAATCCATTGCCACCTAAACAACAAAAAGCTGGATTTGTAGGCCTTCCAGCAGGTCCTGAGGTATGTATTATGAACGAAAATGGAGATGTACTGAAACAAGGCGATGAGGGAGAAGTATGTATAAAAGGTGAAAATGTAACTCTTGGATACGATAATAATGAAGAAGCAAACAAAACAAGTTTTACCAATGGTTGGTTTAGAACTGGCGATCAAGGTTATTTTGATAAAGAAGGTTATTTAAAGATCTCAGGAAGATTAAAAGAAATAATTAATAAAGGTGGAGAAAAAATATCTCCGTTAGAAGTTGATAATGTTTTAATGGACCATCCATTTATAGATCAAGCAGTTTGTTTTGGGTATGATGATAAAATGCTTGGAGAAAATATTGCTAGTGCAATTATAATAAAAAGTGGTGAGACATGTTCAGAAAATGATGTTTTAGAATATGCTCAAGAAAAACTTGCTAAGTTTAAAATACCAAAAAAAATCTTTTTTGTTGAAGAAATTCCAAAAGGAGCAACAGGGAAATTACAAAGAAATGTTTTAGCAAAAAAATTTGGTTTAAATAATTAATGACAAAAGTTTGTATATTTGGTGCTGGATCTATTGGTGGATATTTAGCTGCATGTTTAAGTAAAAATAATATTGATTTATCACTTATAGCAAGAGGTCCACACAAAAAAGCTATAGAAGAAAACGGCTTAACATTAATTAAAAATGATAAATCAGAAAACTTTAAATTAAAAGTAACAGAAGATCCTATAGAACTTGGGATTCAAGATTATATTTTTATTTCAGTGAAAGCTCACGCGATTACTAATATAGTAGAGTCTCTGCAAAGCTTAATTGGAGAAAATACAACTATAATATCTGCTGTAAATGGCTTACCCTGGTGGTATTTTCATAAAGCTGACACAGGGACAAACTTAGATGAGAAACATATAGATAGTGTTGATCCTGATGGTAAAATTTGGAATTCTTTGAAACCTTCAAGAGCTCTTGGATGTGTGGTTTATCCAGCAGCTGAAATTACTGAACCTGGTGTTATTAAACACAATGGTGGTGAAAGATTTACATTAGGCGAACCTGATGGATCAAAATCAGAAAGACTTAAAATTATTGCAGACTTATTAATTGCAGGAGGTTTAAAAGCACCACAAAAAAGTAATTTAAGAGATGAAATATGGATAAAACTCTGGGGTAATTGTTCATTTAATATTGTAAGCGCACTACACGATAAATCTTTAGATGAGATTGGAGATGACCCAGAACTATTGAAAACAGTGAGAAAATTGATGGAGGAATGTCAGTCAGTGGGAGAAAAAATTGGAGTTAAATTTAATGTTTCGATAGATCATAGAATTAAAGCAGCAATTTCAATAAAAGGCCATAAACCATCTACTACTCAAGATTTACATGCAAAACGTCCTCTAGAAATTGATCCAATCATTGGATCAATAATTGAGATTGGAAATAAAATTAATGTAAATACTGAAAACTTAAAGTCTGAATATAATAAGTTAAAACATAAAGCTGAAGGCTTGGGGTTATATAAAAGATCAAAAATAATTGATCAAATTACGAATTAACTAAAAATTTAGAGAAATGTCTCTATGTATTGAATTACATCTTGAGACATAAATAGCTTGCTCTTTTGTAAGTTTTGATTGAAGACGTAGCCCAATAGTTTCACTAATAACTTTATCATGAGCATTGATTTTATCTATATAACTTTTCTTGAAATTTTTTCTCCAATCTATCTCTTGCTGGAATAAAACATAAGTATCATTTGCTGAACTTTGAAGTTTTTCAAAATCAACTTCATCTTCATCCATAAGAGTAATTAAATAATCAAGCTTATCTGCAAATTCATCGGATCCTGAAATTTCTCCAACTTTCTCAAAAATATTATCAATAAATTCTATTGCATCAATATAACCTCTATTATCTATTTTTGATTTAAGAAGTTTCATATCTTGACCTAATTCTTCTAATTTTTCTCCATCATTTATAAATTCCTTAATTAGTAATAAATCCTCATATGCATTATCCACCGTCTTTTTGTATTTTTTTACAGCTAAATTTTTTGCTTTATTAATTTTATTAAATTCATCATTTTTAGCTTTCCACTCCTGAGGAATTGAATTTTGGATTTCTTCAATCTCTAACTTAACATTTTCAATTTTTTGCAAAATTTTATTTTTATCTGATACATCTTCATCATCAAGATTTCTTATTTCAGCTTTAAACTTATCTATCTTTTTATTTAATTTTATTATTTTCTTTTGTTTTTTTCTTGTTTTAAAATGTAAATCTCTATAATCAACCGCATAGTCATCATAGATTGATTGAGCACTTTTAACATCGTCTACTAATTCAAAAGAATATTTAGAATTATCAACATGACGTTGGAAGTAACTTAACTTGTCTGCGGGTAAATTTGCTAAAATAATATCATCAAATTCATTAATACTAGTTTTAATTTGATCTCCATTAGTTTCAAAGTTTGCAAATTTGTACTCTTGCAAACAATATTGAAGTTTAGGGTTCATTGGCGGTGGAGCAACATTTGATGTTAAATAAACTCTGTTTGGCAGATAATTAACAAGACTTGGGTAAAAACCAACAATACCAAGGCCGATTAGCTGTAAAGCTATGAAGGGCACAACACCTTTCCATATATCTAATGTCTGAATAATTTTAGGAGCAACTCCTTTTAGATAAAACAAAGCAAACCCAAATGGAGGTGTTAAGAATGACGTCTGTAAGTTTACACCTATCATTACTCCAAGCCATACAGCAGTTACATTTGCTCCTGTTTCAGCAAGTAGTATTGGTGCAATAATTGGAACTACAACAACAGCTATTTCTATAAAGTCTAAAAAGAATCCTAGAAGGAAAATTACCACCATAACAACAATGAACTGTGTCCAAAAACCTCCAGGCAGATCTTGAAGAAAATCTCTAACCAACTCTTCTCCTCCAAATGCTCTAAATCCAGATGTAAGCATTGCAGCTCCTAATAGAATAATGAAAACCATTGATGTTGTGATGCAAGTTTCTGTCACAACTTCTTTTAGTACATTGTCTGTCTTATAACTTCTCCAGAAACTCCATGCTATTCCATAAACAAGTATAATTACAAAAAAGGCGGTAGTATAAATTGCACCTATATTTCTTTCTTCTAAATTTTTTACGTTAAGTTCATAATTTGAAGCTAAAAAAGTAATTGGTATTATTGATCCTATAATTAGTATTAAAGGATAAAATGCACTTTTCTTACCTTCAAACAATCTATATCCAGCCATTAAAGTTGCGCCAATTGCGCCAATAGAACCAGCTTGGTTTACAGTTGCTATACCCATTAATATTGATCCTAATACTGCAAATATAAGTGCAAGAGGTGGGATAATTATAACCACAACTCTCAACCAAAATTTAAAATCAAAATTTCCTGTAGATGGAACAGGTGGTGCAACTCCTTTTTTTATTCTTGCATAAAAAAATACATATGTCATGTACAGCGCTACTAGAACTAATCCTGGTAGCAAAGCGCCCAGGAACATATCTCCCGCACTAGATGATCCAACTCTAAACTCACCAGGCATATTAAATTCACCAGTAATTGCTTTGTAGTCATTTTGCCTAATATTATTTGCAACATCAGATGCACTTGCCAGTTGGTCAGCAATAATTATTAACACAATTGATGGAGGAATTATCTGTCCTAGAGTTCCAGACGAACAAACAATACCACTCGCTAGCTTACGATCATAATTATTATTTAACATTGTTGGTAAAGAAATTAGTCCCATTGCGATAACGGTAGCACCAACAATTCCAGTTGTTGCGGCAAGCAAGGCTCCTACAAAAATTACAGATATTCCTAATCCACCTGGAATCGGACCAAATAGTTGACCCATAGTAATTAGTAAGTCTTCAGCTATTTTGGATTTCTGCAGCATTATTCCCATAAAAATAAATAAAGGAATTGCAATTAAAGTATCTGTTTCAACATCCCAATAGTTACTTCTAAAATTCGTAATTCCTGCAACTAACCATTCGATAGGTCCATCCACGGTGAAATAAGCGCTTGAATCTCCCTCAAATATTGTGCCAAAAAAAGCAGCTAAAGCAATTGAAATTATAGCTGAGCCTGGAAGGGCAAAAGCTACAGGATAACCTGAGGCAAGTGCTACAATCATAATTAAAACCAAAACTGCTAAAAATAATAATTCCATTATTGGCTTTCCACTTTGTTCTGTAAAAGTTTATGGCTACTAGACATAAAATAACTAGTAAATTGTAATAACATAGTGACGGCGAAGACCGCTAAATATACTGCCATTAAATATAGTAGATATAGTCCATTTGAACCTTGCTGCGTAACTTCAAAAGCAACAACTGGTCCATTAATAATACTCGCTTTTCCATTTAATCCTAAAAACAAAACTATCAAACAAAGAGGTACACCTAATAATGATGATCCAAGTACATTGGTCCATGCCTTTTTTCTCTCACTAAAAGATGAATATAGTACATCAACTCTTACATGACCTTCATGAATTAAAGCATAGGCGCTTGCAAATAAATATAAAGCTGCATACCAAAATCTGACTAAATCTCCTTGAAAAGCTTGTTCATAAGAAAAAACAAACCTCGATAAAACAATTACAAATTCACTTAAGACAACTAATACTGCTAACCAGATGAAACCAACAGATTTTGTAAAGTAACCAATTATAAATGAAACTAATATAATTGGAAAATGTATATATGTTATTCTTTCTGGAGCTTTTACCATAAAGGCTTTAACTTCTGGACTAAATATAGCTTCCCATAACCTCTCAACAACCATAAATGAAATTATAAAATCAGCTATACCAACTAAAAATACTGCCCAAAAAGATCCTCTTATTAAGTATGCTGAAAATTTTGTTAAAATTTCTGAATCGTCAACTAAAGTTTGGGTATATGTCTTAAAAACATAAAAAATAACTGAAAGAATACAAACTATGTATATTAAAATTTGAATATAACCATACGTTAAATCTGAAGACTCTAGAGACTTTTGTTTATAACCAAATAAATCATAATGAGAAAAAACTTTTTTAATACCTGGCCATCCACCCCAAACTGTAAATATGTTATTTATTAAAAATGCTAGAGTAAATGCTAAAACCGAATAGCTTAAGATCCTCAAGTAAGTTGATAATTTACTGTTTTCTGAACTCATATGATTTTAAATTTTTAAAATTAATACTTAATTTTAGAATAAAAAAAAGGGCCCAAATAAGGGCCCTTTTAATTATTAAATTAAGCTCAATTACATTCCTAAAGCTCTGTTTCTTTGAGAAATGTAAGGTGAATCAGACAAGTTAGTCCAAGATCCAATGTCTTTTCTTGCTTTTAAGAAGCTCGTATGAACTCTTTCAGCAAGACCACTGCTAGCTCTTGTTTCTTCAAAAACTTCATTAGCAGCACCAGCAAAGCCATCATAAACCTTGTCGCTAAACTTCTCTAGTTTTACACCATGATCATTGATCAATCTTGCTAAAGCAGCACCATTTTTAGCGTTGTACTCTGACATCATAACGTCATTTTCCATTGATGCAGCCGCTTCAATCAATAACTGATCTGATTTGTTTAAGCTTGTGAACCAAGATTTATTTGTTCCACATGCTAACATTGATCCAGGCTCGTGCATACCAGGATAGTAGTAGTATTTAGCAGCTTCTTGGAATTTCATAGCTTCATCATTCCATGGACCTACCCATTCTGTTGCATCAATTGCACCAGACACAAGGTTTTCGTAGATTTGTCCACCAGGTAATGAAACTGGAGATCCTCCAAGTTTACCAATTACTTGTCCACCTAAACCAGGCATACGCATTTTTAAACCTTTGAAGTCATTAGGGCTTCTAATCTTTTTGTTAAACCATCCACCCATTTGAACTCCTGTGCTTCCACACATAAAGTTTTTAAGACCAAATTTGTCAGCTAGCTCATCCCATAACTGTTGACCACCTGCAAATCTAATCCATGCATTCATTTCAGTGTAAGTAAAACCAAATGGTACTGCTGTAAAGTAACCCCAAGCTGGATCTTTTTTAACCCAGTAGTAGTCAGCAGCATGGTACATTTGTGAGTTACCAGATGCAACTTCGTCAAAAGAATCAAATGCTTTAACTCTTTCATTTGCTGCATAGTAAGTAACTTGGATTCTACCATCACTTATATCTGCAATTCTTTGTGCAAATCTTTGTGCTCCTGTTCCTAAGCCTGGAAAATCTCTTCCCCAAGTAGCAACCATTGATGCTTCTATTCTTTCAGCAGCAACAGCTGGAGCAGCTAAAGATGATGCAGCTACAGCAGCAACACCAGTCGCAGCAGCAGCTTTAAAGAACTTACGTCTTGAAGGTAATTTTTTACCTTTCAACTTTTTGTCTTTAATCATTTATTTCTCCTCTATAGTTAATTAACTGTCGACAATTAAACACAAATGTAACTTAGAGTCATTATTAAAAATTAGGATAAAAAGACTTAATACAACTTGAGATTGTTAATTGACTTTATTTTTACAGTTTCCTGTTTTGAAGTACTCATCAAGATTATCAATAGCCAAATTAGCCATTGCTGTTCTAGTTTCCTTTGTAGCACTGCCTAAATGAGGAAGTATAAACGCACTTTTATGTTTGTAGTAACCTTTATTTAAGTTTGGCTCATTTTTATAAACATCTAACCCAACTGCATAAACTTTTCTTCTATCCAGTGCATCAACCATTGCCTCGTCTTCAATAATATCTCCTCTTGCTACATTCGTGACTACTGCACCCTTTGGCAAATATTCGATTGTATCTTTATTAATCATATCAATTGTCTCTTTTGATGCTGGACAACATACAGATAGTACATCTGATACAGATAAAAGATCTTTTAAATTATCATGATAAATTGCACCTTGCTCTTTATCTTCACTAAGTTTTGATCTGTTATGATAATGGATTATCATTCCAAGGGATTTAGCAACTTTTGCAATTTTTTGTCCAATTCTTCCCATTCCTAAAATACCTAATCTCGTACCTGTTAATTGTTTTCCAATTAATAGATCTGCTGACCAAACCCAACCACCTTCTCTAGCTCTTTCAATTCCCTCAGAAGCTCTTCTGCAAGCACCAAGAATTAAAAGAACTCCTATTTCTGCTGTTGCATCAGTTAGAACATCTGGAGTATTGGTTACTGCTATACCTCTTTTTTTTGCAGCTTCTAAATCTATATTTCCAAATCCTACTGCAAAGTTCGAAAGTATTTTGACTGAGTCTGGTAATTGATTAATTGTTTCAGCATCTAACTTGTCAGTTAAAGCTGAAAGTATTCCATCACATCCTTCACTCATTTCGATTAATTTTTTTTGTGAATATAATTCATCGTTAAGATTTAAATTTGCATCAAAGATTTCTTTTGCTTTATCTTCACAAGATCTTAACAATCTTCTGGTGACCAATATTTTTTTCATTAAAGTAAATTAATTTAAATCGAAAATTTTACCAGGATTCATTATATTATTTACATCTATTGATCGTTTAATAGATTTCATAACGGGTACATTATCTGGATGTTCTCTAAGTAAGTAATGTTTTTTTTGAAGCCCTATACCATGTTCTCCAGTTATAGTTCCTTCAAGCTCAAGCGCTTTATTAATTAAATCATCACTATATTGTCTTATTCTTTTTTGTTTATCCTCATCGTCTGGATCATAAAGAACTATAGAATGAAAATTTCCATCACCAACATGACCTACCATTGGAGCAGTTAGACCCAACTTTTGCACTTCTTTTTCTGCCCAAGAAATACACTCAACTAATCTAGAGATTGGTACACAAACATCTGTAGAATAAACTTTCATGTCATGTCCCAAAGCTTTTACGGAATAGTAAACGTCATGTCGTGCTTTCCATAGTTTTTTTTGCTCTTCAGGAGAAGATGCCCATTGAAAATCACTTCCACCATTACTTTTTGAAATTTCTTCTACAATTCCAATATTTTCGTTATTTGATGCTTCACTTCCATGAAATTCAAAAAATAGAGTAGGTGACGCTTTTATATTTTCTAATTTTGAATATTTAATACTAATTTCCATTTGATCTTTATTGAGCATTTCAATTCTTGCAATTGGAACACCATATTGAATAACTTCTTGAGAAGCTTTTACTGCTGAGTCTAAATCTGGAAAATAACAAACCGCACTCATTATGCTTTCAGGTATTGGTGACAATCTTAATTGTACTTCAGTAATTATCCCAAGCGTTCCCTCCGAACCTATAAATAAATTTGTGAGATTATATCCGGCAGAAGTTTTTTTTGTTCTAGCACCTGTTTTAATAATATCTCCATTTGGAAGTACGACTGTCAGACCTGAAATTACAGTTCTCATGGTTCCATATTTAACAGCCATTGTTCCTGAGGCTGACGTTGCTGCCATTCCACCAAGAGCAGCATCTGCACCTGGGTCAATTGGAAAGAAAACTCCGTCCTCTCTTAAATATTCATTTAATTGTTTTCTTGTAACATTTGCTTGAACTCTACAATCAAAGTCTTCCGCATTTACACTTAAAACCTTATTCATTTTTTCTAAAGAAATTGTTATTCCGTTTTGATTTCCAACAACGTGACCTTCTAATGAAGTTCCAGTACCAAAAGGAACGACTGGTATTTTGTGTTCGTTACATAATTTTAATAATTGAGAAACTTCCTCATTTGTTTCTGGAAATACCACAGCTTTTGATAGTACTGGATCGTATGTGTCTTCACCTCTAGCATAGTTTGAACGAGTAGATTCAGAAGTTGAAAATCTACCATCGAAAATTTTTTTTAATTCTGTCTGAACAATCTCATTCATAATTAAATATTACAGAAATTTTGCTTAAAAATACAGTCTATTTAGAAAGCATCTTGCCAATATTTTCTAAAGCCTGCTGTATATTATCTCTAGATGCGGCAAAACTAAACCTTACGTAGTCTTGGCAAGTTTGACCAAAAGCTGTTCCTGGTACTATAGCTACGCCTGCTTCATGCATCGCTTTTTTGCAAAATTCTGCACCAGACATTCCAGTTCCTTTAACATTTGGAAAAGCATAAAAAGCTCCACCCGGTAGACTACATTCTATTCCAGGTAAATCATTCAAACCTTTATGAATTAAATTTCTTCTTAAAGTGAATTTATCTAACATGTCATTAATTGAATCATCTGGACCATCTAATGCTGCTATACCAGCAAATTGAGCTGCTGCATTTACACAAGACACACTATTAATCAATAATTTATTAACATGCGCAACCATTTCTTTAGGCCAATAACTCCACCCTAATCTCCAGCCAGTCATCGAGTAAGCTTTACTCCAACCCTCTAAAACGATTAATCTATCCTTTAAAGCTTCGTAATGAAAAAATGATGGCATTTCTTTATAGTCAAAAATTTGTCTACTATAAATTTCGTCACTTAAGATCGTAACATGAGGATGTTTTTCTAATTCTTTTGCAAAATAATCTATTACTGATTTTTCAACAAAACTACCCGTAGGGTTATTTGGATTAATTAAAATTAACAATCTAGTTTTATCAGTAATTAAAGATAATATTTTATCTGGATCAAATTTAAGATCTTTATCTTCAGTAAGATCATAGGGCACTGGAGTAGAACCAGTATAATTTATCATTGATTCATAAATTGGGAAGGCTGGTGTAGGATGAATTATTTCTGCTCCTGGTTCACCAAAACATTGAATTGCATAACTCATTGTCGGCTTTCCACCTGGCATAATTAAAATTCTTTCAGCATCTATAGTTGCGTCATATCTTTTTTTTATCCATCTTGTTACAGCTTCTCTACACTCTGGAATTCCGTTTGACATTACATATCCGTGATGACCATCATCCAAAGCTTTTTTAGCTGCTTCAACTACATGTTTTGGTGTTTTAAAATCTGGTTGACCTAATCCCAAATGAATCATTGGGTGTCCTTTTGCTTCTAATGCTTTAGCCTCTGCTAGTACACTGAATGCAGACTCTGTTCCTAAGTTTTCTAAATTTTTTGCTAGTTTCATAATTTTATTTTTTAAAAAAAGAAAAACTAACTGAAAAGATTTAATATGTCTATTAATTAAAATTTTTTATCTTCTATAAATGATTTTGGACTCATCTAAGTCTCTTATACTTTTGCATCCCATCAATATCATGTTACGTCTTATTTCATCATGCATATTTTGAAGTAATCTTTCTACTCCTTGTTGGCCACCAGCCCCCAAACTAAACAAAAATGCTTTACCAAAACTACAAGCTGTCGCACCCGCTGCTAATGCTTTAAGAACATGCGTGCCTCTTCGAACTCCACCATCTAAAATTACCTCTAATTTATCTCCTACAGCATCTCTGATGGCTTTTACTTGATCAAAAGGAGATCTGGACCCATCAAGTTGTCTTCCACCATGGTTTGATATCATTATAGCTGTACATCCTATATCTATTGCTCTTTTAGCATCATCAACTGACATAACTCCTTTAAGTGCAATTGGACCATCCCATTTTTTTATACAATATTCTGCATCTTTCCAATTCATGGCAGGATCATATTGCTCATTTATATAACCCATAACAGATTGGGCAATATTTGTGCCTTTATCAACTTTATCTTTAAGATTTGCTAATTCAAATTTCTTATGCGTAAAATAGTTAAACACCCACTGAGGTCTCATGGCAAAACTCATTAAACTATCTAAAGTAAATTTTGGTGGTGTTGTAAAACCTGTTCTATGATCTCTTTCTCTATTTCCAGCAACAATAGTATCGACTGTAATACACATTCCATTAAAGTTTGCTCTTTTACATCTATCAATTAAATCATTAGTTATAGATTGGTCCTTATGAATATATAACTGGAATATTTTTGGACCACTTGAAAGATTTGCAATTTCTTCAATCGAAAAAGATGCCATAGTAGACATACTGTATATGGTACCAAACTTTTCAGCAGCACGAGCAGAAGCTTTATCTCCATCTGGATGATATAAACTTTGCATAGCAGTGGGAGATAAAAAAATTGGCATATCCATCTTTGTTCCAAAAACCTCTGTCTTTAAATCAGGTTCACCAACACTATTTAAAATATTTGGAATTAGATCACAGTCATTAAATGAATCTGTGTTCCTATTCATTGTAACTTCATCGTCTGCTCCTCCATCTATATAATGAAAAATAGGTGCAGGGAGTTTTTTTTTTGCTAACTTTCTAAAGTCATCAAAGTTATAGCAATTGCTTAAACTCATTATCCTCTGAATCTTAAATTACTTCTGTTTAGGTCACTGATTTTTGTGCAACCCATTAGTTTCATGTCTCGTTGCAGTTCAGTTTTATATTGATTTAGAGCTCTTTCCACTCCTGCTTGACCTGCTGCAGCTAAAGCATAAAGATAAAGTCTTCCGCCTGAACAAGCTTTAGCGCCTAAGGATAATGCTTTTAGCATATGAGTTCCTCTGTGAATTCCACCTTCACATATAACATCAAGTTTATCGCCAACAGCATCAACAATTTCTGCAAGTTGATCAAAAGGAGATCTAGAACCATCAAGTTGTCTTCCTCCATGATTTGAAACCATAATTCCAGTACAACCAATATCTACAGCTTTTTTTGCATCTTCAACACTCATAATACCTTTAAGAGCAAAATGGCCACCCCATTGAGAACAAAGTTTTTCAGCATCTTTCCAATTCATAGATTGGTCTAACATGGTAGAAAAATAACTCCCAATTGAAGAGTTGGTGCTTGTGCCTTCTTTTACAAAATCTTGAAGGTGCGGTAATTCAAATTTACCTTTAGTCAGATAGTTTATCCCCCACATAGGCTTAGTGGCAAAACTAAACAAACTTGATAAAGTCAACTTAGGTGGAGATGTAAAACCAGTTCTTAAATCTCTCTCTCGGTTTCCTCCTGTAATAGTATCTACCGTTAAAGCCATTACATCAAATTTTGCTGCTTTAGCTCTCTCTAAACAAGAGTCATTCAAGCCTCTGTCTTTGTGAAAATAAAATTGAAACATCTTAGGAGTATCAATCATAGCAGAAATTTCTTCTACACTGACTGTAGCCAAAGCTGAAACACCAAACATTGTATTAAATTTTTTTGCTGCCTTTCCAACTGCTCTTTCTCCATCATAATGAAAAAGTCTTTGTAATGCTGTTGGTGCTAGGTAAAATGGTAAATCCAATTTTTTTCCAAATATTGTTGTCGAAAGATCAACATTTTCAACTCCTCTTAAAACATTTGGAACTAAATCAACATCATCAAAAGCACTGGTATTTCTAGCATACGTTACCTCATCATCGGCTGCACCATCTATGTAATGAAAAATTGGAGAAGGTAATTTTTTTTTAGCTAATTTTCTAAAATCACCAAAATTGTGACAGTCTTTTAAATTCATAAGCTTAGTTTAAAATTTTTTTATATAATTAAACATATAACTATTTGCCCCAGGATTTTTATCACCAAGGCTCGCGTTTGATATATGGTTATATGACACTGCTATTTCACTATTAGAAGAAAATTCATAAGAAATTTGTATTTCTGTTTTAAACTCAATTACATGTCCTAAATCCTTACCATCACCTTTAGAATATAATCCAGGTGTAAAGCTTGGAGTAAATTTTAAAGGACCCTCGTTATAAATTTGAAAACCTGTATATACATATGCTGCATTATCTGCTGTCACCATTAGACCTGTTACTGGTTGCAAAATTCCTAAAAAACTCTCTTTATCTTTTCCTGTATTAATATGCTGTACACCAAATAAAGTAGATTTTTTTCCCTCATCACTAAAATCAAACGTTCCAGTATAAAAACTCCAATTTTCATTAGAACTATGTCCATCTGCTATTGCTAAATTAAAACCCAGCAAAAAATAAATTAACAATAATTTTAAAATGGTTTGCATAAAAAATTTGTATCTACTTTATAGATACTTTTCTAAGAATTAAAATACCGCCAAAAACAAATAAAATCAAAGGTAATACCCAAAGCAAAACTGTGTTTTTGTTAATTTCTGGATCATAAACTATCCACTCTCCATATTTGCTCTTAAGAAAATCATAAATCTGTTCATCATTTTTACCTTCATCGATTTTATTTTGTATTAAAATTTTCATACTTAAAGCAAAATCAGATTGAGAGTCGTAAACTGATTGTCCTTGACAAATTAAACATCTCAAATTTTTTGAAATTTGATCAACCTTTTCAGAATTAGCTGCATATGATAGATTAAAGGAAACTATTAAGTAAAATATTGTAAGGACTAAAATTTTAATTTTCATTTTTGATTATCATTTTAAGTTCAGCAAGTTTTTTATCATCTAATGGACCTATATATTTTTTTAAAATAGTTTTAGAATTGTTATTTATAAGAATTGTTTCGGGTACACCATATGCTCCTAGCTCAATTGAATTAACTCCAGAAGGGTCAACTACAATTTTAGAATAAGGATTACCCAATTCTTTAATAAATTTTTTTGCATTAATCTCATTATCTTTATAATTAATTCCTATTATATTTAATTTATCCAATGATTTAAGGTTTAATAGAAAAGAATGCTCCTCTCTACAAGGTAGACACCATGAAGCCCAAATATTAATTATCGAAAAATCTTTATCATTTATTAATTCATATAAGGTTGACTCTTCATCAGAGTAAAGAAACTTTGCTTTAAAGTTAAAATCAATTTTACTTGAATTTAAGTTGGGAGAATAATTATTTGTTTTATTCAAACCTTTTAGAAGAATAAAAAAACTTACAATAACTAAAAAAACTACTGCTATAAGCTTAATATTTTTAACCATTTTTTTTTACAATGCTTAATATCCCTCCAAAGGAAATTAATATTATTGATATCCAAATCCATATCATAAACGGTTTTATTTGGTACCTGACATTATAAAATCCATCATTTTTTAATATATTAAATACTAAAAAATTATCTGAATATAATGTAGATTTAATATCAGCTTCACTGGTTATTGTCTGTGGCTGATCATAAACTCTTACTTCTGGTTTTAAATTAATCGAATTATTTTTATCTGTAATTTTAAAGTTTGCTTCTAAAGATTGATAATTTTTATTTTCATTAATTTTAAGACTTTCAAATTTTATTGTTTTATTTAAAAATTTTCTTTCATCACCAACTTTCATATTAGATGAATATTCTTTGGCAAGAACACCATTGACTAAAACACTTAAAATAAACAAACTAAAACCAAAATGAGATATTTTTTGAGATAAATTTGTTTTTTTTACTGAAAAATCTTTAATAGTAATAAAAAAAAGAAAAAAGCTTGCTATAAAAAGTGGAAGTGAAAATAAATAGGAAATTCCAACTCTTTTTAAAAAAACAAAAGAAACAATTATTGATAAAATAAAAAATAAAAGTTGCTGCAGATTAATTTTATTTATTTTATCTTTTATCCAATTAAAATTTGGTCCGATTGCCATAAAAATTAGAAAGGGAATCATAAAAGGTACAATTAATTTATGATAAAAGGGAGGACCAACTGAAATTTTATCATTATTTACTACTTCTAGAAATATTGGATAAACTGTACCAATTAAGACAACTGATAAAAAAAACATCATGAACAAATTATTGACCAGAACAGCTGTTTCTTTACTAACAATATAAGTGTTTGTGAAATTGTTTTTGATTTTGTTTTGATAAAAAAAATAAATAAAAATAGACAACGTAATTAATATAAATAAAAAACAAAGAATAAAAACTCCCCTTGATGGATCATTTGCAAAAGTATGAATTGAATTTAAAATACCAGACCTTACTAGAAATGTTCCACTCATACTTAATGAAAAAGTTGTAATTGATAAAATTACTGCCCATGAATGAAACATTTCTCTTTTTTCTAAAATTAAAATAGTGTGAAATAAAGCTGTTAAACAAAACCATGGCATAAGGGATACATTTTCAACTGGATCCCAAAACCAAAAACCTCCCCATCCTAGTTCATAATAAGCCCATATAGATCCTAATAAAATTCCAATTGATAAAAAAATCCACGAAACTAATACCCAATTCTTTATATGCTTAGCCCAAGTTTTATTTACAGAACCTGATATTAAGGCTGCGAGTGAAGAAGAAAAAATAATAGATGTTCCAACATATCCTAAATATAATATTGGTGGATGAATTGCTAATGCGGGGTCTTGAAGTATTGGATTTAGACCAGTTCCTTCGTTTGGAATTGGAAATAAACTCATAAAAGGATTTGACGTAAAAAGAATAAATAACAAAAATCCCAAAATTATTATTTCCTGAAAAAATAAAGTTAAAATTCTATATTGGTTTGAAAGACTTTTTGAAGTAATTGTAAAAATTAATAAAAAAATTGATAATACTAATAACCAAAGAAGTAAACTTCCCTCATGGTTTCCCCATGATCCTGAAATTTTATAGAACAAAGGTTTAGAGGTATGAGAATTATTATAAACTGTCTCATTACTAAAATCTGAGATTATAAAAGCTATTATAAGAGTAATGAAACTTATTATAATCATTAATGATTGAATAGAAATTAGTGAAAAAATTCTTGCACTAACATTTATATTATTCCTATTTAATAATATTGGAGATTGAATGATTATTAAAATAGACGACAGTAAAGCAATATAAAGTGAATAATTTCCAATTTGGTTTAGCATTAATTGCTCTCTTTTAATGCCTCTTCCACCTCGGGTGGCATATAATTTTCATCATGTTTTGCTAATATTTTAACCGCAGTTAAAAAATTACGATCTTTTAAAAAACCTTCAGCCACAACTCCTTTTCCCTCTTCAAATAAATTTGGAACAGAACCACTATAATTAACGATTAATTCATTTTTAAAATCAGTTATAACAAAGTTTACTTCTGACTGATTTACATTAATTGATTTTTCTTTAACCATTCCTCCAACTCTTATTTTTTTTGGTGTCAACTCTATTAAATTTTTTATTTCTGTTGGTGATTTAAAATAAACAACGTTTTCCTCAAGGGATTTAAAAACTAAAAAAACAATTAAGACTGATGAAAAGAATATAGATAATATAAAGATGGCTCTTAGTTTAACTTTTTTACCATACATGAATATAAAAATTAAATTTTAGATGCAGATGAAGTAGCTAGTATTTCTTTGTATGTTTCTTGTTTTTTTGCTATTTCAATTTTATCAGTCTCTAAACTTTCAAAACGAGCCCTAAATTTCTTTTGCTCTTTAACTAATTGAATTTTGATTACTGAATATAAAATACAAAAACAAGAAAGAGTAAATGCAAAAGAAGACCATACATAGAGACCATATCCGTTCATGTATAAAACTTCGTTAATCATAATCTATCTAATCCTTTGTTTTTTATTTTTATCAGTTCTGTATTATATTTCATCAAAAATATCAAAAGCGAAAAAAGTGCAAATGCCGCAGTCATTATACCTAAAGGTAACAACATAGAAGCATGAATAGAAGTTTCTTTAAAAATATTTACTGAAGAAGGTTGGTGCAATGTTGACCACCATTCAACAGAAAATTTGATTATTGGGACATTTATTAAACCTATTATTGCTGTGTACGAACTAATCTTTACAGCTTTTTCCTCATTATCTGTTACCCTCCAACTTAGAAGAAACATCAAATAAAAAAAAGCAAGTAATAACATTGATGTTATTCTTGCATCCCATGCCCACCAGGTTCCCCAAGTAGGTTTACCCCAGATGGATCCTGTAACTAAAGCAATTAGATTAAAGACAAAACCAGATGGTGCTAAGCTTTTTGTTATTAAAGAAAGATTCTTATTTTTAAAAACTAAAATACCAAATGACAAAACAGCAATTAAAGAAAAAATTCCAAGAGAAATCCAAGCTGCCGGAACATGGACATACATAATTCTCACTGAGTCGCTTTGTTTATAGTCTTCAGGAGAAAGTATTAATGCCTCAACAAGACCAATGCTTATAATTACTAAAAAAATAATAAATACAAACTTTTGTGTTTTATTTATTATTTTTAATAAATTGTTCGGTTTTAAATACTTAAACATTTTCTGTTATCTATAACACAAATTTAAATTATGAAAATTTTTCTGGTGGGTTATTCTGACCAAGAACACTGAGGGAGATAAAATAAATGGGATTAAAGCATCCTTGGTCAAAATATTAATTATTTTAGTCATAATCTGTGACAAAGATTTGCACGAAATGTGTTTAAAAAATGTAAATATAACTAGTTAGAAGGTTTAAAATAGCCTGAACCCTTTTTGCCTGAAAATATTTCGTTAATTAGAGGGTGCTTAATTGGTTCATCTGAGTCATCCACCAATAAATTTTGTTCAGAAACATATGCTTCATATGTGATTTCATCATTTTCAGCTAACAAATGATAAAATGGTTGATCTTTTCTTGGTCTCACATTTTTTGGTATTGATTGATACCACTCCTCAGAATTATTAAATTCAAAGTCGACATCGTATATTACACCTCTAAAATCAAAATGCTTGTGTTTTACTACATCACCAATTGAGAATTTGCCTTTTTGAATGCTCACGATTTAAATATGGATATTTAAAATTAAAAATCAATAAAAAAAATGTGAATGTTTTATTATTCTGCTATTATGTAGCAGTGAATAAATCTATTTTAAAATTTGTAACTGATTTAGGGCCTTTAGTAATATTTTTTTATTTTTATTATAACAATGATAAAAATTTAATTATTGCAATTCCTCCACTTATAGTTGCAACAATTATTGCTGTTTTAGTTGTTTGGGTTATTGAGAAAAAAATTCCAAAAGTTCCACTTATAAGTGGAATATTGATAACGGTATTTGGTGGTCTAACAATTTATTTTGATGATCCTATATTTATTTACATGAAGCCCACAATTATAAATATTTTATTTGGTCTTGCATTAATGTTTGGAAAATACTTTACAAACGAGCCAGTTTTGAAGAAATTGCTTGGCAAATCTATGCCCTTAAGTGATGAGGGTTGGGAAATTTTAAATAAGAGATGGATGTATTTCTTTTTTGCTCTAGCAATTTTAAATGAAATAATCTGGAGAACTCAAACGGAGGAATTTTGGGTAAACTTTAAAGTTTGGGGAATGTTGCCAATAACCTTTATTTTTACCGCTTTTCAAATTGGTTTAATAAACAAATACAAACTAAATGAATAGAAATTTAAGATTAGTAGTAAATAATTCAAATAAAGATGAAAGTAAAAAACTTTTTTTTGAGAGAACTGAATTAAAAATTATTTTAGATCTTTATGCAAAAATGGTTTCTTCGGGTAATTGGAAAGATTATGGTCTATCGATTTCTAGTAAACAAGTAAGTTTCAGTGTTTTTAAAAATGCTGCAGAAAAAGCTATATATAAAATTTGTAAAAACTTTAAGCCTTCAAACAAAAATCTAAAATATTTAATTACAGATACTAATGGCAAGATACTTAAAAATTCTTACGATCTTAAGATACTCTTGAATAAAGTTGATTGGAGAAAAATTTAGTTTTTATCTTCTTTGACCGAATAATCTTAAAAGCATTATAAATAGGTTTATAAAATCTAAGTATAAAGTTAAAGCACCCATAACAGCTTTTTTACCCATTAATTCCCCACTGTCAGAGGCAGCATACATGTTTTTAATTTTTTGTGTATCGTATGCAGTTAAACCAACAAATACTAAAACCCCAATTATCGATATTGCAAAATACATCATTGAGGATTTTAAGAATATATTAACTACTGATGCAATAATAATTCCTATCAAACCCATCATTAAAAAAGATCCCATCTTAGTTAAATCTCTTTTTGTTGTGTAACCATAAATACTCATTGCTCCAAATGTTGCTGAAGAAATAAAGAATACTCTTGTTACACTTAAACCTGTGTAAACTAATAATATTGAAGAAAGAGATAATCCCATTAATGCGGCAAATATCCAGAAAGTTGTCTGAGCTCTTGAAGCACTCAT
>CACJFS010000004.1:0-77500 GCA_902592715.1 uncultured Pelagibacteraceae bacterium
TACAACGATCTATCGCATCAAAAGGTTATTTTGAGACTGTAACCTGGTCATTTACAGACTCGAAAATAAATAATCTTTTTAGAGAAAATTTAAAAGAAATTAAAATAGTAAATCCAATAAGTTCAGATTTAGATGTTTTGCGAAATTCAATTTTTTCAAATTTGACTTTTTATTTAAAGAAAAATTTAGATAGAGGGTTTAAAGATATTTCACTCTTTGAAATTGGCCCAATTTTTCAAGATAATCAGCCTGGAAATCAATTAACAGTAATAGGGGCAATAAAATCAGGAAAAGTATCAAGGTTAAATTGGAATCAAAAAGAGAGACCAGTTGATGTCTTTGATGTAAAAAAAGATGCTATTCAGACACTAGTCGAAGCTGGATATGATAGGAAAAGTCTCTTTATAAAAGATAAATCTCCTTCATATTACCACCCAGGCAAATCTGGCTCAGTGTATCTTGATAAGAATGATATTGAACCTGTTGCTTATTTTGGAGACATACATCCAAATATTGTTAAAAAACTTGATATAAAAACTGAAGGACTATTAGGTTTTGAAATTTATCTAGATTATTTAAAAGACAATAAACTGAAACTTAAAGACCAAAAACCAAATTTTGAATACTCTGACTATCAAAAATCCGAGAGAGACTTTGCATTTGTAGTTGATAAAAATTTTAAAGCACAGGATTTAATAGAAATCATATCATCAATTGATCAAAATCTAATAAGGTCAATTAAAATCTTTGACATTTATGAAGGTGAAAATATACCAGACGGTAAAAAGTCAATAGCACTTAACGTTACAATTCAATCATCTGAAAAAACACTAGAAGAGAGTGATCTTGAAAAAATTAATAAACTAATCATTTCAACTGTCGAAACTAAGTCTGGGGCAAAAATAAGATCCTAAATGTCTACAGAAATCGATAATATAAGAAATTTTGCAATCATTGCTCACATTGACCATGGAAAGTCAACTATTGCCGATAGAATCATACATAGATGTGGTGGTTTAACAGATAGAGAAATGAAAGCCCAAGTTCTTGACTCGATGGATATTGAAAGAGAGAGAGGCATAACAATCAAAGCTCAAACCGTAAAATTAAATTATAAATCTAAAGACGGAAAAAATTATATTCTTAACATCATAGATACTCCTGGCCATGTAGATTTTAGTTATGAAGTAAGTAGGTCTTTATATGCATGCGAAGGATCAATATTAATTGTTGATAGTACACAAGGTGTTGAAGCTCAAACTTTAGCTAATGTTTATCAGGCACTCGATATTAATCATGAAATAATTCCAGTTTTAAATAAAATTGATTTGCCAGCGTCTGATATAGATAGAACTAACAAACAAATTGAAGATGTAATAGGAATCGATACTGCCAATGCTGTCCCATGTTCAGGAAAGACTGGAGAAGGAATAGATGATATTTTAGAGCAAATAATTCAAACCCTCCCAGGCCCAAAAGGTGGAAAAGATGAGAAATTAAAGTGTTTATTAGTAGATAGTTGGTACGATACCTATTTAGGTGTTGTCATATTAGTGAGAGTTATTGATGGAAAAATTAAAAATAATATGAAAATTAAAATGATGTCAACAAATCAGGAATACTTTGTTGAGAAGGTTGGGGTATTTACCCCAAAGGCAAAAGATATTGACGAACTTAATTCTGGAGAAATTGGATTTATTACAACTGGAATAAAAGTATTATCAGAAACAAAAGTTGGGGATACTATTTGTGATGCTAGTCATCCCTTGTCTGAGTCATTACCTGGTTTTAAGCCAAGTAAACCAGTAGTTTTTTGTGGATTATTTCCTGTCGATAGTTCAGAGTATCAAAAGCTTAAAGATGGATTAGCTAAATTAAAATTAAATGATTCTAGTTTTTCTTTTGAGCCCGAGTCTTCCTCTGCTTTAGGACTAGGGTTTAGATGTGGATTTTTAGGTCTATTACATTTAGAAATTGTAACTGAGAGATTAGAGAGAGAATTTGATATCAATTTATTAACTACAACGCCGGGGGTTGTTTATAAAATTCATATGAACAGTGGTGAAGTAAAAGATTTACAAAATCCATCGAGTTTACCCGACCCAACTTTGATAAAATTAATTGAAGAGCCATGGATCAAAGCCACCATTATTACTCCAGATCAGTATCTGGGACCAATAATAAAAATATGCCAAGATAAAAGGGGTATTCAAACAAATTTAAGTTACTCAGGAAATAGAGCAGTTGTTAATTATGAATTACCATTAAATGAAGTAGTATTTGATTTCAATGATAGATTAAAATCAATGACTAGTGGGTATGCCAGTTTTGACTATGAAATTATAGGTCACAAAGAGGGAGACTTGGTCAAAATGAGTATTTTGGTAAATACTGAACCAGTGGATGCTTTAGCAATGATGATACATAAAGATTTTGCGCAAAAAACTGGCAGAGAAGTTTGTGAAAAATTAAAAGACTTAATTCCAAGGCATAATTTTATGATACCAGTTCAGGCAGCAATTGGAGGTAAGATTATAGCCAGAGAGACAATTAAAGGTTTTAAAAAAGATGTATTAACAAAAATTCATGGTGGTGGAGCTGTAGATAGGAAAAGAAAATTACTCGAAAAACAAAAAAAAGGAAAAGCTAGAGCAAAACAATTTGGTAAAGTAGAAATTCCTCAAGAGGCTTTTATTGGTGTATTAAAAATAAATAAAGACTCTAAATAAATTATAAAGTTAATAAATAAATGAGTAAAATTATATTGGTAGAATGTGAATTAAAAGGCGGAAAAGGTCATCATTATGATCATCTTGTTGAAAATTCATTTCATTATAAAAATAGTGGAGAAATATTTTGGGTTTTAAATAAAGATTTTAAAAAAGATAACTTGTATATACCTGAGCATGTTAAAGTTCATAATATAATAGATTCAGGTGATAGAAAATTACTTATTCAAAACCCAAAAAATATCTTAAAGATTCTTTATTTATCTTTTAAAAACTTTATCTTTAGTTATTTTTTTCTTATTTCTAATTTAAAATTAAATAAAAGTTTCTTAAAATATATTATTAAAAACTACTTCACGTTTCCTAAATATTTTAGTTCTTTTTGCAAAATATTTAGGAAACTAGATTTAAAGAAAGATGATAAAATAATTTTTCAAACTTCTAGAATTAATGAAATTGAATTAGCCCATATTTTACTATTATTAAATTTAGGTGTTGAAATACATTTAAGAATAATTCAACTTCATAGAAAAAAAAAACTTTCTAAAGTTAACAAATTATTCAAGAATTTTCTTGAAAATGATGACCTATTTCGCAAAGTTTATGTATATACTGAAACTGATTATCAAAAAGATGAAATTAAAAAGCTTACCAATATCGATATTGAATTATTTTATAATAATTTAACTTTTTCAGAAAAAGATTTAAACAAAACTAAATATACAATTGGAATATTAGGTGAGTCCAGGTTTGATAAAGGATTTTACAAAATTCCAGAATTAATAAAGAATTTAAATTCTAAAATATTAAATAAAATAAATTTTATAATACAAATTAATAATTGCCCAGATAGTTTGTCTTATGTTAAAAGTGAAATTAATGAATTATCAACCCAATATAATAATATTAAAATTATAAATGGTTATATAAATTTTTTTGAATATAGAGAACTTTTAAAAAAAATTGATATAATCCCTTTATTACATGAATTAGATCAATTAAAGTATTGTGGATCAGGGATAGTTTTTTCTTCAATGGTAAATGAAATTCCAATGATAATACCAAAAGGAGCAATATATGTTAAAAAATTCTATGCATATCAATCATTTATAGAGGCAGAAAGTATAAATGACTATAGCTCAAGTGTAATTGAAATAGTTGATAATTATAAGAAATTCATTGAGGAGACAAAAAAACAATCTGCATTTTATAAAAAAAAATTATTAAATGATCCATTAAATAACAGAATAATGTAATTGAATTAATGTTTATGAAAATAAATTAAATAATGACAATTTTATATTATTTAAATAAAATTTAAAATTATTAGAAAATGATGACACAAATAAATAATGATTGCACAGTAGTAATTACAACTTTTTTTTCTGGCGACAAACTTGAATCTTGTATTACTAATATCCCCAAATTTTTTAAAATACTAATAATCGATAATGGGGGTGAACGAGAGAATAAAATTTACTACGAGGAAAAATTTTCTAATCTTACTTACTATGTTTCAGATACAAATCTTGGTGTTCCACAATCATATAGCCTTGCAAATAAACTTGTTAAAACAAAATATATGTTCAATACCCAACCAGATGTAATAATTAAAAAAAATTGTATAGAGAATTTATTAAATAAAGCTAAGTCATATCCTAATTTTGCAATTTTAAGTCCAACTATATTTCATAATAAAAATTATATACAAGAGGGAGATTATAAAATTCTAAAAATTTATAAAAATAAGTTTAAGGAAACAGATAAACCTATATTCAATAAAGCTTATGAAAACCCACCAAACGGTGATATTTCTGTAGATAGTGTTACAGGCACAGCAATGCTAATTGATAGAGAAAAGCTAAAATTAATCAATGATTGGGATACAAATATATTTAACTATTTCGAAGATATGGATTTATGTTTGCGTTTCAGACTCAAGGGTTTTGAAATAATTAAAATAAGAGACTCCGAGGTAGATCATGACGCATTTGCGTCACATAATAAAAACTTTATAAAAGAAATGGATTTTTCAAGAAATTGGCATTATTCCTGGTCAAGATTTTACTTTTTAAGAAAACATACAAATATTTTTAATGCATATAGTTTTGGAATTTTATTATTAATAAAATCTTTTTTTAAATCGATTTTTTATATTTTCTTCAAGAAATCTAAGTCAGTTACACACTTTGCTAAGGCGTATGGTATTTTTTATGCTATTTTAAATTTAAAGCCCACTTATAGGCCAAAAATTAAATTATGAAAATAATTGTTACTGGAGGTTGTGGATTTGTTGGCAGCTCTTTATGCCTTTTCTTAAAAAAAAATATTAAAAAATCACAAATTTTAAGTATAGATAATTTAAGTAAAAGTTATTCTAAATATAATCAAAAAATCTTACTAAAAAATAAAATATTGAATAAAAACATTAATTTAGGAGAATTTAATTCTCTAGAAAAAATTAAATTTAAAGCAGACTTTATAATTGATTGCTCAGCTGAACCAGCTGTAGAAATTTCAAAAAAAAAAATTATAAAAGTAATTGAAAGTAATTTTCTTAGTACTTTAAATATTCTAGAAAAATCAAAAGAAGATAATTCAAAAATAATATTTGTATCTAGTAGTAGGGTATATCCAATAAAAAAATCATATGAGAAATTCAAAAATTTTAAAAAATATAAAAAACATTTTCCATATTCTGAGAAAGGTGACCTCTCAGACCAAAAATCAATTTATGGATTTACTAAATACGCATCGGAAAAATTAATAGAAGAATATAATTTATCAAACAATATAAAGTATATAATTAATCGCTGTGGTTTAATTTCTGGACCAGGTCAGTATGGGAAAGTAGAACAAGGCTTGGTAAGCTTATGGATGTGGAGACATCTAAATAAAATAAATGTAACTTACTTGGGTCATGGTGGAAAAGGCGAACAATTAAGGGACGTATTATTCATTGAGGATTTTTGTAAACTTGTCTTACAGCAAGTGAAATCTTTTAAATTATTTGAAAATAAACTCTTTTGCGTTGGTGGGGGTAAAATGAACGTTATAAACCTTAAAGAATTAACTCAAATTTGTAAAAAAATTACAAGAAATAAAGTTAAAATACTTAGAAAATCTAAAACTTCAATTTATGATATTCCTTATTATGTTACCTCTATATCAAAAATAAAAAAATTATGTGGATGGGAACCAAAAGTAGATTTAGATAAAGGTCTTAAACAAATTTATAATTGGATGATTCTAAATAGAGAAAAAATAAAGGATTTTTTTTAATGAAATATGTTTTAATTACAGGATCCTCAGGATTGGTAGGATCTGAGTCGTCAATTTTTTTTCATAATAAAAATTTTAAAGTTTTGGGAATTGACAACGATAAAAGGTCATACTTTTTTGGCAAAGAAGCAAGCACAAAAAAAATGTCAGATATGTTGAAAAAAAAATTATCAAATTTTAAACATTTTAATATTGATATCAGAAGTAAAAAAAATTTAGAAAAAGTTTTTAAAAAATATAATAAAAAAATTAGTTGTATAATACATGCTGCTGCACAACCTTCGCATGATTGGGCGGTAAAAGAACCACTAACTGATTTTACTATAAATGCTAATGGTACCTTAAATTTACTAAATCTTACAAAAAAATATTGCTCAAACAGTGTTTTTATTTACGTTTCTACCAATAAAGTTTACGGAGACTTACCAAATTTTTTACCTTTGAGTGAAAAAAAGACAAGATTTGAGATTAAGCCCAAACATAAATTTAAAAATGGCATTGATGAAACTATGTCCATTGATAATTCAATACATAGTTTATTTGGAGTTTCAAAGTTATCAGCAGATTTAATGGTTCAAGAGTATGGTAAAAATCTTAATTTAAAAACAGGTATATTTAGACTTGGATGCATAACTGGCGAGAACCATGCTGGTGCTGAGCTTCATGGTTTTCTAAATTATCTTTTCAAGGCTACAAAATATAATAAGAAGTATAAAATTTTTGGTTACAAGGGAAAACAGGTAAGAGATAATATACATGCTATAGACTTAGTAAATTGCTTTTGGAATTTTTATTTAAAGCCAAGATATGGCGAAGTTTATAATATTGGCGGAGGTCGTCAAAATTCATGCTCTATGATTGAGGCTATCGAATTAATAGAAAAAAAAACAAAAAAAAAATTAAATTTCAAATATCAAAACCAAAATAGAACTGGTGACCATATTTGGTATATAACAAATAACAAGAAATTTAAAAAACATTTTCCAAAATGGAAAATTAAATATTCTTTAGAAAATATTATTGAAAAAATGAATAGCAACTAACTGAATGGAGAGGTGGCCGAGTGGTTGAAGGCGCACGCTTGGAAAGCGTGTATAGGGGAAACTCTATCATGGGTTCGAATCCCATTCTCTCCGCCATAAATTTTCAACTAAAAATGGCTTTTATTCAAAAAATTCTAATAATAGAAAATTTTTTTTAAAAATCTGATATTATCGTTGATGTTGCTTACTAATTTAAGCTTAAAGTTATAAGAGATTTTATTAAAAATTTCAAAAATGGTATAAAAGACTAATTCCTTATAAAAATTAATGACAAATAATAATACCAATACTTATCAAGCAGACTCTATTAAAGTTTTAAAAGGTCTTGAGGCAGTAAGAAAAAGACCTGGCATGTATATTGGTGACACAGATGATGGAACTGGTTTACATCATATGGTCTATGAGGTTGTAGATAATTCTATTGATGAGGCATTAGCAGGTCATTGTAAAAAAATTGAAGTGAGTATAAATTCTGATGGGTCAATTACAGTTCAAGACGATGGTCGAGGTATACCAGTTGACTTTCACAAAGAAGAAAAAAAATCAGCGGCAGAAGTCATAATGACACAACTACATGCTGGTGGTAAATTTGATCATGATTCCTATAAAGTTTCAGGAGGTCTACATGGTGTTGGAGTTTCTGTAGTCAATGCTCTTTCACAAAAATTAGAATTATATGTTGAAAGAGATGGAAAAAAACATTTTGTCGAGTTTCTGAATGGAGAAACTAAAACTCCACTAAAAGTAACAGGTAAGTCAAAGAATACTGGTACAAAAATCAATTTTTTACCTTCAAAAGATATTTTCTCATCTACAAAATTTAGCTTTTCAATTATTCAAAAAAGAATGCGTGAATTGGCTTTTTTAAATAAAGGAATTAAAATCATACTTAATGATCTAACCCAAAAAAAAATAAAGACTCAAGAATTTAAATTTGAGGGTGGCATAAATGAGTTTGTTGAATTTTTAGATGAAAAAAGAGAAAAATTAAAAAATAAGAATGATAATGATTTGTTTAGAAAGCCTATTTATATCGAAGGAATTAAAAGTAATATCGATGTTCAATGTTCATTAAAATGGAATGCAGGATATAATGAGGATGTTTACCCCTATACTAATAATATTTATCAAAAAGATGGAGGAACTCATCTTTTAGGATTTAGAAGCGCATTAACAAGAGTTGTAAATAAATATGCGTCTGAGCAAAATTTATTAAAAAAAAGTAAAGTTTTACTGTCCGGAGATGATGTTAAAGAGGGTTTGACATGTGTTCTTTCTGTAAAAATTCCAGATCCTAAATTTTCTTCTCAAACAAAAGACAAATTAGTTTCCTCAGAAGTAAGAAATATTGTTGAGGGTATAGTTAATGAAAAATTGTCAATTTGGTTTGACCAAAACCCATCTGTTTCAAAAATAATTTTAACGAAAATAATTCAGGCTGCTGTAGCTAGAGATGTTGCCAAAAGAGCAAGAGAAAACGTTAGAAGAAAAGGTGCTTTAGAGCTAACTGGACTACCTGGAAAATTGGCAGATTGTCAAAACTCTAAACAAGAAGGTACAGAATTATTTATTGTCGAGGGAGATTCAGCTGGAGGGTCAGCTAAACAGGGAAGAAATAGAGAGTATCAAGCAGTACTACCATTGAGGGGAAAAATTTTAAATACATATACAGAAGTGAATGGGTCTAAAAAAAATGGAAATCAAAGTGACCTAAGAACAAAATCATTATCAAAGATGATTTCTTCAAATGAAATTGTTACATTGATAAATGCTCTTGGATTAGATCCCAAAACAGAGGAAATAGATTTAGAAGATTTAAGATATGGAAAAATTATAATTATGACTGATGCAGATGTTGATGGCTCACATATCCGAGCACTACTTTTAACTTTCTTTAATAATATTCCATTTAATAAATTAATAGAACAAGGTCATGTATATTTAGCCCAACCACCTCTTTTCAAAATAAATAAAGGTTCTAAAGGTATTTATATAAAAGATGAGAAAGATCTTGAAAATTATATAATCAAAAATTCTAAGGATATAAAAAAAGTTAAGAAAAATTCGAAAGAATTTGATAGAATGATACAATTAGAAAAATCTAAATTGAATATTCAAAGGTTTAAAGGGCTTGGAGAAATGAATCCCGAAGAATTATGGAATACTACATTAAATCCAGAGACTAGAAATTTACTTCAAGTTCAATATTCAAAAAATCTTCAAAAAGATCAAAATCTTATACAAACATTAATGGGTAATGATGTTGCTTCTAGAAAAGATTTTATTGTAGATAATGCTATAAATGTTGTTAATTTAGATATTTAATTAATGGAGTTAAGTAGCAATTCCAAATCATCGCACTTAAATAAAATTACATATGTCAATTTACGGTGGATAGGTGTAATAGGTCAATTTATTACTATAAATGCTGTTGCATTCTTATTTAAATTTGAATTCAATTTTTTACTAGCAAATATTATAGTTTTCCTAGGTGCTTTAAGTAACATTTTCCTATTTTACTTTTTTAAAAAAAATCAGCTTCAAGAAAAAGTATCTTTAATCTTTCTTACCCTTGATATTATACAATTGAGTTTTTTGCTTTATTTAACAGGTGGTACCATAAATCCATTCTCAATATTCCTAATAATACCAAGTATATTTGCCTCAAATAGCTTAAGTATTAAAACAAACATTTTACTAATAATTTTGACAATATCTTCTATTATTCTTCTTACTTTCTATCATCAAGAATTACCCTCACCATTAAATGAATATATTTTTAGTAATTACTATTATTATTCAGTACCTTTAGCCTTAATTATTGCACTTATTTTCCTAAGTTTTTTTGCTTTAACGTTTGGAAATGAGTCAAAAGTCAGAAAAGATGCATTAGATAAAATTCAAGAAGTTATTTCTAAGGAGAATGAATTAGTTTCATTGGGTGGACAAGCTGCAGCGGCTGCCCATTCTTTAGGTACACCGCTTTCTACAATTAAAATTATTTCTCAAGATTTGTATGACAATTTTAAAAATAATAAAGAATTAAAAAAAGATGTTGAATTACTTTTAAGCCAAGTTGATAGATGCAATGTAATATTAAAAAAATTGTCTTTAAATCCTGTAGTTGAAGATGACTTTATAGACAAGGATATCACTCTGCATAATTATGTGAAAGAAATTGTGAATTCTTTTGAGGAAATATCAGATAAAAATTTTATCATAAATACTGAGCAGAATTATAATTCATTCGAAATTTCAAAATTAATTGAAGTTGTTTATGGCATAAGAAATTTTATTGGAAATGCAAATAAGTTTGCAAAAAAAAATATTTACATTTCAATAACGAGTGACAGCGAAAATTCTTCGATATCTATCGAAGATGATGGTTCAGGATTTCCTAAAGACATATTAACCAAAATTGGAGATCCATATATAAAATCATTGCAATCTAAAAATAAATCAAGAGCAGGATTGGGTTTGGGAATATTTATAGGTAAAACTTTGTTAGAAAAAAATAAGGCAAAACTCTTAATTAGGAATTCAGAGACCAGAGGTGGTGCTGAAATTAAAATAGAGTGGTCTAATAAAGATTTAATTAGTATTTAGTGAAGCTTTTTATTTTCAAATAGTCCACTCAATTGATCTATCATAACATCGCCAAGTTCTTGCACATCAGAAATTTTAATAGCTTTTTTATAATATCGGGATACATCATGACCAATTCCTATAGCTAATATTTCTACTTCACTTTTATTCTCAATAAATTTTACAATTTTTTTTAAATTTTTCTCTAAAAAATCTCCTGAATTTACTGACAATGTTGAGTCGTCGACTGGCGCACCATCTGAAATAACCATAAGGATCTTTCTTTCCTCTTTTCTTTTTTTTAATCTATTAAATGCCCAAGTAATTGCTTCGCCATCTATATTTTCTTTTAATAAACCCTCTTTTAGCATCAATCCCAAATTTTTTTTTGATTGTCTCCAATGAGAATCAGCACCTTTGTAAATTATGTGTCTTAAATCATTAAGTCTTCCAGGATTTTTCTTTTTACCCAATCTATTCCATTCCTGGCGACTTTTACCACCTTTCCAATTTTTCGTTGTAAAACCTAGTATTTCAACTTTAACCGAACATCTTTCTAAGGTTCTGGATAAAATATCAGCACATATTGCAGCTATTGTTATTGGTCTTCCTCTCATTGATCCAGAATTATCAATTAAAAGAGTTACAATTGTATCTTTAAAGTCTAAATCTTTTTCTTTTTTAAACGATAATGAATTATATGGATCAATGATAATTCGAGGTAATTTTGAACTATCTAACAATCCTTCTTCTAGATCAAATTCCCATGATCGATTTTGTTTTGCCATTAATTGTCTTTGCAATTTATTTGCCAACTTTGTAATTAAATCTTGAAAACTTGTAAGCTGTTGGTCTAAATTTTTTCTGAGTTTTTGAATTTCCTCAGCTGTATCTAAACTTTCTGCTTTCGAAACTTCATCAAATTCAGTAGTAAATATTTTATATTCTTTATCGCTTATACTTAAATTTTTTTTTTGTATAATATTTTCTGACTCTGTATCTTCATTATTTTCACTACCAAGTTGATCTTCAAGTCTAAACTCATTTACATCATCTTCGCTATCCATTCCCTGACTTATATTTTCATCTTCACTTGTTTTGCTAGAGTCATTATTATCTTTGTCTTCATTGTCATTAGAATTATTATGATCTTGCGTATCATCATTTTCTTCATTTTCTTTTTCAGTTGTGTCATCATTTTCAAATATATCCATACTTTCTAAAATTTCAGAAAATTTAGCATTATACACTTCTTGATTTTCTAGATTTTGTTTTAAAAATTCAAAATGTTTATCTATTGACTTGTTAAAATCTTTTTCCCAAAATTTAAGAATTTCTTTATTTTCTGGGTATAATTCGACATCAAAAAACTTGTTTGTCATATAAATTTCAAAAGCGTCTATAATATTTGTATCTTCCTTTTTTGTTATTTTTTCTTGTTTCAAATATTGAAGTCTATTTTTATAATTGTCTTTGAAATTTTTGGAAATTCCTTTTAGCATCTCTGAACCAAGCAGTTCATATCTTACCTTTTCTGCTAGCTGGTATAGTGTTCTGCAAGAGGGATTTTGTGGATTGTTTTTATCTAATAATTTTCTGTTTGAAAATCTTCTTTTTAACGCCTCAGAGTCTGTTTCAGCCCTTAGTTTTTTAAATTGATTTTTATCATTAATATTTTCAATTTCTCCAATATCATAAACTTTTTCGTCATTTTTTTTATTTTTAACAGCTTTATAGTCATCTGAAATTACTTTGTAAGTTGATTGAAGGGCTTGTTTAAATTTTTCTTTAATACTATCTTCTTTGTTCATCAAATTTGAATATTGATCATTGACTCTGGCAGTTCTTCCCCAAAACATCTTTGATAATATTCAGCAATAGTATTCTTTTCAGCATCATCACATTTGTTTAAAAATGTTACTCTAAATGCATATCCAATATCTTTGAAAATTTCTGAATTTTCTGCCCAATGTAAAACTGTTCTAGGACTCATTACTGTTGATATATCACCTGCCATAAAACCTTTCCTCGTAAGTGAGGCTACTTTTATCATATTTGAAACTTGCTCTTTACCTTTAGGATTATTTAAATTTTTATTCTTACCTAATATAATTTCCATTTCTTTATCTAAACTAAGATAATTTAAAGTAGATACAATATTCCATCTATCCATTTGTCCTTGATTAATTTGTTGTGTCCCATGGTATAATCCGGTTGTATCACCTAGCCCAACAGTATTTGTTGTTGCAAAAAGTCTAAAAAATTTATTTTGTTTAATAACTTTATTTTTATCTAATAAAGTAAAGCTACCCTCTGACTCGAGTACCCTTTGAATAACGAACATTACATCTGGTCTTCCAGCGTCATATTCATCAAAAACTAAGGCGACAGGATTTTGAATTGACCAAGGCAGTATTCCTTCTTTAAATTCAGTAATTTGTTTACCATCTTTAATTACTATTGAGTCTTTTCCTATTAAGTCAATCCTACTAACATGGCTGTCGAGATTAATCCTTATGCAAGGCCAATTTAATCTTGCAGCAATTTGCTCAATATGCGTTGATTTCCCAGTTCCATGGTACCCTTGAATTAAAACTCTTTTGTTAAAAGAAAATCCTGACAAAATAGCTAATGTTGTGTCTTTATCAAACTTATAAGTTTTATCAATTTCCGGGACGTACTCACTTTGTTTTGAAAATGCGTCAACTTCCATGTCACTTTCAATACCAAAAGTTTGTTTAATAGATAATTTAATGTCAGGGGTATGGTTAATATTTGGTGTCAATTTTATCCTTATATGTATTTTTTAATTGAGTATAAGCTAGAGTTATTACTTTAAGCTTGTCTTCAAATTTTTTATTTCCAGAATTCATATCAGGGTGAAATTTTTTGACAAGCTTTTTAAATTTTTCTTGAACTTTTTCCCATTTTAACCCAACACTAATCCCCAATATATTAAAGGCTTTTAAATCATTAGTATTAAATTTGAATTTATTCATATTATTAAAATCATTATTAAATTTAAATTTATCCATCTCATCTCTTAAAGCATTACTCCAAAGAACTTTGAAGAAATTATCAGATGAACTAAAACTTTGTGTTGGCTTGTGCCAAGTCATGTCAGACCTTAAAAATTCCATTATTTGTTGATCACTCATACCTGTAAAATAATTCCAACTTTTATTAAATTCTTTAATATGGTTTAAACATAGTAATCTATAATCTTTGCTATTATCTCTTTCTTTAGGTGCTTTAAAAAGACCTTCCTCCGAGCAATTATTCCAATCACAAATATTTTTCATGATATATAATACTTTATAAAATGAATATTAATCAACTAATTGAAACTATAGAAAAAAAAATTTTGTCGCAGGAATGTATTTCAAAAGTTTTTATAGAGGACAAGTCATTTCTTCACAAAAATCATAAATCTAACGAAAATGGAAAATTTCACATTGTTCTTTCAATTGAATCAGATGAGTTAAAGAATAAAAGTAAGCTATATTCAACAAGGTTTATTTACAAAATTTTAGATGATGAATTAAAAAAATATATTCATTCGCTGCAAATCAAATTACTTTAAACTACTAGATATATATTTTTTTAAATTTGAGGGATTAATTTGAAAGTCAATTATTATCTTTCCAAAATCTTTTATTAAAATTAAGTTGATGTTATTTGAATTATTTTTCTTATCACTTCTCATATAATTCATAATTTTAGACAAATGTTTTTTTTTAAATAATTTTTCAATATTTGGTTTCATCCCAATTCTATTAATATGATTTAAAATAATATTAAATTTTTGTTTTGGTAAAATTTTTCTTCTAAAACTGAATTCAACTGCATTTTTAATACCTAAAATTACAGCTTCTCCATGATTTAATTTTTTTGAAAAACCTAAAGTAGACTCATAAGAATGAGCAAAGGTATGACCTAAATTTAATACTTTTCTGTAGTTTTTCTCATTCTCATCTTTTTCTACAACTCTTTTTTTTAAATTACAGCTTTTAATTATGGATCTTTCAATGAAGGGTGATTTTAACTTTAAAATTTTTTTTAAATTTTTGTCTAAATAAAGAAAACTATTTAAGTTATCTATAATACTACTTTTTAATATTTCAGCATATCCACAAATAATTTCTCTTTGTGGTAAAGAAGTTAAAATATTCATATCAGAAACAACTAAATCAGGTTGATAAAAACTTCCGATCAAATTTTTTCCAAATTTATTATTTACACCTGTTTTGCCTCCTATGGATGAATCCACTTGAGACAGTAAGGTTGAAGGAATATTTACAAATTTCAAGCCTCTTTTAAATGTACTAGATGCGAATCCAACTATATCTCCAATAATTCCACCACCAAACGAAATAACACAATCTTCTCTATTAAACCTATTTTTAAATAAAATCGTATGAATTTTTTCAATTGTTCGGTAATTTTTATTTTTTTCTGATGCCGTTATTTCTATTTTAAAAATTTTATTTGTTCTTAACTTTTTGTATAAAAGTTTTTTAAACTTATGAGGAATATTTTTGTCCGTGACTATTAAACATTTATCAAATTTTAGATGATGAGCTTTTAAAATTTTATCAATTTTACCTATTAAATCTCTTCCAATTATAATTGAGTAGTTCTTAGTTTTTGTTTTAATTGAAATTTTATTTGTATTCATAAATATCTAATATCTTATTTATAATTTCAACTTTGTTTAATTTATCACAATTAATTCTGTGACTCGACAAGCTATAAAATTTTGATCTTTCTTTTATTAAATTGTTAATTTGACCCTTAGTAAGATTTATTGCCAATGGTCTTTTTTTGCTCTTATATATTCTTTCTATTATTGTTTCATTTTTCCAATCTAGCCAAAAAGATAAACAATTTTTCTTACACATTTTTCTGATTGAGGCATTTATAAAACCTCCACCACCTAAAGATATTACAGAATTTTCTGAAATAAGAAATTTTAAAGATATTTTTTCTTCAATTTTACGAAAATACTTCTCTCCATATTTAGTAAAAATTTCTGATATTTTAGAATTCTCAGTTTCTTCAATTTTTTGATCAATATCAATAAATGTTAAGTTTAATTTTTTTGACAAAATTTTGCCTATTGATGATTTCCCAGATCCCATCATTCCAATTAATACAATATTTTTATCTGATTTCATGAGTTTCTATATTGAAAAAACACAAATATGTCTTATTTTGAAATTATTAAATTATATGCAATTTACAAAAAATACAAGTAAAGACAAAATTTTTAGTTTATGGACAATTTTAAAAATTATAATAGCAATTTTCATAATCGTATTTGGCATTATTGTGATTAACCAGATTAATCTGCCCGCTCCAGACAAACAAATTGAAAAAATTTTACCAAATGAAAATTTCAAAACAATTAAGTAAAATTTTAATTTCTGCTTCTTTTTTTTTGTTTGTTCTATCTGTCCAGGCTCAGGAAGTTAAGGAGATTTGGTCAGAAATAGAAAAAAAAGAAATTAAAAATACTGAGTCAAAAAATAATTTAGATACGTCTATTAATATAGACCAGCTTGAAGGGGTTAAAGTAAAACTTTCTGATGAGAATATTGTAGTAGATCAAAATTTAGACAGTTCTAATATTTTATTGGCTGGATTATTTGACCCTGATGACAATGATCTAAATCTTAATATGTGGTCAAAAACAGATGGAATAAAAATTAAAAAGTTACTAGAAAAAATACAGTCTAAAAAATTATCAAGTTTTTCTGAAAGGTTAATGGATGTAGCATTGTTAACAAACTCTTATGTCCCAAATCAAAATTTTTCTTTAAACGAATTCGAAAATTTCACACTTGATCATCTAATTAAAAAAAAAGATTTTGATTTAGTTGAAGAATTTATTCAAAAAAATTCATCAATAAAAGATAAAGAAAGACTCATAAAACACGTAGCTGATTATTACCTATCATTAAACAAAATAGAAAATTCATGCTCTGCTATTGATAGTTTAAGTTTAATAACTGATGAATACTTAACATATTTCAAAATTTATTGTTTAATAACTCAGAATAAAAAAGACGAGGCTCAGCTGTTGTTTGATCTTAATTCTGAGCTAGATCCTTTGAATGACTTTTTTGTTAAGAAGTTTGAAGTATTAATGGGTTATGAAGACAAAAATTTTATATTATCTGATGAAAATATTCTTTATTTTCATTTATCTCATAAAACAGACAAGAAATTTTTATACTATCCATCCGTAGAGTCTGAGGAATTTATTTGGAAATATTTATCTAACTCGAATTTACTTAAAAATCTAAATGATTTTAATCTTAGTGATGTTGATCAAGTAAAGTTTTTAGAGAAAGCAACCAGTGAAGGTATTTTTGATGAAAAAGATCTATTGAATTTGTATAAAAAATTCCAATTTGAAATTGATGACCTTATTAACTATGAGGATGCATTAAATAGCTTACCAGATTATGAAGGAAGAGCTCTGATGTATCAGAGATTTTTGCTAACAGATAATCTTGAAAATAAACTTTCATTATTATCAAAATTGAATAATTCCTTTGAAAACTCAAATTTTAAAAAATCATTTGACGATGAATTATCTAAGTTATTAAAAAAAATGGATAAAAAAGAAATTCCTTTAAAGTTTTCTAACTTCTACAAAACTAATTTAATTACTGAAGAAAACAGAAAAAATAAAATTAAATTTAATAATGAAGTTTTTCATCAATCAAAAGTATTAAATTATTTTTTGAATAAGCAAAGCTTACCTAAAACACAAAAATTAACTGACAATTTGTTATCAAAGATGAAAAAAGATAAAAATTACTCTTTCAACTTTAAAGATGTTGTATTACTACAATCATTGAGATCAGATGGAATTCAAATAGATCAAATTGATGAACTTTCTCAATACAAATCTGAATTAAATTCAGAAATCGACAAAATGATTGAGAATAAGGAATCTGGCATGATACTATTAAAATTAGTTGAGATTATTGGTGAAAAAGAATTGAATGAATTAAACAGTGAGTCACTAAATTTTGTAATTGAAATTATGAATAGGACAAAATTAATTAGCTTGAGAAACGAACTATTGTTGGAAATTCTTCCATTAAAAGTTTAAAATACTTCAATCAATCATGACAATAAAAACCATTATAACTGAACCTAATGAGATTTTAAGACAAGTCTCAAAACCAGTACAATCAGTGGGTAATGAAGAAAGAAAGTTAATGGATGACATGTTGGAAACAATGTATGCAGCTAACGGTATTGGATTAGCAGCAATTCAAATTGGTATTCCTAAAAGGATTATAGTAATGGATATTTTAAAAGATGGGGAGAAAAATCCAATGTATTTTATAAATCCAACAATTAAAAACAAAGATAAAGAAAAAACAACATATGAAGAGGGATGTTTATCCGTCCCAGATTATTTCGCGGAAGTTGATAGACCTAAATATTGTGAGGTTGAATATTTAGATTATAATGGTGAAAATAAAATTTTAGAAGCTGATGGGCTCCTTGCAACTTGTATACAGCACGAAATGGATCATCTTGAAGGAATTTTATTTATAGACTACTTATCAAAATTGAAAAAAACAATGATTGTTAAAAAATTATCAAAAAAAAAAAATCCTCCTGATAGAATTATTGTTTAATGAGCAAAAAAATTGCTTTCATGGGTACCCCCACCATTTCTGGGCAAATACTCAAATCATTGTATCAAAATGGTTTTGATATTGAGGTTGTTTATACTCAACCACCTGTAGCATCAAATAGAGGACATAGATTAAATAAGTCGCCAGTTCATATAATGGCTGAAATATTAAACATTCCTGTTAGAACTCCAATTATATTAAATAATACTGAAGAAAAAAATTTTCTTAAGAAACAAAATATAAGTTTAGGTATTGTTGTTGCTTATGGGCAGATTCTTAAAAAAAATATTTTAGAAATTCCAAAATATGGATGGATAAATATTCATTATTCACTTTTACCAAAATTACGAGGTGCAGCTCCCATTCAAAGAGCAATTATGGACAATCAAACATCAACAGGTATTTCTATAATGAAAATTGATGAGGCTTTAGACTCTGGTCCCATCTGTAATCAATATTCCATAAATATTTTAGAAAACGAAAATAGTGAGGATCTGTCTCAAAGATTAAGTAATTTAGCATCTGAAAAAATACTACAAAATATTGATGATATATTTGATAACAAAGCATCTTTTAAAGAGCAAGATCATAGTAAATCTACATATGCAAAAAAAATTAAAAAAGAAGAAGGAAAAATAAATTGGGAGGAAAGTAATTTAAAAATAATAGGAAAAATTAATGGTCTATATCCTAATCCAGGAGGTTGGTTTGAATTTAAAGGAGAAAGATATAAGATACTAAAAGCGGAAAAATCAATCTTAAGTGGAAAGTCAGGACATGTCTTATCAGATAATTTTGAAATTGGTTGTGGTGACAATTCAATAAAGATAATTGAGATACAAAGACAGGGTAAAACAGTTCAAAAAACTAAGGAATTTATGCGTGGTAGCCAAATAACCAAAGGTACTGATTTGAATTAAATATGTACAGATATCAAATTCTAATAGAATATGTGGGAACTTCTTTCATTGGTTGGCAAGTACAAACAAAAGGTAAAACTATACAAGGATTAATTCAAAACAAAATTTCAAATCTTTTAAGTGAAAAAATTACACTTATTGGCTCAGGAAGAACAGATACCGGTGTTCATGCAATTGAGCAATCTGCACATTTTGATATCACCGAAAAAATCCAAAATTTAAATAAATTTTTAAAATCAATTAACTATTTTTTAAATAAATATGAAATAGCCATTTTAAAAATAAAAAAAAGAAGTATTAAATTTCATGCACGTTTTTCTGCTAAAGAGAGAATTTATAAATATGTTATTTTCAATCAATTGAGTAAACCTATCCTTCAAAATAAACGAGGATGGTTTGTTATTAAAAAGCTAGAATTAGAAATAATGAAAAAAGCAGTAAAAAAGTTAATTGGAACTCATGATTTTTCAACTTTTAGAGCATCTGGATGTAATGCAAAGAGCTCAATAAGATCAATTAAATCAGTGAAAATAAAGAAAATTAAAAATAAAATTGAATTAGAATTTAGATCTCAATCATTTTTAAAACAACAAGTTAGATCAATGGTTGGTTGTTTAAAATATATTGGTGAAAAAAAGTGGACATTAAAAAAATTTACAAGTGTTATTAAATTAAAAAATAGGAATTTATGTGCACCACCAGCACCAGCGGAAGGATTATTTTTGAAAAAAGTTTTATACTAACTTCTGTTACCCATTGAGAATTTTTTATTAATTCTCCACCTTGATTCTGCTCTAACAATATAGCCACAACATTTTTTTGACTTACATTTACAAGGAAATTGTTTGTAATCTTTGTCATAACCAAATCCATAGTCACAAGTTAATTCATCACCTTTTTTAATATCTTTTATAGCCTTAACCCAAATTTTAAGCCCTTTACCGTCGTAGTCACAATTATTTTCACAAGAGTGATTAATTAGACCCGCTATATTCCACGGGAAATCCCCATCGAGATCATATCTTTTATTTACTGTAAATAAATATATTGGCTTACTATTATCATATTTATCTGACTCATCAGTTTGTTTTTTTGTAATTAATTTACCAATGTAATCTATTATTTTTTCACCTTCTTTTATATCTCTTGTTGCGTAAAGTCCTTTACCTTTTTTATCAATATCAGATTTTTTAATTTTATATAATTTCATATATTTGTGTGTATTGATTAAAAAAATATTATCAATTAAATTCTATCAACGCATCAACATGTCTTTGGGTACTATTTTGTAATGCATTAAGATCATAACCACCTTCAAGAATTGAAACAACCTTACCATTACAAAAAGATTTAGAATATTCTAAAGTCCTTTTGGTAATTTTGTAAAAATCTTCTGAACTTAATCTCATTTGCGCTAATGGGTCGTCAATATGTGCATCAAAACCTGCAGAAAATAACAAAAATTCAGGTTTGAACTGCTTTATTTTAGTTAAAACATTTTCATATGCATTTAAATATACTTCAGATGTTGTTCCAGCTTCCAGTGGAATATTCAATACATTATTAAATTTTCCATTTTCCCTATGTGAACCTGAGCCGGGGTAATAAGGGTATTGGTGAGTAGAAACATATAATACTTTTTCATTATCATAAAAAATATCTTGAGTTCCATTACCATGGTGAACATCAAAATCAATTATTGCAATTTTTTTGTATTTATACTTTTCAATTAGATAATTAGCACCAACGGCTACATTGTTATAAATACAAAATCCCATAGCTTTATCTTTTTCTGCATGATGACCCGGAGGTCTTACAGCACAAAAAGCATTCTTAAATTCTTTATCTTGTACCCCATCTATTGCTGCAATCATTGAACCTACTGCATCTATAGTAGCATCTTTACTCCCAGGGGAAACAATTGTATCACCATCTAAAAATACTAAACCTTTTTTTGGAAAAGATTGTTTAACATGATTAATATAGTCTAATGAATGAGTTTTATTTAAAAAAAATTCATCAAATTTGTTGGGTTTTTTCCATATAAGATTTTTGTTATCTAATTTTTTAAAGTTATCAATTATTGCGGTAACCCTATCAATTTTTTCTGGATGACCATTTCCTGTATTATGATTTTTATAAGTATCTGAAGTAATTAGACCAGTCTTCACTTAAAATAATTTTTTAAAACTTTTGAATATATTAAACTCAATTTTTTTAAATCAGTAAGTGAGACAGCCTCATCAACTTTGTGCATAGTTTTTCCAACTAGGCCAAATTCTAAACAAGGAGCTATTTTCCTAATGAACCTTGCATCTGATGTGCCTCCAGTAGTTGAAAGTTTAGGTTTTATTTTAGTAACTTTTTTTATAACATTTTGTATCATAAATGTTGTGCTATTGGGCTTTGTAAGAAAAGCTTCACCTGAGACATTGTAATCAATTTTATATTTAGATTTAGTTTTATTACATATTTTTTTTAAAATTTTATTAATTTTCTTTTTAATGGAATTTGAAGTGTGCAAATTATTAAATCTTATATTAAATGAAGCATATGCAAGACCTGGAATTACATTTTCTGCAATATTATTTATATTAATTTTTGTAATTTCAAGATTTGTTGGTTGAAAATCCCTCGTACCTTTGTCAAATCGTAAATCTTTTAGTTCTTTAAGTATTCTTACTAGAGCAGTCGAAGGATTATTTGCTCTATGAGGATATGCCACGTGCCCTTGAACTCCAATGACCGTTAATTTAGCGTTCATACTTCCTCTTCTACCAATTTTAACCATTTCACCTAATTTATTAGGATTAGTTGGCTCTCCAACCAAGCAAAAATCTATTTTCTCTCTTTTCTTTTTTAAATATTCTACAACTTTCTTGGTTCCATTAATGGCAACACCTTCCTCATCTCCAGTGATTAAAAGACTTATCGATCCTTTGAATTCTCTATTTTTTTCAACAAAAACGCTTATAGCAGACACAAATGCAGCTATTGAGCTTTTCATATCATTTGCACCTCTTCCAATTAAATGTCCTTTTTTAATTGATGGTTTAAATGGATTTACTGTCCAATCTCTTAAATTTCCAGCAGGAACAACATCAAGATGTCCAGCATAACAAAAATTAGGACCTTTGTTTCCTAATCTTGCATATAGATTTTTAACTGGAGCATTTCCTTTTTCTTTGAACTCTAGAATTTTAGTTTTAAACCCAAGTTTTTTTAATTTTTTTTCCAAAAATTTCATTATTCCAGCATCTATAGGAGTTACAGTTGGAAATCTAATTAGCTCTTTAGCTAACTGAAGTTCATTTATAATTTTCATCGAAATTATTCTCTCAAGAGATCGTTAATAGAAGTTTTAGATCTTGTCTTCTCATCTACTTGCTTAATTATTACAGCGCAATATAGAGAGGGCGCAGTTGGGTTATTTTTATCAGGAAGTGAACCTGGTACTACAACTGAATAAGGAGGAATTTTTCCATAAGTAATTTCTCCAGTTTTTCTATTAACAATTTTTGTAGATTGTCCTATATACATTCCCATACTCAGTACGGATCCTTCTCCTACAATTACTCCTTCTACAACTTCAGACATTGCACCTAAAAAAACATTATCCTCAATAATAGTTGGTAGAGCTTGCGCAGGTTCTAAAACTCCACCCACACCTGAACCTGCGGAGATATGACAATTTTTTCCAATTTGGCTACAGCTTCCTGCTCTTGCAAATGTATCAATCATTGTTCCTTCGTCTATGTATGCACCAATGTTAACGTAGCATGGCATTAAAACTGCATTCTTGCCAACAAAACTTCCTTTTCTTACTGGTGAGTTAGGCACCATTCTAAAACCCGCTTTCTCATGATCTTCTTTTGTCCATCCTGCAGTCTTACCCTTTAGTAAATGAGCTTTATCATACCAACTACTATATGGACCATTCAAATTCTCCATTGGATATAATCTAAAACTTAACATGATTGCTTTTTTCAAATGTTGATGAGTTATCCATTCACCATTTATTTTTTCAGCAACTCGTGACTTTCCACTATCTAAATCATCAATAACTTGATTTATAGTATCTTTTAAAGACTGATCTGAAGCGGGATTTATTTGATCCTTTTTTTCCCAAGCTTCATTTATTATATTTTCTATACTCATAATTTATGAGTTTTTTAATAACCTTATTTCTTTTAAAAATAAAGAGAGATTTTCTATTTTATAGTCAATATAATCTTCATCAGATTCTTTTTTACCCCAATATTCATTATTGATTAGCCAGACTGTTGTAGCTCCTCTTTCTTTACCAATTGACAAGTTTTTTGCAATATCTTCAATATAAATTGTTTCTTTTGGGTCAATATCAAATTTTTTTACCATCAGATCGAATGCTTTAGCTGCAGGTTTTGGGCTATATTCCGCATCAACTATATCAAATACATCCTCAAAGAGATCATCAATACCCAAATGAGTAGTTATATTACTAACATGCTCACTAGAACCATTGGTAAAAACGAACTTTCTTAAATCCAACTTTTCTATTTCACCTCTCAAAACAACATCCTTTTCCATAAAAGATAGGTCAATGTCATGAACAAAATTTAAAAACTCTTTAGGAGGAATATCGTGATGTATCATTAATCCATTTAGACTTGTATTATATTTATGAAAGTAGTTAGTTTGTAATTTTTTAGCTTCGACTAAGTTAATTTTTAATTTTTCAGAAATGTATTGTGTCATTCTTTTACTTACTTGACCAAATACAGATTCTAAATCCTGATAAAGAACACCATCACAATCAAATAAAATATTTTTTATATTTTTCATTTTCTTATTAATGTACCAGCACCTTTATCTGAGAATAATTCAAAAAGAATTGAATGTTTTTTTCTTCCATCAATAATCCCAACACCTGTAACTCCATTCATTACTGCATCTAAGCAGGTGTTAATTTTAGGAATCATGCCCTCTGTTATAATTTCATTATTTATCATCTCTAAAATTTCAGATGACGTAATTTCTTCAATGAGCTTTTTTTCCTTATCAAGTACACCTTCAACATTGGTCATTAATAATAATCTTCTACATTTCAAAGATTTAGCTATAGAACCAGCAGCTGTATCGCCGTTAATATTAAATGTTTGATTATTTTTACCTAAACCTAAAGGTGATATTATTGGAACTGAACTTACTTTTATTATATCTTTTATTATATTTATATTGATTTTACTTGGCTTTCCAACGAATCCAAGCTCCTCTGTTTCTGGAATAACCTCAATAACATTATTTTTTTTTGTGTTTATTGATACCGCGTTTGATCCTTTTTCAATTAAAGAATTAACAATATCCTCGTTAAAATCAATAAGGACATCTTCAACTATATTAATAATTTTTTCATCCGTAACCCTTAAACCTCTAATAAATTTTGATTGAATATTTGATTTTTCTAATTCTCTTTTAATTCTAGGACCACCTCCGTGGACTATTATTATTGATAATCCTAACTTATTTAGAATACTTATATCTGAAATAAAATTGTTAAAAATATTTCTATCAATAAAAACGTTTCCTCCATATTTAATAACTATTAATTCATTTTTATATTTATTTATATATTTTTTGACCTCTTCAATGGAAGGACCATCTTTTGGTACTATTTTTTCTATTTCCATTTCTATTAAACAGTTTTGACAGTCGTTCTTTTAATTATTATGTACTGTTGTGCCATTGTTAAAATGTTATTTATAGTCCAGTAAATAACTAGTCCTGCTGGGAAAGGAGCTAGTATTACTGTCAAAAATAAAGGAAAGAACATAAATATTTTTGCTTGAATAGGATCGGGAGGCGTTGGATTTAGTTTTTGCTGCATCCACATTGAAACACCCATTAAGCATGGCCATACACCTATTAGTAAAAAAGAAGGGGGATCCCATGGTATTAGTCCAAATAAATTAAATATGGATGTAGGATCTCTTTCACTTAAATCTTTTATCCAACCAAAAAATGGCTGATGTCTCATTTCAATTGTTACAAACAAAACTTTATAAATTGCAAAGAAAAAAGGTATCTGTATAAAAATTGGAAGACACCCACTTATTGGATTAACTTTTTCTCTTTTGTATAATGCCATCATCTCTTGTTGGAGTTTCATTTTATCTTCTTTATGCAACTCTTTTAGTCTTGTCATTTCTGGCTGAAGAACTTTCATTTTAGCCATTGACCTAAATGAGTAATTTGCAAGTGGAAAAAATGCTAATCTTATGCAAGCAGTTATCATTATAATCGCTATTCCAAAATTGCCAGCTAGATTAAAGAAATATTGAATTGCAAAGAATAAAGGTTTTACAATGAAGTAAAACCATCCCCAATCTATTGCTAAATCAAACTTATTAATATTTTCACTCTCAGCATATCCATCAATAACGTTTACTTCTTTTGCGGCAATTATTAACCTAATTGAGTTACTTTTTGTCTCGTTTGCACCAACTTCTGTTGCATTAGTCTCAATAAAATTTGCTCTGAACTTATTTTTGTAATCAAAATCAGATCTAAAACTTTTATCTTTTTCGGGTATAAGACTAGTAAGCCAATATTTATCGGTTATACCTAGCCATCCAGATTGTGCATTTTTAGAATATTTTTTTTCCTCAATATCATCATAATCCTCCTCCACTAATTGATCATCAAAAACTCCAATTAAACCCTCATGCAAAATATAAAAATTAGTTACATCAGGGGCTACATTTCTAATAATTTGTCCATATGGATAAAAGTTATAAGTTTTATCTGAATTATTAATTATCGTTTGTTTGATGTTAAAAAGATATTGTTTATCTATGCTTATTTCTTTTAAGAATTTAATATTTTGACTATTAGTCCAGCCTAATATCACCGGTGAACTAGGTGTGAGTTTGTTACTTCCTTCAATGCTCCAAAGAGATTTTGAGTTTGGTAAATCAATATTTTTGTTAGTAGTTGCCCATCCAGTTTCTACATAATATCCATTATTAGACTGTTTAGGATTTAATAAGATTACATTATCATCTCCATTTAAAGTATTTGTATAATTTTTAAAAGTTAAGTCGTCTATTGAAGACCCAATTAATGAAATTGAGCCTTTAATTTTGTCATTTTCAAAAAGAACTCTTTCATTTTCTTTTAAAGCATCATTTCTAGATATTTTAATTATTTCTTCGTCCTGAACTAATGATGGCGCATCTGTTGAAGAATTTTCACTGGTAATATTTTTGTCATTAGAAATATCTTTTTGGTCTACTACTGCTGGAGCGAAAAATAGACTATACAGTATTATTACGGCTGCACTCAAAGATATTGCAGCAATTACATTTTTTGTATCCATAAATTACTTTTTCTTTTTAACTGGATCAAATCCCTCTCCACCACCCAAAATTTTTATCGGATGACAACTAAGTATTCTTTTAAATCCATTAACACTTCCTTTTAAAATTCCATTCTCTTTTATGTTTTCAATAAAATAATCAGAACATGTTGGAAGATATCTGCAATTATTACCTAGATACGGAGATATAAGTATTTGATAAAACCTTATAATCTTGATCATTAAAAATTTAATAAAATTGGTCATTTAATTTTTTTAAAGTCTTCTAGTGTTGCGTTTTTTATTGTTTCATAAGGATCTTTGCTAACAGATATTCTTGCAATCAATAAGTAACAGTAATTAAGATTAATGTTAATTGATTTTACAGCTTCATTCATAATATTTCTTAGTCTTCTTTTAATTCTGTTTCTTGTTACTGCATTTGCAATTTTCTTTTTGGCTACAAAACTAATATTTAATCTATTATTATTTTTATCAGAAAGTTTTTTAAAGAAAATTGTTAAGTATTTGTTAGAAATTTTTTTTCCGCTAAGAATAGACTTAAAATCCTCATTTTTGGAAAGACTAACAATCTTGTTTTTCATTAAGCGTTTGTTAATTTTTTTCTTCCTTTGGCTCTTCTTCTTTTTAATACTTTTCTTCCACCTTTTGTCTTTTTTTTAGCTCTAAAGCCAACAGCCTTTTTTCTTTTTCTGTTACTTGGTTGATATGTACGTTTCATTGTTGTTAAATTAATGTTAAATTTCGGTAGTTATACAAATATATATATATAAGTACAGCGATTTTTAATAAGTTAAAAATCAATGAATAGAGAAAAAAAAATTAAACTATTTTTAGGCTCTGCCTACATTTTGATAGTATTTGTTTTTTTATTGATTTTTTTTAACAACTTTTCCTTTCAGGATTTTTCAAGTTATGAATTAATAAGACAAAATAGAGAAGCTTTAGAGAATATTAAAAATAGTAATATTTATTTATCAAGTATTATTTTTTTAATAGGAACCATAGTCTGGGTTCTTTTATTAGGCTTTGGATCGCCAGTGTTTCTAGTTGGTGGTTTTATTTTTGGCAAGTGGTTGGGAACTGTACTCATAGTATTTGGATTATCCATTGGCGCAACACTTCTTTATATGTTTGCAAATTATTTTTTAAAAGATTTAGTTGAGGAAAAATTTTCATCTCGTTTTAGCAGTTTGACTGAGAATTTTAAAAAAAATGAATTTATTTTTTTTCTAATTTATAGATTTATAGGTGGTATTCCTTTTTTTATTTCAAATATTTTACCAACTATATTTAACGTTAAGGTTAAAAATTTCTTTCTAGGATCAATAATTGGAATGACTCCACAATTATTTGTTGGAGCATCTCTTGGAGCTGGTTTAAGCAAGATTTTGAAGGAAAATTCTGAGTTACCAAGTGTTTTAGAATTAATTTTTTCTCCTGATATTTATTTACCAATTTTAGGAATTGTAATTTTAGTTATAATAGGTCTTTTGTTAAAAAAAAAATTTTACGCAAAATAACAATGGTGCCCCCATCCAGAATTGAACTGGAAACTCATCCTTACCATGGATGTGTTATACCATTTAACTATAGGGGCAATATTTACTTAAATTAGTGTATAAATTTAACTTTTTCAAATTATTGCCTTAATTTTTTTTTAAAATAAGTTATATCTATTGAAGGATAATGTTATGGGAATTCACTACACATATGGAGCTAATAAAAACGCAAAGCTCATGGAAAAAAAAGCAAAAAGAGAAAAAAAACTTGCAGAAAAAAGAGCTAAGAAGCAGGTGAAAACTAGCCCAGTAAAAATTGAAGAGGATAAAACTATTCCTCTTGACCAGGTTATAACTCTTGATCATCTTACAAATCCCGACAAAAAATAAATAATGAGTTCAAAAAAGAATAATTTTAGTAAACTTGAACTTGCCTTAAGGAAAAATTTAAAAAAAAGAAAAGAATTCCAAAAAAAAACAAAGAAAAAAAATAAATAATGTCGGTCCAATCTGATAAGTGGATTATACAAATGGCCAGAGATAATGATATGATCTCTCCTTTTGAAGACAAACAAGTTAGAGGAGATAAAATATCATTTGGTGTTTCATCATATGGTTATGATGCGAGAGTTTCTGATGAATTTAAAATTTTTACCAACGTAAATTCCGAAATTGTAGACCCAAAAAATTTTAAATCTTCAAATTTTATTACAAAAAACTCATCTGTATGTATAATACCACCCAATTCATTCGTATTAGCAAGAACAGTAGAATATTTTAAGATTCCTAAAAATGTTTTGGTTATATGTTTAGGAAAATCTACATATGCAAGATGTGGAATAATTGTTAACGTTACACCTCTTGAACCAGGCTGGGAGGGACATGTAACATTAGAATTTTCCAATACAACTCCATTACCAGCAAAAATTTATGCAAACGAAGGAGTTGCTCAATTTGTATTTATTAAAGGCAATGAAGAGCCATTAGTTTCATATGCGGATAGAAATGGTAAATATCAGGGTCAAAAGGGAGTTACACTTCCTAAAATATAATAATGGACAAATTTATTGTTAAAGGTCCTTGTAGAATAAAGGGCGAAATTTCAATTTCAGGCTCAAAAAATGCTGCTTTACCAATTTTAGCATCAACTATCTTATTTGAAAAAGAAGTCATAATAAAAAATTTACCTCGTGTTAAAGATATAGATACAATGATAAATCTTTTAAAATCTCTTGGCTCAGAAATAAAATTTAGCAAAAATAAAAAAACTGTAAAAATAATAAAGAAAAAAAAGCAAAATTTTTTTGCATCATATTCACTTGTCAGAACTATGAGAGCTGGAATATTAGTTCTGGGGGCACTTGTTGCTAAGCATCAAAAGTCTATCACTTCCTTGCCTGGTGGCTGCCTAATAGGTGCAAGACCTGTAAATTATCATTTGAATGCGCTAAAAAAACTTGGAATGAAGTATGATATTAAGAAAGGCTATATCCATGCACATATAAAAGGAAAACTCAAAGGTGCAAAAATCAGATTTTCAAAAATTAGTGTTGGCGCAACAGAAAATACAATTATAGCCGCATGTTTAGCTAATGGAATTACTATTCTTAGAAACTGTGCAATTGAACCAGAAATAATTGATTTAATAAATTTTTTAAAATCAGGTGGTGCAAAAATAAAATTTATAGGCAAACGTACTGTGAAGATAGAAGGTATTAAATCTTTAGAAAGTACAAGTTATTCAGTGATGTCAGATAGAATAGAAACAGGAACTTTTTGTGTAGCAGCATGTTTAACTGGAGGTAATTTAAAAATAAATAATTTTGATCCAAAAATAATAAAAACAGAATTATCATTACTAAAAAAAGTTGGAGCAAAAATTAAATTAACTAAAAAACAAATTCATATATCCGGTCCAAAAAAAATCAAAAATTTAACCAATTTAGTTACTAAAGAATATCCAAACTTTCCTACAGATTTACAAGCTCAGTTTATGGTTCTACTTTGTAAGGCTAAAGGTAAAAGTTCAATAACTGAGAGTATTTTCGAAAATAGATTTATGCATGTAGCTGAATTAAGAAGATTAGGTGCTGAGATTTTAATTAAAAAAAATAAGGCATTTATTTCAGGTGATACAAATTTTCAAGCCGCAGAATTAATGTCTAGTGACTTAAGAGCTTCGGTTGCATTAGTTTTAGCTGCAATAGTTGCCAAAGGATCGTCCACAATTAATAGAATTTATCACCTTGATAGAGGATATGAAAATATAGAGAATAAACTAAGAAAAGTTGGGGTAAATATTCGACGTGTAAATTGATGGAAAACCAGTATTTAAAAAAGATAATTGCACAAACTCCTGAAGATCTTCATATCATTTCAGCTTGCTGCTCAGAAGGTAAAGTTAATATTGACGATGTTAAATATTTAGCTTCTAACAAGATTTTCCTAATTTCAATAGCAAGATTTAGTAAAGAAGAGGAAAATAAAAATAAATTAATAAACAGTATTATCAAATTTGAATTTATTAATTCGTCAAAATCTAAGAATATAGACCAAAATGACACTAATCTAACATTAGAATTATTAACAATTGATATTTTTAAGAAAAGGGAGAATTTTGAAATAACTATGTTATTTTCGAAAAATAGAATTATAACTCTTGCCGCTGAAGTAATTGAAGTGACACTAGAGGATCAAAAAATAGTAAATGATAAAAATAATTAATTGTAATAAAAAAAATTACTTAAATAATTTAACAAAATTTTTAGATCTTAGAAGATCTGAGAAAAAAAATGAAAATAAAATAATATTTAAAATTTTAAAAGATATTAAGAACAATAAAAATAAAAGTCTTTTAAAATATGAGAAAAAATTTAGTAAAAATAGTCAAATTAAGCCAAGTATTAAACAAATTAATAAAGCAATTAAATCTTTAGACCCTAAGATTAAAAGAGCTATAGATTTTGCTTACAAACGGATACTCAAATTTCATTCTTTACAAAAAACTACAGATATCTTTTATAAAGATAATCTAAATAATAAAATTGAGTATAAATATTTACCAATTCAATCGGTTGGTATTTATGTTCCAGCAAACTTACCATCAACACTATTGATGAATGCTATACCAGCAAAAATTGCAGGTGTTAAAAGAATTGTACTAGCAAATCCAAAAAATAATGGAAAATTAAATCCTGCAGTTTTATATGCAGCAAAAAAATTAGGAATTAATGAAATTTATTCAATGGGCGGTGCGCAAGCCATAGGTAGTTTGGCTTATATTCAAAAAGTAAATAAAATTGTTGGACCAGGCAATATCTTTGTTGCTGGAGCTAAAAGGCAGGTTTTTGGAGATGTAGGTATTGAAGGAATGATTGCTGGCCCATCTGAAATAACAATATTAGCAGATAGCAAAACTAATTTAAATGAAGTTACTACATCTATGATTGGGCAAGCAGAACATGACTCAAATTCTCAATGTATATTGATCACTAAAAATTCTAATTTGATCATCAAATTTAAGAAAGATTTAGAATTAAAATTAAAAGATTTACCAAGAAAAAATATTGCATCTAAAAGTATTAAAAATAATGGACTAATTTTAAAAGTATATAATGATAGACAAATTATTGATGCAATTAATGAGATAGCTCCTGAACACTTAGAAATAAATGTTAGCAATTATAAAAAGTATAAGGATAAAATTTTTAATGCGGGAAGTATTTGTATAGGAAAATATTCTCCTATGGCATTAAGCGATTATGCTGTTGGGACAAATCATGTATTACCAACTAATTCGTCAGCTAAATTTTCGTCAGGCTTAAATTTAGGTGAATTTTATAAAAAAATTAGCCTTATAACTCTTTCAAAAAAAGGTGTTGAGAAAATAGGAAAATACGCTACACATCTCGCTGAGTATGAAGAATTAAAAGGTCATGCTTTAAGTATAAAATCTAGAATAAATAGGGAGTAACAAAATTTGTCGAAACAAGATTTATTGGAATTTAAAGGTAAAGTAATCGATCTATTACCTAACGCCATGTTCCGAGTAAAGCTTGAAAATAATCATATTGTTACAGCTCACACAGCTGGAAAGTTAAGGAAGAATAGGATTAGAGTTCTTCAAGGTGATAATGTAACAGTGGAAGTAACACCTTATGATTTGACAAAAGGAAGAATTATTTTTAGGTTTTAAATAATGGCTTCGTAGCTCAGTTGGTAGAGCAGAGCCCTGAAAAGGCTTGTGTCGCTGGTTCGAGTCCCGCCGAAGCCACCATTTTAGAAATAAAACCGTGCAGCAAAAATGCTTGCATTCAATTTTAAAATCTAATAACTATCCCGCTAGCTAAAGTTTAGCTAAGTTTAATATAATAAAGAAAGAGTAAAAAAAAAGTATGAGTACATTAAAAGGAAAAGTAAAGTGGTTCAACGGTAAGAAGGGCTACGGATTTATAGAAAGAGAAGACGGAGAAAAAGATTGTTTCGTTCATGCAAGCGCAGTTCGTGAAGCAGGACTTCGTTTTTTGAATGAGAACGACGCTGTAGAATTTGAAATTCAGGATGGAGACAAAGGTCCAAGCGCAGTGAATTTAAAGAAAACTTCTTAAAATTTATTTCATTTAAAATTTTGTATAGGAATAAAAGTAGTTAAACCCTATTAATATTCCTATACAATACATACTTGCATTTTGAGTCTAAAATGCTATTTAAAACTCATGATTAAAAATAGTAAAATGTTCGTATCTCACAAAAGACATCATTTTCATGCTGGCTTGCAGCTAGCTATTTAACTATTTAAAAATTTAAATTTAACTCTAATTAGTATAAAACAACAATAGGCCCTGGTGGTGAAATGGTTATCACGAAAGTTTGTGGAACTTTAGTTTTTGGTTCAATTCCAAGCCAGGGTACCAAAAAATGAACAAAGAAAATAAATTAGTACCTGGGTTACCGTCAGGATTTGAAGATCGTTGGGACAAGAAACTTCTTCTCAAAAAAAAGCTATTATCAGCAATTGAGAATAATTTTATTAAGTTTGGTGCAGAACCACTTGAAACGCCATCTTTTGAAATAAGTGAAAACATAGGATCTTTTCTAGCAGAAGATGAATCTAATCCTATGTCTGATGTATTCTTATTTAAAGATGGAGATAAAAATATTACACTTCGATACGACTTATCTAGCCCTTTAGCAAGATTTGTTGCTCAAAATAATCAAGAGTTGCCATCAATTTATAAAAGGTATGCCATTCAAAACGTATTTCGTAACGAAAAGGCTGGTAATGGAAGATATAGAGAATTTTTACAGGCAGATTTTGATATTGTAGGAAATGTTAATTCATCTCAAGCTAACGCTGAGCTCTGTAATTTAATTTCAGAAACACTATCAGAATGTGGATTAAATAAAGATCAATTTACAATCAATGTGAGTAATAGAAAAATAGTTCAAGGCTTATTAGATGAATTAAAAATAGCCGAGGAAAAACAATTAAAAGTTATTAGAGCAATTGATAAACTTGACAAGCCTGGATTTGGATTAAAAGGTGTTGAAGACCTCCTAAGAAAAGAAAGAAAAGACACTAGTGGAGCTATTACAAAAGGTGCTGACTTAAATGATGAACAGGTTTCTCAAATATTAAATTATTTAAAAACCAAAGATTTAAAGGACCTGAAACAAAATTTAAAAAACCCATTATCACAAGAAGGAATAAAAGAGTTAGAAGACTTTTTTGAGGTACTTGGATATGGATCAAACTCAGATCAAGTTAAAACAAACCTCACAATTGTCAGAGGCTTGGCGTATTATTCTGATTTCATCGTTGAAACTAATTTAAATTTTAAAGTAACAAATAATAAAGGTAAAGAGGTAGATATTGGCAGTATTTGTTCGGGTGGAGCCTATGCAAAACTTATATCAAGATTTAAAGGAGTTGATATTCCAGGCACAGGTATAAGTTTTGGTGTAGATAGGCTTTTGTTTGCATTAATGCAATTAGATCAGATTGAACTAGATGAGCAAAAACCAGTTCTAATTTGTGTAATGGATAAAAAATATTTAAAAAATTATTATGAAATTTTAGATATTTTAAGACAAAACAATATTAATTCTGAAATATTTTTAGATACTAAAAAAAATTTGGGTAAGCAGCTTACTTTTGCAAATAAACGCCAATTACCAGTTGCTATAATCTGTGGAGAAAATGAATTTAAAGATAATACGGTAACTATTAAAAATTTAAAGGGTGTAAAGGGTGAGAATAACAAAACAATTCCAAAGGAAGATTTAATAAATGAAGTCAAAAAACTTATCTGAAAATATTCTTAAATCTTTAAAATCAAGTGGATTTGATTACATCGATTTAGATACAGTAATACCCACTAATCTTATTCTTGAGAGATCTGGGGAGTCATTCAGAAGTCTAATTTTTTCATTTATGGATCAGAATGGAAAAGAAATTTGTCTAAGGCCTGATTTAACAATTGCATCGTGCATCAAATATCTCAATGAAAAAAGAAAGGGATCTTCAAAAGTTTTTTATAATGGCCAAGCATTTAGAAAAGCAAAGAAAAAAACTGATAAAATTATAAGAGATCAAATAGGCTTCGAGATTATAGGATCTAAAGACGAAAAAAAAGATGATAAGCAGATTATAAATACTAGTATTAAAGTTTTAAATAAATTTAGATATAGATCTGGAAGTATAACAATTGGGAACGTAGAAATATTTCACTTATTAATAAACAAACTAGATATTCCAAAAAGGTGGAAGCTTAGATTGCGAAGACATTTTTGGAGAGAAAGTTATTTTAATGAATTATTAAGACGTTTAGAGACTAATTCAGATGTTGATGAAACTATCGTTGATTTCGATAAAAAAAGATATCTTAAAATGTGCAAACAAAATGAAAACAGAATTATCGCAGGGCGTTCTTTAAGAGAAATATTAACTAGATTTGATAACAAAATTAAAGATCCTAGAAAACAAGTAAAAGGTCAAAATGTTGTAAAAATTATAAGAGAATTTTTAAAAATTAGATGCCCAATGAGTAAAGCATCAACTACTCTTAACTCCTTTTTTAAAAGAAATAAAATTAACCTTACTGTGGGACAAAATTATTTTCCAATCACAAAAGACAAAGTTTCAAAGTTAAATATAAATTTTTCCTCTTCTTTTGGAAGACATCTGGAGTACTACACCGGAATGGTATTTAAAATTACAATTAATTCAAATTCAAGAAAAATTCAAGTTGATGGTGGTCGTTATGATAATCTAATTTCTGATTTGGGATCTTCAAAAAGAACTCCAGCTGTTGGAGGTGCAATAAGTTTAAATGATTAAAATTGGCATACCGAGTAAAGGTAGATTAAGAAAAGAAACTTTAAATATATTCAAAAATAAAAAGCTCAAAATTCTATCAGAAAGAGGTGATAGGGATCTCTTTGGATATATAAAAGGAAATAAAAATATTAAAATAATTTATCTGCATGCTAGAGAAATTATAGAAAGATTAGGAGATGGATCATTAGATATTGGTTTTTCAGGCTATGATTTATTGAAAGAGTCTGAATTAAATATCCAAAATAAAGTTACTATTATCAAAAAACTAAAATATGGACATGCAACCTTAGTTTTGGCTGTACCAGACGAGTGGATTGATATTCAGACACTTGCTGATTTAGAGGAAATTTCCTTTGAATTTAAAGGTAAAAAGAAAAGTAGAATGAGAGTTGCAACAAAGTACCCAAATCTAACGAGAGAATTTTTATTCTCAAAAGGTGTAACTCAATTTAAATTAGTTCCTTCTCTTGGGGCAACGGAAGTATATCCATTTACTGGTTCATCAGAAATTTTATCAGATATAACTAGTAGTGGAGAAACTTTACGTGCAAATAATTTAAGAGTTCTAAAAGATGGAAATATTCTTAAAAGTACAGCAATTTTGATGTCTAATAAAAAATTAAGTAACGAAAAAGGTTTGAATAAAATTTTAAACTTACTTAGTACTTAAAATTAGTTATATCTATTTTTCTAATTGAATTTTAAAATTTCAAGTATATCCTACGAATCATGAACACTATTATCCTAATTTTACTATCGATCTCACTTATAAGTTCTGCTGTAATTATTTATTTAAATTTTAAATCAAATAGTGGATCAAAGGATGAGGATAATAAACAAGAAATTATTAGATTAAATCAAGAAATAGTTAATCTAAAAGAGTCTCTTAACACAACTATTAATAGTACGATGAACTCGATGTCTACATCTTTCAACAATCTTTCGTCTGGAGTTACTAAAGATATGACTAATGCTTTAACTCAAGTAGATCAGAAGGTTGCTTCATTTAATACTCAAGTTGAAAATCTTAATGAAAGTCAAAAAGGTATAAACCAAATATTAGCAGGAGTAAAAAAATATGGAACATTAGCTGAATTTAGCTTAGGTTCTCTGATTAAAGATTTGCTTCCTTCATCACAGTATCTAGCAAATATAAAAATGAAAGAGGACACTAATGAAAATGTTGAATTTGCTATAAAATTACAGGATGGAATTTTGGTTCCAGTAGACAGCCATTTTCCAGTTGAAAGATTTAAAGCTATTCAAGATGCACATCAGGAAGATGACAAAAAATCAATGGCAGATGCAAGAACTAAACTTGCAAGAGCTTTCAAAGAAAAAGCTAAAAGTGTAAGTGAAAAGTATGTTGTACCCCCTAAAACTACCAATTTTGCAATTGTTTATGCCCCAACTGAAAGTTTATTTTTAGAGTTAGCTAACTATCAAGATCCATCAACCAAAGAATTACTAACACAAGAATTAATGAAGAAATACAAGGTTACTATTATGGGACCTAATAATTTGTCAGGTTACTTGCAATCCCTACATATGGGATTTCAAAGTTTAAGAATTCAAAAACATGCAACTGAAATCTATGATCATCTCAAAACAATTAGTTCAAGATTTTCAAGGCATTTTGATAACATCATTGTATTAAGAAAAAAATTAGAGGAAGCAATGAGTGTTGTTGATAAATTTGGAACAGATGCAAGAGCGATAAATAGAAGTATCGAAGCAATAAAAAATCCAAATGATGATGAGGATCCAGATCCAGACTCACCATCTCCCATTGCAGGTTATGGACAAGTAGAAAAAAGAAAAGTTTCCTAAAGCTTTGATGAATGAAGTGGAGTAATAAATTTAATTATCCTAAGTCAACTAGGTCAATTGAAAATGGTTACAGAAAATATTCATTAGGTGATGAAAAACTTCCAAGCGTAACTACAATTTTAAGTGCTACGAAATCTGAAGAAGAAAAAGCTGCTTTAGCAAACTGGAAGGAAAGGGTAGGCTTTAAAGAAGCGAATAGAATTAAAACAGAAGCATCTTCAAGAGGAACATCAATGCATTCATATATAGAAGATTACTTAAGAGGACGTATCAATGAAAGTTTTTTTGAAAGTAATGAACAATATAAAAATATGGCTAAAGAAATAATCGAAAAAGGAGTAGAAAATAAATTAGATGAAATTTATGGAATTGAGGAAACTCTATATTATCCTGAGCAATATGCAGGCACAGCTGATTTAATTGGTGTTTATCAGGGCAATGATGTTGTAATTGATTTTAAACAAAGTAATAAACCAAAAAAAACTGATTATATTCAAGATTATTTCTTACAACTTGGAGCATATACTTTGGCACATGATGTTGTTCATGGAACTAAAATGAAAGCAGGCATAATTTTACTATGCACAAAAGATGTTTTGTTTCAGGAATTTAAAATAGAAGGTGCTCAATTAGAAATGTATCAAAATTTATTTTTAGGAAGAGTAAAAAAATTTTACGAGATGAATAATATAGCTTGACTTTAACTGACCATTTCATAGAAGAGATAAAACTAACTAGAAGCTACTTGTTTAGATGCAACGGTTTAGTCCTAAAAAACTTTCCAAATATCCATCAAAACATAGCTAATTTAAGGTTTAAAATATGAATTTAGCAATCTGGGATATAGAATCATCGAGTGCAAGTACTGATTTTGGTAGCATTATTGAAATTGGTGGAATTTTAGTTGATGAAAACTTCAAAGAAAAAGATCGTTTCAATTTAAGATGTAGCTTACCTGAAGGTGAAATCTTTCAAGCTATGGCCTTAATAGTGAATAAGACTTCCATAAAGCAATTAACCCAAACAAATTTAAGTCATTACCAGATGTTGGGAGAAGTAGAAAAAATATTTAAAAAATGGAGCCCTGCAATATTTTTAGGATGGAGTAGTCTTAATTTTGATGAAGAAATGATAAGAAAAGAATTTTTTAAAAGTATCAGATATCCATACTTAACTAACGCAGCACCAAATAAAAGACATGATGGATTAAATATTGCGCGTGCCGCATATGCTGTAGACTCAACAATTTTAGAAACCGAGATAAATGAAAAAAATAATCCAGTATTTAAACTTGCCTCTTTAGCGCAAATGCAAGGAATTGATGCAAGTGATGCACACTCTGCATTAGCAGATGCAGAATTGACAGTAAAAATTTTAAAGATTGTTAAAAAAAAACAAGAACATACTTGGAACTCATTTTTAAGAACTGCGAATAAATCTGACACAGAAACTTTAATGAAAAAAGGAGAGGTATTAACTCTGAATGAGTATTATTATGGAAAATCAAGATTACACCTAGTTGTTCCATTGCATCCTAAACATTGTATGCATCCTATTTATCAGGGTTGGTATTACTCAGTAGATCTAAGAACTGAAATTCAACCCTTAATAAATAAATCAATAAATGAATTAAAAACTGAAATGAAAAAATCTCCAAAATTTTTACGGACTATACGTGCTAATAAAGCACCTATCATAATTGATGCAAAATATGGAATGAATGTTGAGCCTTATAATAAACTAGATCCAAACGTAATTAAAAAAAGAGCAGAATTTGTCCAAAGTAATGAACAATTCTCTCAAAATATTTTAACAGCTTTAAGGGAAGTTGCTGAGGAAAAAGAAGATTCAAAATCTCAAGAGGATATATATGCTGAAGAAAGCATTTATAGTAAATTTACTTCTAATAAAGATACGGCTCTTTTTCCAGCTTGGCACTCAGCTCCTTGGAAGGAAAAACTTAATTTATTAGATAAGTTTGATGACGATAGATTAGTTGGATTTGGTAAAAAAATAATTTTTCAAGAAGCACCAGAAGTTTTGCCGGAGACAATGTATAAATCGATTAGAAGAGAAATTGCTAAAAGAATACTAAGTGAAAGAAAAGAGAAATGGTGGACAATTCCTACTTTATATAACGAAATTGATACTTTAAGAGAAAAATATACTAATGAAAATGATAATGAAAAATTAGCTCTCTTAGACGAATTTAATACTTACGCAATGTCTATCCAAAAAAAGTATGAAAATGTTTAATGTATAAATCCAAATTAATCCCAATTTTAACTATTGAATAAATAAAATAAATTTATATAAAACTCATATGGCAACAATTAAATCTACTGACGAAAGTTTTGATCAATTAGTTAAAGAAAATAAAATACTAATTACAGATTTTTGGGCTTCATGGTGCGGCCCTTGCGTCCAAATTGCTCCAATTTTAGAAGAAATTTCAAACGAAATGTCTGACCAATTATCTGTAGCAAAACATAACATAGATGAAGAACCAAATACGCCAACAAAATATGGTGTTAGAGGGATTCCAACAATGATTTTGATGAAAGATGGAAATCATGTTTCAACTAAAGTCGGTGCAGTCCCAAAAAGTGAAATTGTTTCTTGGATAAAAGAAAATATCTAATTTAATCTTAAAATTTCTCCAGCAAGATATAGCGAACCTATACAGAGAATAATAGTATTTTCATTTTTTGATAACGATTTTATACTTTCTTCAATGCCATTAGAAAGTTTCAAATTTAATTTTAAATTAACTAACTTTTTTCTAAAATCTTCCTTTGAAATTGCACCATCTTGATTAGGAATATCAATTAAAGTAATTGAATCTACTATATTTACAAAAGCTTTTATAAATTCTTCATGTTCTTTATCTTTCATCATGCCCACGATTAGATTTACTTCTTCATTTTGATTTTTAATCCAATTAGCGATAGAATAACTTGCGCTAATATTGTGACCACCATCAATTATAAGTTTGTTATTCCCAGTAATTTCTTTTAATTTGCCAGATTTTATTTCTTCAAGTCTTGCTTTTAATGAAATATTTTTGATACCATCTATAATATTTTCATCTTTAATATTAAAAATCTTTCTTGATGCAGCAATTGAGGTACTAATATTATAAAGCTGATGATCCCCAAGAATACTTGGTTCAGGTAATACTAATTCCCCTAACCGATCTTGATATTGAATAAATCCATTCTCGGACTTTCCAATACTAAAATCTTTACCAAAAAAATATTTATTTGATGTATTTTTTTCCAACGATTTTTCTATTTTATATCTTATTTCATTATTTACTTGTTTATTAATAAATATATTTGAGTTTAAAAGTTTAGCTGTTTTTTCATATATTACCCCTTCAATTGATTTATTTTCAAGCCATTGAAAGTGATCATTATGAATGACACCAATGAGTGTAATTAAATTTTCCTTAAATACATTTGTACTATCAAATTGATGAAATAGTCCGGCCTCTACAATATTTATATTATCCTTATAATTTTCAGCATGTTTAATAAATGCACATGTTAAAATTTCAAATAATGTTGCATTGTCATCTCCTAAAGTTTTTTCAATATCAGTCAGTAATTCTATTAAATCTTCTTCATTGATTTCCTTATCTTCAAAAATATATCTTTCTGTATAAGAGAGTAGGTGAGGTGAAGTATAAAGATTAGTTTTGTATCCAGCTTGATTTAGTATTGACTTAAGGCTATAGCACATGCTTGCTTTAGCATTGGTTCCGACTACTGTTATAACATTTTTCAATTTATCTTGAGGATTTCCAAGCTTTTTTAAAAGATTAAAAGTTCTTCCCAGAGATAAATCTAATTTTTTTTTATGATGCTTCTCTAGTTTGGATATTATTTTCTGAAGTTTCATTTAAATTTTCTAAATGTATATCAGAATTTTTTCTAAGTAATATCGATAGAAGGTTACCAACTTCTTTTTGTATATCTTTTCTATGTACCACTCTGTCGACAAAACCATGTTTCTCAACAAATTCAGCTGTTTGAAAATCGGAACTTAATTCTTCTTTAACAGTCGCTTGAATTACTCTTTTTCCCGCAAAAGCTATTAGGCACCCAGGTTCTGCCAGATGAATATCCCCTAACATTGCAAAAGAGGCAGTTATTCCACCAGCTGTAGGATCCGTAAAGCATACTATGTAAGGTAAATTATTATTTTTAAGTTCGTTTATTGCAAGTGTTGTTCTGGTCATATTTGCTAAAGCAATTGTAGACTCGAACATTCTTTGTCCCCCACCACATGGAAAGAACAAATAAGGTGTTTGGTTGTCTATTGCGTGTTGTACGCCATAAATTATTGCCTCCCCTTCAGCGGCACCGACTGATCCTCCAATAAAATCAAAATTTATTGCACCTGCTGTTACTTCTATTCCATTTATTTTCCCTTTTGCAATCATAACTGCACAATTTTGGTTTGTCTTTTTCCTCGCAATCTTAAGTCTTTCTTTGTAAGATTTTGTGTCAACCCAATTTAATGGATCTTCTGTAGGTATAGGTGACTCTAAAATTTGGTATGTATTTTTACCGAATATTATATCAAACCTTTGTCTACAACCAATTCTATGATGTTTTCCACAAAGATTACAAACCCATAAATTATTCTCTAAATCTTTCTTTAATATTGGACCTTTGCAGCAACTGGTCCAATCTGAATTAGCTATATCCTCTTTCGAAGGTCTTTTTCGAAGTACCTTCTTTATTTTTTCACCAAAATTTATAGCTTTTGTTAACCAATTCATGATATTTTTTTTCTTAGTTTACTAACTATATTACTTACATTTATGACAGGATTTTGTCTATTGTTTAAACTTCTAGTAATTTCTTTACAAATTTGACTTCCAACGACAAGTCCATCTGCATTTTTAAAATTTGATATAGTCTTTTCAGTTATCCCAAAACCAATAACACAATTTTTTTTGGGACTTATTTTTTTAATTTTATTGTAATTAGCTAATATTTTTTTTGGAGAAACTTTTAGCTTTCCTCCAGTAGTAGATAACATACTTATATAATAAATCATATCATGAGAATCTTTTGTAATACTTTTCAATCTTTTATTTGATGTTGTAGGAGATAATAATTGGATAAAATTAATTGAATTTTTTTTACATTTCTTCGAAAAATTTTTATTTTCTGGCCATGGTAAATCAACAACAATTAAACCATTAACACCTGATTTTTTACATTTTTTTAAAAAATTATTTTCACCATATTGGAAAATCATATTGTAATAACCCATAAATATTATGGGTTTTGAATTTTTACTTTTTTTAAAATCACTGACAATTTTAAAAATATGATTCATCTTAATGCCATTTTTTATTGCTCTATAAGCACTAGTTTGAATTTGACCTCCATCTGCAACAGGGGTGTTATGGGGTACACCAACTTCTAAAATATCTGCATAATTGGAAATTGCTTTTAGGATCTCTAAAGACTGCTTTTTTGAGCTATCACCAGCTACAGTATAAGTAATTAAAGCAGGTCTTTTTTCTTTTTTTAAGTTTTTAAAAGTAAGACTAATTGGATTTAACATATTTCTTTCCCAACTTTTTTTCTAAAATTCCACGGTCTTTATATGCATCTCCACAACTATTAATAATTACTATTGTATTTTTACTCAATTTTTTTGCTTCTTTGATTGCTACTGAGAACGCATGACTTGGTTCGAGAGATGGTCTTAAATTTTCATATTTTGTAACTATCTGGTAGGCTTTTAAAGCTTCTTCATCGCTAGCTGCTGTATACCTTGCACGTTTGGTATCTTTTAAAAAGCAATGGAGAGGTGAAATTCCGGGATAATCAAGACCTGCGGATATTGACTCAGTTTCTTCAATTTGACCATCGCTATTTTGATTTACATATTGTGCTGCACCATGAAGTATACCGATTTTGGAACCATAAGTTAAAGGAGCTGCGTGTTTTTTACTATTGGCAGGCCCTCCCGCTTCAACCCCAATGAACTCAACTTGTTTTTTATCATAATCCATAAATTCATTCCAAAAACCAAAACTTGAAGAACCTCCTCCCACACAATTATATAATTTGAGTTTTTTAGGAATATCTCCAAATTCATCCATTAATTGAACTTTAAGTTCTCTAGATATTTGACTAGTACTCCATCCACATATTCTAACAAAAATTGCAGGTCCTACTGTACTACCAACACACATTGCTGTTGTATCACAATTAGCAACCCAATATCTCATACACTCTGATACAGCATCTACTAGTGTTTGACTTCCGGAATATACAGGAATTATATCTGCCCCATTTTTTTTCATTGCTTTAACATTTGGTTGCTGTCTCGCAATATCTTTTGCACCCATAAAGATTTTACATTTCAAACCAAATTTTTTTGCTGCCATACTCAACATCTTTCCAGCATAACCAGCTCCTGTGTCACCAATAATTACTTTTTTGCCAGACCTTTTGGCCAATAAACAATGAACAGTGGCGTTATATATTTTATGAGCCCCTCCATTTGCATCAGAAACAACCTTGGACCAAATCTGAGCTCCACCAACGTGTTTTGTTAAATTTTTTAGTTTAATGAATCTTGTGGGTGTTCCAATCCAATTTTTAAAATACTTGTCTCTTTCTTTTATAAAGTTTTTGTTATTTTTTAATTTATTAAATTGTATTTCAAGATCTTCTATAGGCTTCTTAAGTGTTTCTGGCACAAAATTTCCACCAAATTTTCCACCCCAGAAGCCAAGTTTATCTCCCTGATCTATTAGTGGAATTTTTTTTTTGAGTTTCATTTTAATATAGACAAATTTAATAATTTATTAATTTTTTCAATATCTTTTTTACCTTTTTCATTTTCTAATGCACCGCTAAGATCAATAAAATAATCTTTATTTGTAAAATTAGAAATATCTTCTATTTTTATATTTCCAGCAATCATTTTATTCACTGAATTAGGTACAGAATTTAAAAACTCGTGGTTAAAGCCAATTGATTTTTCATAGCCTTTTCCATCAAAAAGTATTAAATCTGAAATTTTTTGATAATCTTTATATATATCAACATCTTTTTGACTGTTAATTGTTAAAGCTGTAATAACTTTAACATTGTACTTTTCTTTTATTATTTTTGTTCTTTCAGGATTTACATCATAAAGTTGATAAAAATCAAAATTTAAACCTTTGATTTTTTCTAAAATTTTATCATCCGGATCGACAAGAACAGACACGAAACTGCTTACATTATTTTTTGTATTTACTAATTTTTTTAGCTTCTCATATTCAACATACCTTCTACTTTCTTTATAATTGGTAATAAAACCAATAAATTTTGGAGGAAATTTATGATTTAAAATATAATTTAAAGTCTCAAGATCAGAGACCCCACAAATTTTCAAACCCTTAATCATTAATTTAAATGACTAATTAAGTTTTTGAGATTATTTGAAATGTTACCTTTGGTAATGGGTCTCCCAATCACTAGCCAGTCACTTCCATTTTTATATGCTTCTTTAGGTGTTAATACTCTTTTCTGATCATTAGATTTAGCATTAAACCTTATACCAGGAGTAATTATTTCTTTTTTAAATACTTTTTTTACAATTTTTACCTCTTTTGCACTACACACAATCGCATCTAATTTAGCTTTTTTTGCCAACCTAGCTTGTTGAAGAACAATTTTTTCAACTTTTTTACTAAATCCAATTTCTTTTAACGATTTATTATCTAACGAAGTAAGAATAGTTACTCCTATTAGTTTTGTTTTACCTGAAACTTTTTTTGCTGCTTTTAATGCCTCTAGACCCGAACTTATATGTATAGTTAAGTAATCAAATTTTAAATCGTTCACTGCTTTTATTGCTGAGGCACATGTATTAGGTATATCTGCAAGCTTATAATCTCCAAAAGTAATTTTGTTTTTTAAATTTAATATAAAATCTCTTCCCTTTTTAGAATTTAAAAATTCTAGTCCAAATTTGTATCCAATTTTTATTTTTGAAGTTTGAGTTTTTGCAATTATTTCTTTGATTCTGCTTAAATTTTTACTATCACAAGCAATAAATATTTTACTCTTTTTCATTAATTATTTTCGTCCACTCTTTAGATACTTTAAATAATATTGATTTTTTTTCTGGAGTATTTACTTTTTCATTAGTCCTAGGATTTCTTGATATTCTTGCTTTTTGAGTCTTAGCCTCAAACGAAAATACTTCTCTAAGTTCTACTCTTTCTCCTCTTCTTAAAGATTCTTGCATTTCATAAAAAGCAATATCAAATAGTTTAATCAAATCTTTCTTTAAAAAGTTAGGATAACTTTTAGCTAGCTCTTTAATTAAATGTGATTTAACTGCTGCCAATTTTTATTCACTGTCCTTCTTATTTTTTTTATCGTCTAATTGTTCGGAAAGGGATGAGAAGGGTAAATTTTTACCACTTAGTGGACTAGAATGCTCTTTTATAGCTTTAGCATTCATTATTTCTTCAAGTAATTTTATACTTAAAGATACTTTTCGTTTTTCAAAATTTAATTCAGATATTGCGGCATCTATTCGTTCCCCACCCACAAATCTTGAAGGTCTAGCATCTGAACTACTCATTGCTATTTGTGATTTCTTAATTAAAATTTCAACATCACAATCTTCAGGTTTTACGGTTAAACCTTTATTATCTGAAGAAATAACTTTAACTGTAATTGCATCTTTAATTTTTTTATTTTTAAACCAATCGAAAGGATCATTTTGTAATTGTTTAAGACCCACTCTTACTTTTTGTTCAGTTTTTTTAATTTCTAGAATTTTTACTTTTAGTTGGTCCCCTTTTTTGTATTTAGTTAGTTCATCCTCAGGTTTGCCAGTATATGACAGATCGTTCGAATGTAAAAAGCCATCTATATCAAAATCTTCTAATTTTACATAAATAGCATATTCATTAGCATTACTCACAATTCCGTTTATTTCTGATCCAACAGGATAATTACTTTCAAGTTTAGAATAAGGATTTTCTTGTGTCAGCCTATGAGAAATTGCTACTCTTCTCTTATCTTTATCAATTTCTGTAATTACACATTCTATTTGATCACCTACTTTAAAGATTTTTTTAGGTGAAATATTTTTCTTAGTCCAGCTAATTTCACTACTATGAAGTAACGTACTAAGTCCCGCTTCGAGCTCACAGAAACATCCATAGTCGGTTATTTTAACTACTTTTACACTATACGTATTTCCTATTTGATAATTAGATATATGTTCAAATGGATCTGGAGATAGCTGTTTAAGTGAACATCCAACTTGTAATTTTTCCATATCAATTGATATGATTTTTAAATCATGTTTTTCACCTATATTAAAAATTTCGTCTGGATGATTTACTCTACTGTAACTTATTTCTTGAAGGTGACACAGCGTATCCAGAGTTCCTTCAGGTGTTGTTACCTCAAAGAAACATCCAAATGATGAATATCCTTTTACAACTGCATCTTTTATTATATCTCCAACTTTAAACTTTTCTATAATTTTAACTTTATCTTCTTTTTTGTTAGAGGAAACAACTTGTCTTCTAGATACAACACTATTTCCTCGAACCATATCTAGCTTAATTAGTGCAAATTTTTGTTCTACCCCAATTAAGTGATCTATATTTTTTATAGGCTTATCTGAAATTTGAGATCCAGGACAAAACATAAGTGATCCAGTTTCAACGTGTTCAACAATTACGCCTCCTTTGGTCTTTTGAATAATTTTTCCATTAATTAATTCGTTATTTTCATAACATTTTACTAATTTATTCCATCCCTTAATTTTTTGTGCTTTCTGGGCAGATACAACAACATCACCATTTTTATCTTCAATTTTTTCTAGTAATACTGACAATGTTTCGCCTTCTTTAATATTATCAGCCATACCAATCATTTTCATTTCATTTACATCAATTACTGGTTCGCTTTTTAAACCTGGAATAAATAAAAAAATATACTTACTTGTTATTTTTGTAATTTTTCCATCTATGATTTTGCCTTCCTCTATCTTATTTTTTGACAACTGGCTATTTAGTAACTTTTCGAATTGCTGCTTAGCTGGTGATGATAAATCTGAATAAATTTCCATTAAGTATTTAGTTTTTTGTCTATAATAGCTTTTAACTTTAAAAAGCAGGCTTTCTTACTTAATTTAGTAGTATTAATCAAGATAGAATCTTTTGTTTTTTTTAGGGGACCATATTTTCGCTCTCTATCTGATTTATCCCTATTTCTAAGGCTTTTAAGCACTTCTTTATACGTAATTTTTTTGTTTAATTGTCTATATTCATTAAATCTCCTTTTAGCTCTTATTTGAAGATTGGCAGTTATAAAGAATTTAAACATAGCATCTTTTACTTGGATAGTGATTATGTCTCGTCCATCTAAAATAGAACCTTTATATTTTCTTGGAGGATTGTAAGCACATTTTTGTTGAAATTGATGCACAATATCTCTGATCCTTTTATCTTTTGCAATTCTTGATGCGGAAATAGCCACTTCATTTGATAGAAGTTTTTTATTTTTTAAATAATTTAAATTTAAATTATCTATTTTTTTTTTAATGAAATTGTAAGAAAATTTTTTATCTTTAATTTTTAAATAACCTATATATCTATAAATTTTACCAGTATCTAAATAAAATAGATTATAATATTTAGAAATTAACTTGGCTTGTGTACCCGCTCCTGCTGCAGCTGGTGAGTCAATAGCTACCGTAATTATATTTTTTCTTTTTTTCAATTTATTTTAGCCCCAATTATTTTTAAGATGTTCAAAAATTTAGGAAAAGATGTATTCGCACTTTTTTTATCATTAATTTTCCATTTACCTCCCAATGTTAGAGCCGCTATACATGAGAGGAAAAATATTCTATGGTCCTTTAAAAAATTTTTGATTTCATAATTTTCTGTTAAGTTCAAGTCAGGATTTCCATGGATATTTATATCATTTTTAAATCGCTCTACTTTAATTCCAATTAATCTTAAAAATTTAATTCCTAAATCTAATCTTTTTGATTCCTTTTTGTTCATCTCACCTAATTTTTTAAATTTTGATATACCCTTAGCTTTTGCAGCAACTAAAAATATAATCAAAAATTCATCTATGGCCGAACTATTTAGTTTAGATTGGCAATTTATAGATTTTAATTTTGTTTTACTTTTTACATAAATATCCGCAATTTCTTCACCGTTATATATTTTTTTTCTTTTTAATTTTATTTCTCCCCCCATCTTATTAAGTATTGTTATAATTCCAATTCTACTTTTATTTATATTTACATTCTCAATTATGATTTGAGATTTATTTGATAGAAGTGTTAGAACAATAAAAAAAGCAGCAGAACTTATGTCTCCTGGTACGTTGTATTTAAATGCTCTAAATTGTTTTAAACCTTTGATAAATATTATATCCAATTTTTTTTTTTTGACGCTTATAGGATATTTTAAAAATTTTAGCATTAATTCTGTATGGTTCCTAGAGAATTTAGATTTTATGACAGTTGTTCCTGGTGTATTTAATGCAGATAAAATTATACAAGACTTTACTTGGGCACTACCAATTGTCTCATTATAAGTAATTGGTCTCAGGAAATCACTTCCAGTTATTTCAATCGGAAGAGAATTGTTCTTACTTTTAATATTTACTCCAAAGTTTTTTAAAGGTTTTATTACTCTTGAAAAATCTCTTTTTGATAAACTTTTATCTCCAATCAACTTAACTTTATTTTTAGATTTAACTAATAAACCCAAGATTAATCTTGCTAAAGTACCTGAATTTCCCGCATTTATAGTTGTATTTTTTTTTATTTTAAAACCGTTAAGCCCGTATCCTTCGATAAAGTAAATATTTTTTTTTTTATAATAATTTATTCCAAGTTTTTTGACTGTTTTAAGAGCATTTAATACATCTTCAGATTCAAGAAGATTAGAAATTTTAGATATGCCCACAGCTTGAGATGCTAGTAGAACTGACCTTATAGATATACTTTTATCAGAACTAACCATTATTTTTCTTCTAAATTTTTTAATTTTTTGATTTATGAATATATGATTAGACACGAAGAAATTAATTTATTTTAAATTCGTCGCCAAAATAAGCTGATCTTGCACTTGAATCTTTTACAATCTCATCTGGGCTACCTGAGGCAATTATTTTCCCATTAGATAAAACAATCGCTCTATCTACACAGCTTAGCAAATCTCTTGCTTGATGATCACAAACAACTACTGTAATTTTTTCTAAAGATTGCAGGTTTACAATTATTTCTTGTAGCATTTTTATTGTTAGGATATCTAATGCAGCAAATGGTTCATCCAAAAGTAGAATATTTGGATCATTTATAAGAGCCATTGAAATGACTAATTTTTTTTTTTGACCTCCAGATAAGTGTTTAGCTTTTATTCTTAACAGGGAGTCAAATTCAAACTGAGCAATTATTTTATCAATTTTTAATTTTCTTAAATCTTTTTCTTTTATATGGATTTCTCCAACTAAATTTAAATTATCTAGTAAACTTAAATCCTGAATAAAACCACCATATTGAGGAACATAACCAAGTTTAAATTTTGTTGCTCTTTCATAAATAGGAATATCAGTACAATCAATTTCATTAATAAATACTTTTCCAAAACTAGGATCTTTTAAACCAGTTATAATATGAAATATAGTTGATTTTCCTACACCATTAGGCCCTAACATTCCTAAAATTTCTTGTTTGTTTATTTTTAAATCTAAATTATTTAAGATTTGTCGTTTATTATAAAACATCGAAATTTTTTCTAAGCTCAAAATAGGTTTTGTTTCTTTAAATTTTTTAATTCTGAATTTTTTAATAAGTGCCATTAGTTTGTAACTACCTCAACTTCTGACTCAGCCTTTTCTGGATTTATATTTATATCTTTAGTCTTTAAATCAAACTCAACTATTCCAGCCTTCATAATTGACTTAGGATCTGTCACAACTACTTTGTTGTAAGCTATCGCTTTATTTGTTTCCATATTAATATCAAAATTTATACATGTAATTTTTTTATCTTCATAATTTATTATTACATTTTTATAAAACTTTGAATTTAAATTTTCAGAATTGTAATGAGCATAATCTGATGTAATATAGATCGTAGCTCTTTTATCTGAATTAATTTCACCTCTTACATTTTTAAGATCAAGAATATTTTTGTTATCATTGTTGGTTTTCCCAGAATTTGCCAAAAGATAGAATTCATTACCTTTTTGGTCCACAGATATATACTCAACATCTTTAACAAGATTTTTTATTTCCTTTTTATTAATTTCTTTTTTAACAGGTTTTTCATCTTTTATTTCTTTTATATCATTCTTCTTTTCATTTTTAACTTCATCTTTTATTTTTATATTTTCGATCCTGTCTTTACTTTCATTGTTTGCAATTTTATCTTCAAGTTTGTTATTTTTTAATTCTAATTCAATAATTTTATTTTTAAGTTCCTCAGTTTCATTCATTAAATTATTTTCAGATAGTTCGATTTCTTCGACAACATTATTTTCTGTTTTAAAATATTTTAAGTAAACAACACTAATAATTAATCCTATTAAACATAGAATTATAATCTGTAAGAAAGATTTTATAGACATTTAACTTATATTTGCATCTAAAATATTATGAATGTGAATTAATCCAATTGTTATATTTCTTTTATTTTTGTGATGTACACATAAACTTGTAATCTTTTTTGTATTCATAATTGAAAGTGCTTCCACAGCAAGAATATTTTTGTCAACGGTTATTGGTTTCTTCTTCATTACCTTTTTTATTATTAAATTTTTAAAATTCGTATTTTTATTTGAAATTCTCTTTAAATCTCCATCAGTTATTATCCCTGTAGTGTGTCCATTATCATTTTTAATTATTAATACCCCAAGCCCTTGTTCTGTTATCTTTTTTAATGCACGATTCATATTCTCTTTTTCATTTATAAATGGCATTTTTTTTCCACTAAGCATTAAATCCTCAACTGTTTTTAATTGTATAGATAGTGATCCACTTGGATGAAACTTTTTGAAATCAATTTTACCAAATTTTTTATATTGCATACAAGTTACTGCTATAGCGTCGCCCAAAGCAATTTGGACTGTTGTAGATGAAGTAGGCACAAAGTTACCTGGACCAGCCTCTTTAACAGATGGTAATAGAAATTTAATATCTGCATTTTTATATAGAATAGAGTCTTTTTTTGAGGTTATGCCTATTAATTTTATGTTTTTATTACGAGATGTATATTGAATTATATTTTTTAACTCCTCGCTTTGCCCGCTTAAGCTAATTAATATCACAATATCATTTGAGGTTACTTGTCCCATATCACCATGGCTTGCATTTGATGCATCAAGATAAAAAGAAGGAGTTCCTGTTGAAGAAAGTGTTGCAGATAATTTTCTACCAATTATTCCACTTTTGCCTACGCCGGAAATTATTATTTTTCCATTCTTACAATTTACAATTGTTCTAACTATTTGTTTAAACGACTTACCAATACTTGATTGAAGTTTTTTAAGAGATAAGTATTCTAGTTTAATTACTTCTTTTGCAATATTTAATATTTTTTTATCGTGCATTTTAGTGTGACCAGATATCTTCTTTAAATGAAGCAAAATCTAATTCAACTCGTGTATTTATAAATTTAATTGTTTTGTCATAAATATCTTTTCTATTTTCTCTTTCTAATATATTTTTTAAAGATTCATATATCTGATGAAGATAAATAACATCTTGAGCACAGTACTTTAATTGTTTATCTGAAAGTTCACCCCCAAAGTCAGATGACTGTAATTGTTTACTTATATCTACACCAATAAATTCTTTGATCAAATCTTTTAATCCATGCTTATCGGAATAGCTTCTTCCTATTTTACTCATTATTTTTGTACAATTAACATTTTCAACATCAACTTTTAAATATTTTTTAATAAATAAAATATCAGCTCTTGCAAAATGAAATAATTTATTTAAATTTTTATCTAATAATACTTTTTTTAAATTTGGCGCATGATAATTATCTTTATCAAGTTGTATAATATGTGCATCATTTTTACCTGTAGATATTTGAACTAAGCAAAGTCTATCTCTTTCGATGTTAAGTCCAGTAAATTCACAGTCTATGGCTATCTTGTCACTGAACTTTATTTCATCTGGCAAATCTTTCTTATGTAATTTAATATCTAAATTCATTAAGTAGATATATATATATGAAAAATCAGGATTCAATTTTAATATTTGGTTCATCAGGCCATATTGGCAAGTCACTTATTAGAAAATTTACAAAAAATAACTACAGAGTTACAGCAGTAACTAGAAGTATACATAGAAAAGGATATCAAATAAAAACTCAATCTAACTATGGATATTTAGCATTAGAAGAAATAAACGCTTTCACAGAGGAAAATATTTCTAAACTAATGGAAAACTCTTCTATCTGTATAAATTTGATAGGAATTTTGTATGAAAAAAAAAATAATCATTTTAATTTAATTCACTCTGATTTACCTTCTTTACTTTCTAAATGTGCTTCAAAAAAAAAGCTTGACCAATTCATTCACGTTTCGGCTTTAGGGATAGAGGAGGCAACAGATAGCAATTACGCTCTTAGCAAATTGAATGGAGAAAAAAAAGTGAGGGAAAATTTTTCTAGATCAGTAATACTAAAACCATCAATTGTATATTCAGTCGATGATAATTTTACTACAAACTTTATGAATTTACTTAGTGTGCTTCCAATTATGCCATTATATTATGGTGGAAAAACAAAATTTACTCCAATACATGTTTCTGATTTTTCAAATATTATTTATGAAGTTATCAAAAAAAAAATATCTGGAGAAACACTTGAATGTATTGGACCAGAAGTTTTTACATTTAAAGAAATGTTGTTAAAGATCTTAAAATCCATTAATAAAAAAAGATTATTACTTCCAATACCTTTTTTTTTAGCAAAACTAAATGCTAAATTATTTCAATTAATGCCTAAGCCACTGATAACACTAGATCAGTTAAAATTATTAAAATATGATAATATTATTTCAAAAAAATATAAAACCAATTATGATTTAAAAATGGAAGCAAATAAAAAATTTGAAGAGGAGATAAATCGTTACAGCTTTAATTGGACTAGTGGAGGTCAGTTTTCAAAAAAGATTGATAAGTGAATATATGTTAACTAATATTATTTATTTGCTAGTATTTGTTATTTTAGTTTTTGTTTTGACTATTGCTGTAAAGGCAATAACTAGAGGAGTTGAGGCGAAACAAGTGCTAAATGAGGAAAAAAATTTACAAACAGATAACCAAAACACGAATCAAAATCTTGAGGTGATAAATCAAATAAAAGAATTAAAAGATTTACATGAAAAAGGTATTTTAAATGATGATGAATTTAAAAAAGCTAAAGAAAAAATACTAAAATAGATTATGCTGATTTTACCTTTTTTTCTATAAATTTTGGGACTTCCTCATCCTTATCTATTACTTCTTCCTTTTTACCTTTTGGTTGGAAAACTATCATAAGGTGTAATGGACAATAAGAGAATTTTTCAATTGATTTTCTTCCACAAAATGAGGAATCTTTTTCATCAGGATGACCTTCCATATATTTGCAAGTACTTTCATTTAGGTCTTCTAATTGAATATTTTTAGCTGGCTCAAAATTTTTATCTAAAAGTAATGATCTAAATTTCTGTTTTCTACTTCCTTTTTTTATAAAGTTATTTGGCTGTAATCCTGCTCCTATTTTGTTCTGAGAAATTGTGGATCGAGTTTTAATTTTTGCAGATAAATTTAACCTATGAGCCTTTCCAATCACTGCATTTCTGCTTACTCCCCCAATAATTTCAGCTATTTGACTGGCTGTTTGACCTTTGCCCCAAAGATCTTTGAGTTTATTGACTTTTTCATCTGTCCAGCTCATATATCTATATTTAGTATATTAAATAATTTTTACAACATTATCTTGAAACCATAATAAATGACTCATAACAAGCTTTTTTTTCTGTTTTTTAACAATTATTAAAAAAAAAGTTTATTAATAATTACTTATGGTTGAATTACAGAAAAAATATCAAATTGGGACTAGAAGATTTGGACTTGTTAATTGGGTTGGAACGTATTCTTTATTTAAAAAAGAAGTTTTAAGATTTTTAACAGTATCAGGTCAGACTTTATTTGGTCCAATTTTAACGAGTATATTGTTTTTAACAGTTATTTCTTTAGCCATTGGAGATCAAAGAGCCGATGTAATGGGAGTTCCATACATAAAATTTTTAGCTAGTGGTTTAATAATGATGCAAGTAATTCAACAAAGTTTTGCACACTCTAGTTCTTCACTGATGATGGGAAAAATGATGGGCACAATCACTGATGTTGTTCATAGCCCTTTATCTTCGTCAGAAGTAGTATTTGCTATAACATTAGCTTCAGCTGCAAGAGGCTTGCTTATTGCATCTGCTTCAACTTTAATATTTATTTTTTTTATAGATTTATCCATACAAAGTTTTCTTTTGTGGTTTGTTTATTTATTTTTAGGTGGATTAGTTATGGGATCACTTGGAATAATAGTTGGACTATACGCAGATAAATTTGATCAAATGAGCACTGTTACTAACTTTATAATTGTACCCTTAAGTTTTTTGAGTGGAACTTTTTATAGCATTGATAAATTACCAGATTTTTTAAAAATCTTAAGTAATTATAATCCTTTTTTTCATATGATAGATGGATTTAGATATTCATTTATTGGTCAATTAGATGGATCGGTATCATTTGGAATTGCATTGTTAACTTTTTTTAGTTTGGTTATTACTTATTTCGCATACTTTTTAGTACACAAAGGATATAAAATAAAATCATAGTATAATATGAGTTCCTTAGCTAAAAATTATAAAAGAAGAAACCTGTCTTTCGATAAAGGCAAAGGCTCTTTTCTGTATACACAGAGAGGGGAAAAATTTTTAGATTTTGTACAAGGAATTGCTGTTAATTCTTTAGGTCACGCAAACCCAAATTTAATCAAAGCAATAAATAAACAATCAAAAAAACTTTGGCATGTTTCTAACTCTTTCATAATTCCAGAAGGAGAAGAGTTAGCTAAAAAATTAACAAAAAGATCTTTTGCAGATGCTGTTATTTTTCAAAATAGTGGAGCAGAAGCTACAGAGGCTGCCATAAAAGTTGCTAGAAGATATTTTTATTCTCTCGGTAAACCAAAAAAAAATAGAATTCTTTGCATTAAAAATTCTTTTCATGGAAGAACTATTGCAGCAATAAACGCAAGTGGATCTAAGAAAATGGTAGAAGGATTTGGGCCTAAAGTGGGTGGATTTGATCATTTTAAATTTGGGAACCACAAGGAATTAAAAAGAAAAATTACAAGTAAAACTGCAGCTGTAATGATTGAACCAATTATGGGTGAAGGAGGCATTAAAGTAATACCTGAATGGTGTCTCAAAGAACTGAGGCAAATTTGTAATAAAAAAAAAATTCTTCTTATTTTAGACGAAGTTCAGTGTGGAATTGGAAGATCAGGTAAGTTTTTTTCATATGAATATGCAAACATAGAGCCAGATATAGTTCCAATTGCAAAAGGAATTGGAGGTGGGTTCCCGATAGGTGCAGTTTTAATGAAAAAAAAAGTTTCTAAGGCTATGGTTCCAGGTACACATGGATCTACTTTTGGTGGGAATCCTTTAGCAATGTCTGTTGGGAACGCTGTAATGGATGAAATTTTTAAAAAAGGCTTTCTTTCAAAAGTTAAAAGTAATTCAAAATATTTTATTTCAGAATTAAATAAAATTAAAAATAAATTCCCAAACATTATTAAAGAAATAAGAGGAATAGGATTAATTTTAGGAATACAGTTACATCATGATCAGACTAAATTTATACAAAGTTTAATGAAAAATAAATTATTAACAATTAGAGCAGCTGAAAATGTTATAAGAATTTTGCCTCCACTAAATGTTAATAAAAATGAAATAAATATAGCTTTAAAAATTATCAATAAAGTTTGTGAAGGATATAAAAAACAATGAAAAACTTTCTTCATCTTAGAGATATTCCCCTAAAAGATTTAAAAAAAATTATTTCTGATGCAAAAAATAGAAAATCAAAAAGAAAAAAATTAAATACCCTTGATCCAGATAAAGATTCACCTTTAAAGGGTAAAATTCTTTTACAAATGTTTGAAAAATCTAGTCTCAGAACTAGATTAAGTTTTTATTTGGCTATTAAACAATTAGGTGGAGGATCTTTAACGTTAAGACCAGAGGAGTTACACTTAGGTATTGGTAGTGAAAGTATAGCAGATACATCTAAAATTTTATCAACTTATGGTAATGCTTTTATGTTGAGAACAGATTCGGATAAAAAATTAGATCAATTCAGAAAATACTCAAGTATACCAATAATTAATGGATTAAGTCCATCCTCACATCCCACTCAGGTTTTGTCAGATATTTTCACTATTCAAGAAATTAAAAAGAAAAGTATTTCAAAATTAAAACTATGTTGGATAGGAGATGCTAACAACAACATGATGAATAGTTTAATAGAAGCTAGTATAAAGTTTTCTATTTCTTTAAATATTGCATGCCCTAAAAGCTATCAGCCAAATAAAAAGCTTATTTCTTTGATAAAAAAGCAAAAAGGAAAAATAAAAATTTTTAATAAAAAAGAAATAGCTATTAAAAATTCTGATGTTGTAATGACAGACAAAATCATTTCTTTAAATGATAAAGTTAATAAGAAAAAGAAACTTAAATCATTTAAAAATTTTAAAGTTGATACAAAAACTATGAATTTAGCTAAGAAAGATGCAATATTTTTACATTGTCTACCTAGAGGAAATGAAGTTACAGAAGAAGTGTTTCTTGGGAAACAATCTAAAGTATGGCAACAAGCTCTAAACAGAGTTTATGTTCAAAAGAGTATTTTATTATATTGTTTTGGTAAACTAAGGTAGTTGTAAAGGACTATCAGCATTAGCATTCATATATAAAATTACTGAAGCTCTATCTTTCTCTTTTTTTAATCCTGCGAAAGCCATCTTGGTACCTTTTATATATGAAGCAGGTTTTATTAAAAAACTATTCATCTCTTGGAATGTCCAATCTTTTCCAAACGCTATCAGGGCTTTTGAATATTTGTAATCTTCAAGAGCACCCATATTTCTACCTAGTACATTATAAAGTGCCGGGCCAATATTGTTTCTTCCACCTTTTTTAATTGAATGACATGCGCTACATTTCTTAAATACTTTCTTTCCATGATCAACACTTCCCATGGCTAATAGAGCAGAAATATCAACTGCTTCAACAGCTGCAGAAGCTTTCGTGCCATCTGTTTCAGCAAATTCAACTTTATAAGCTGATTGACTAGGCTTCTCTACGTAATAGATAATGTCTGAAATTTTAGTTATTCCAAATATAACAACAAAAATAACAACTACCGCTGCTATAATTTTATTAATTTCAAATGAGTCCATGATTTTTAATTATTATCCTCGTATAACATGTTAAACAAAAAAAAAACTAAATTTAAATTTAATTATTGCGTCTGAAAGACGCATAATACTTAGTTTATGAGCAATACAGTAATTTTAATCCCCTCAAGATTAGCTGCAACAAGGTTACCAAATAAACCTTTATTAAAAATCAATAATCTTTCAATTATCAATCATGTTTATAAAATTGCAAAATCATCTCTTATTGGAGAAAGTTATGTTGCAACCGGTGATAAAGAAATATTTGAAGAGGTCACTAAGTTTGGAGGAAAATGTATTTTAACCAAAAAAGATCATAAAACTGGAACTGACAGAATTTTTGAGGCCTATCAAGAGTTAAGAGATGACAATATTGAATATGTAATAAATCTTCAAGGAGATGAACCAATGCTTGATATTGAGGATGTTACTAATCTCCTCAAAAAAACTATTAAGAAACAATCTAAAATTTCAACATTAGCATGTCAAATTGATGACGAAAAATTTTTCTTAAACACAAATGTTGTAAAAGTAATCACAAAAGAGGAACTTCTTCAGAACAATTTATCAACAGCAACATCATTTACAAGAGAAATTAAAAATACTCAAAAAAATATTTACCACCATATTGGGATATATATTTATAATGTAACATATTTAGAGAGGTTTGTTCAATTAGAGCAAACTCAGAATGAAAAATCGCAAAAACTAGAACAATTAAGATTAATGGATAACAATATTAAAATAGACGTAGGATTAGCAAAAACCAAACCAATTGGCGTAGATACAGATGAAGATTATCTAGAAATAAAAAAAATTATGGAATATAAAAATTAAATTATGAAAATTGCTTATCAAGGTGTTGCAGGAAGTTACAGCGAAAGTTGTGCTAAAAAAATGTATCCAGAGAGTGATACAATACCCTGTAAAACATTTGATGAATGCTTTGAAAGGTCTAGTGAAAATAATTCAATAAAATCCTTAATTCCAGAGTCAAATAAAACAACTGGAAATATTGGTGTTGAGTATTTAATCTTTAAATACAGACTAAATATTTTTGCAGAGCATTTCTTTCCAATTAATCATAATCTATTAGGATTAAAAGATTCCAAAATAGAAGACATAAAAGATGTTTATTCACACGCACAAGCATTAAGTCAATCTTCAAGTTTTATTAAGAAAAAAAAATTCGCAGAAAATGTTAGAGCAGATACAGCTGGTTCAGCAAAATTTGTTTCAGAAACTAAAGACAAATCTAAAGCTGCTATAGCTTCTAGTCTAAGTGCAGAAATATATGGTCTTAAAATTCTACAAGAAAATGTCCAAGATGATAAAGATAACGTGACTAGATTTTTATTACTTGGTAAAGATATTTTTCAGCCAGATTTTTCTGATGATAATCATATAACATCAATATTATTTAAGTTGAAAAGTAAACCCGCTGCTCTTTATTCCGCGCTGTCAGGATTTGCAATAAATGGAGTTAATATGAGTAAACTACAAAGTTTTCCAGAAAAGAACTCATTTTCTTCGTATTTTTTTCTATGTGATATTGATGGACATATAGAATCGCCTAAAATCAAAAACTCACTTGAGGAATTGGGTCTGCATTGCCAAGATATGCACGTTCTAGGTGTTTATAAATCTGATAAATTTAGACAAAAATAATTTTATAACTTTGTTGTAGAATAGAAATTTTTATTGATATAATAAAGTTGGAGGCCAATCAGGTGGTGTTACCACAAATCCCCCAGGATCGAAAGATAGCAAGGGTAGTGAGTATTTTCCAGGTTGGTTGGTCTCCTTAAAAATGACAGAAAATTCGAAAGTACTAGCTTTAAAATACAGACCTCAAGTATTTGAGGACTTAATTGGCCAAGAGATTATTGCTGAAACAATTAAAAATTCAGTCATCTCCGAAAAAGCTGCGAACGCATTTTTATTTACTGGTATTAGAGGTGTTGGAAAAACTACTTTTGCAAGAATAGTTGCCAAGGCATTAAATTGTGAGAATGGTGTTGAAAATCTTTGCAAAAAAGATTTTTGTGAACATTGCAATTCAATTGTTAACTCAAATCATATTGATGTTTTAGAGATGGATGCTGCAAGTAAGACGGGTGTTGATGATGTAAGGGAGCTTATTGAATTTTCAAGATATGGACCAACAACTGCTAAATATAAAATATTTATTATTGATGAAGTTCATATGTTAAGCAAACAAGCATTTAATGCACTTTTAAAAACTCTTGAGGAACCACCAAAATATTTAAAATTTATTTTTGCAACAACCGAAATCAAAAAAATTCCTGTAACAGTAATATCGAGATGTCAACGTTTTGATCTTTCTAGAGTGAAATCTGAAGAGCTTTTTAATTATATAAAAATAATTAAAGACAAAGAAGGAGGTAAAGTTTCTGATGAAGCTTTAAAATTAATTGTTAAAATTTCAGAAGGATCTGTTAGAGATGCATTATCTTTATTAGATCGTGGACTTGTAGCCAATCAAAATGATGAGGAATTAAATCTAGAAAAAGCACAAAGTATTTATGGATATTTTGATAAAAGTTCTCTGATAGAATTAATAAAAAATCTGTTTAGTGGTGATGAAAAAAAAGTATTTGAGTTGTATAGAAAAATTTATGATTCTGGCGTAGATCCCAAAATTTTTTTGAATGATTTTCTTGAGGTTTTATATTACCTAAAAAATATTAATTTTATAAAATTAGACGGAAATAATTTTTCCTTGAATGATCAAGATTTTAGTAATCTTTCCACAATATCCGAAAATTTAGATTCAAAGGACATAATCCTTTTTTGGCAATTTACACTTGATACAATTGAGGAAATTAACATAGTTTCAAATCCAAATTTATCAGTTGAAATGTTCCTTTTCAGATTAATGAGAATAAAAGGTTTTAAGGAGAAAAATGCTGAGGAAAGCTTTACTGGAAAAAATCCTGATACTTTAATTAAAGAACCTGAAAAAAAAATTACAAGTAAAACAATAGATCAAATCAAAAATATTTCACAACAAGAAAAAATTGAACCAAATTTAAATAAAGATGAAGTAATTAATGAACTTAAAATAGGTTCATTTGAAAGTTTGATAAATCTATGTACGGAAAGAAAAGAAGCTAAGCTTAAATATGAGCTTGAAACTAATACAAATTTAGTTTCATTCTCTGAGGGTTTAATAGAAATATCTTTTAATGAAAACTTAGACAAAGACTTTATTAAAAATCTATCTAACAAACTGTACGAATGGACATCCAAGAGATGGATTATCTCTCTATCAAAAAACCAAGGACAAATTTCAAAAAAAGAAAAAAATAAAATTGATGAGAAAAAAATATTTGATGATACTAAAAAGTCTGAAGCATATAAAAAAGTGATCGAAGCATTTCCTGATGCAGAATTAATAAATGTTGAGTTGAAAGAGGATTAGAATGACAGATTTTTCAAAATTAATGGAAAAAGCTAAAGAAATTGAGAGCAAAATGAAAGAAAGCCAAGAAAACATTAAAAAGATCGAGGTTGAAGGTGTCTCGGGAGCTAATGATGTAAAGGTTACGTTAAATGGAGAGGGAACTATGATCTCAATTAAACTTAGTGAAAATGTTTTAAAAGAAGAAAAAGTAATTCTAGAAGATCTTATTACTGCTGCTCATAATAATGCAAAATCGCAACTTAAATCAAAAACAGCAGAGGAAATTTCTAAGGCTTCAGGAAATTTTGGAATACCTGGATTTAAGTGGCCTTTATAATTTAAATGCAAAATATTCCTGAAATAGAAAATTTAATTAAACTAATATCTAAACTACCAGGGTTAGGACCTAAGTCTGCAAAAAGAATGATTTTGAAAATGATTAATAATCGTCAAGAATTATTAAAACCATTGGCTCAAAACTTAAGTGAAGTATTTAAAAATGTAATTAGATGTAAAATTTGTGGAACTTTAAAATCAAATAATAGTCCATGTGATAATTGTGAAAATAAGAGTAAAAAATTTAATAAAATTTGTGTTGTAGAAAATATCTCAGACCAATGGGCAATAGAAAGTTCATCTATTTTTCAAGGTTACTTTCATATTCTTGGAGGAACACTTTCAAATAATAATAGTCAAAATAAGGAAGACCTGCTGATCAATTCCCTTGTAGAAAGAATAAGTAGGGATAATATAGATGAGGTAATTTTGGCAACAAGTGCAACTGTGGAGGGCCAAACTACTGCATTTTATATTCAAGATACTCTAAAAAAAACAAATATTAAGATTTCAAAACTAGCTCAAGGTTTACCAGTAGGTGGAGAAATCGAAAATTTAGACGACGGTACTCTTATATCTGCTTTTAAAAACAGAAAAAAACTAGAGGCTTAATTAACTTTTTTTAATTAATCTGTTTAAGTGCAAGAGAGGTTCTGTATAGCCAGAAGGCTGTGACTTTCCATGAAAGATTAATTCACATGCTGCTTTAAAAGCAATAGATTTATCATACTCTGGAGACATACTTTGGTAGTTAGAATCGTTTTTATTCTGTTTATCAACAACTTTTGCCATTTTTTTTAAAATTTCAAGAACCTGTCTATTCGAACATAAGCCATGATGAAGCCAATTAGCAATATGTTGAGATGAAATTCTTAAGGTTGCTCTATCTTCCATTAATCCAATATCATTTATATCTGGGACTTTGGAACAACCTATACCTTGATCAATCCATCTGACTACATAACCCAAAATAGTTTGAGCAGAATTTGAAATCTCAGTATTAATTTCATCGACAGACCAATTAGGACGATCTGCTATTGGAATAGTAAGTAGGTCAGATAATTTTGATGGCTCTCTTTTTAAAATTGCTTTTTGTTTTTCAAAAACATTTACTTCATGATAGTGCATAACATGTAATGCAGCAGCAGTCGGAGAGGGAACCCAAGCACAATTTGCGCCTGCATTCACATGTCCAATTTTTTGTTCCATCATTTCGTTCATTTTGTCAGGCATAGCCCACATTCCTTTACCTATTTGAGCAACTCCTGAAAACCCACATTTTAAGCCTATATCTACATTATTATCCTCATAGGTTTTAATCCATTTAGACTCTTTCATATCTCCTTTTTTGATCATTGGTCCAGCTTCCATTGAAGTGTGCATCTCATCACCAGTTCTATCCAAAAATCCAGTGTTTATAAAAAATACTCTATCTTTAAGAGTTCTAATACATTCTTTAAGGTTTGCAGATGTTCTTCTTTCTTCATCCATAATTCCGCACTTAATTGTGTTTTTTTCCAATTTTAAAACTTCTTCAACTTTTGTAAAAATTAAATTAGCAAATTCTGTTTCCTCTGGCCCATGCATCTTTGGTTTAACAATATAAATTGATCCTTTTCTCGAATTACCTTTTCTTTTTAAATCATGTATACAAGCTGCTGAGGTTATGAAGGCGTCCATTATTCCCTCAGGAACTTCTGACCCATCATTTAAAGTGATTGCAGGGTTTGTCATTAGATGTCCAACATTTCTCACAAGTAAAAGACTTCTTCCGTGAAGTTTTAACTTTTCACCATTCAACGAAATATAACTTCTATCTGGATTAAGTTTTCTTTCTAATTCTTTACCGTTTTTTTCAAATATTGATTTTAAATTTCCTTTCATCAATCCTAGCCAATTTCTATAACAAGTTACTTTATCCTCAGCATCTACTGCGGCTACACTATCTTCATGGTCACAAATTGTTGAAACAGCAGATTCAATTATAATATCGCTTATACCAGCCGCATCTCTAGCAGCACTAAATGCTCTAGGATTAATAATTATTTCAAGATGAAGATTATTATTTTTTAAGATTATAGCATTTGGTTTGGCTGGGTCTCCTCTATGACCAATAAACTTCTCTAAATCTGATAAATTATATTCTTTATTTTCCTTATAAATTGACAGTTTTTTATTATTTACTGATAAACTAGTAATATCTTTCCAGTCAAGATCATTTATTGGAAAATATTTATTCAAAAAGTTTCTAGTGTATTTAATCACTTCTTGTCCTCTTAAAGGATCATATTTTTCACTTCCGCTTTCTTCAGACTCTATTATATTTGATCCATAAAGACTGTCATATAAACTTACCCATCTTGCATTTGCAGCATTCAGGCTATATCTGGAGTTCATTATTGGAACAACTAATTGTGGTCCTGCTATATTAGATATTTCTTCGTCTAAATTTTTAGTTGCTATTTTAAAATCATCACCTTCTTTTTTTAAATAACCTATTTCTTCCAAAAAATTTTTGTATTTATTATAGTCAATCTCGTGATCTCTATTTTTTTTATGCCACAGATCTATTTCTTGTTGTAATGTTTCTCTGATTTCGAGTAATTTTTTATTTTTAGTCGCTAATTCATGCACTACTTTGTCAAAGCCTTTCCAAAATTCATTAGCACTAACATTAGTATCCAGTAAAAGTTCATTTTTGACAAAATCAGCTAGATCTTTTGCTACAGATAAGTTGTGGATTTTGATGAATTGCTCTCTCATAAATTGAAAATCTTATAATAAATTATCATTTTTGCGCAATCAAAATTACTTATTTTAACAATTTATCGCCTTTTTTGTTTATAATACTCACTTTAAATGAAAAATTACTTAAATTTTGAGACAGATATCAAAAATCTAGAAGAGGAATTAGATAAACTAAAAGACCCCTATAATCAGGAAGGTCTATCTGAAGTCGATACATCAAAAATAAGCAAAGTCGAAGAAGAAATAAATGAAAAGTTAGTAAAAATTTATTCTAATTTAGATCCATGGCAAACAGCATTAGTTGCTCGTCATGAGGACAGACCTAAAGCAAAATTTTTTGTTAAAAATCTTTTTGATGATTTTATTCAACTTTCTGGAGATAGATATTATGGTGAGGACAAAGCTGTTATAGCTGGATTTGCAAAATTTGATGGTAAATCTGTTTTAGTAATTGGTCAGGAGAAGGGATCAGATCTTAATAAAAGAATAGAGCATAATTTTGGGATGATGAGACCAGAGGGTTACAGAAAAACAATTAGACTTATGGAGTTAGCTAACAAGTTTAAAATTCCAATTATTTCTATTGTAGATACTCCAGGAGCATATCCAGGAGTTGGCGCAGAGGAAAGAGGTCAAGCAGAAGCAATAGCAAAATCTATTGAATGCTCTATGAAGTTAACAGTCCCTACAATTGCGATAATAATTGGAGAAGGTGGATCTGGAGGAGCAATAGCTTTAGCATCATCCAATAAAGTAATTATGCTTCAAAACGCAATATACTCTGTTATTTCCCCAGAAGGATGTGCCACCATTTTATGGAGAGACCCAAAAAAAACTTTAGAAGCTGCAACTGCAATGAAAATGTCATCCAGTGATCTTTTAAAATTAAATATAATTGATGAAATAATTCCAGAACCAGTTGGAGGTGCTCATCGAGATAAAGATCTAATACTGGATAATGTAAGAAACTCAATAAAGAAAAATTTAGATTTTTTTGAGACAATGGATAAAGATGAAATTCTTACTCATAGAAAAAATAAATTTTTGTCAATTGGAAGAAATAAAGGATTTACAACACAATCAGATGATAGAAATGATCTATCTATGAAGGCAAGTGTACTTGAAAATATTAATCAAAACTTTAAAAAGAATTCTAAAATTTATTATGGTGTATCTGCCGTAGCTTTATTAATTTTACTTTTAAGTATTGTTTTATAAAGCTCCATGGCAATGTTTATATTTCTTTCCAGAATTACAAGGGCAGGGTTCATTTCTTCCAATTTTTTTTGTTGAAAGCTTGTCAAATTTTTTACTTAAATTTTCATTGCTTTGTTCTTCTTGGCTATTTTCTATGAGCTTTAAATTAAATAAAATTGTAATTAAATCATACTTAAGTTTACTTAATAAATTTTCAAAAAGTGTAAATGCCTCTTTCTTATATTCTACCAAAGGATCTCTTTGTCCATAAGATCTTAAACCAATGACTTGTCTTAATTGTTCTAAATATTGAATATGTAATTTCCAATTTTGATCAATTAGTTGTAAAAAAATTCTTTTTTCTATTTCATTATATTGTTCTTCATTTAACATTTTTATTCTCTCTTCTCTTGAACTGTTAAATTTATTTTTTATTTTTTCTTCAAACGCCTTATTTTCAAGATTAACTAATTCATTAATTTCACTTTCTTCAAATGATTTACCAAATAAAGATTTTAATTGCATATTGATTTCATTTGATCCTGCATTGGCTAACTTTTTTGTTTTCTTAAGTTTCAAATCATCGATAATTTCATCTAGAAAATTTTCAGAATATTGCTTAGAGTCTTTATTTTCTATTACTTCATTTCTTTGTGAAAATATTACTTGCCTTTGATCGTTTAAAACATTGTCAAACTTCAAAAGAGTTTTTCTAATATCAAAATTTCTTGCCTCAACTTTTTGTTGTGCTCTTTCTAATGCTTTATTTATCCAAGGATGGTCTATACTTTCTCCATCTTTAAGTCCAAGTTTTTCAAGTATATTATTCATAGACTCAGACCCAAATATTCTCATTAAATCGTCCTCTAAACTTACATAGAATATAGAACTACCTTCATCTCCTTGTCTACCTGATCTTCCTCTTGCTTGATTATCTACTCTCCTACTTTCCATTCTCTCTGTACCAATAACAAACAATCCTCCCAATTTTTTTATTTCAGCTTTATCACTCTCATCCTGGCCTCCCAATTTGATATCGACACCTCTTCCTGAAATACTTGTCGTAATAATTATTGAATTTCTTTTTCCAGCATCTGCAATAATTTCAGCTTCTCTTTGGTGATTTTTTGCATTTAAAACTGTGTGTTTAATATTTTTTTTTTCTAATAGATTTGAGAAGTGCTCAGATTTATTTATACTAGAAGTAAAAACTAATAATGGCTGACCTTTTGCGTTACATTCAACAATCTTACTAATTATTGCTTCATCTTTTTCATTACTAGTTCTAAATATTTGATCATTCGAATCTTCTCTTATCATCTGCTTATTAGTAGGAATCGATACCACAGGTAGATTATAAATTTCGAAAAACTCCTCTGACTCTGTTAATGCTGTACCAGTGCATCCGGCTATTTTTTTATAAAGTTTAAAGAAATTTTGGTACGTAATTGATGCTAAAGTTTGATTTTCAGCATTAATTGATAAATTTTCTTTTGCTTCTAGACTTTGATGAAGACCATCACCAAACCTTCTTCCTGGTAATTGTCTGCCTGTTTGCTCATCAATTATTATTATTTGCCCTTCTTTTACAATATAATCTCTACCACTCTGAAAAAGATGGATTGCACGTAATGATTGATTAACTAAATGAACAATATGAAGGTTTTCTGGATCATAAAAATTTTTATTTTTTAGTATTCCAGCATTTGAAAATATATTTTCAACATTATCTACACCTTTGTTGGTTAATAAAATATTTCTATCTTTTTCATCTATTTCAAAATCCTCCTCTTTTAAATTTTTTACAAGTTTATCAACGGCTATGTATTGATTGGTTTTATCTTCTGTTGCTCCCGAAATTATTAGAGGTGTTCTAGCTTCATCAATTAAACAAGAATCAATTTCATCAACAATCGCATAATTATGTTCTCTTTGAACCATAGACTCTTTGGAAAATTTCATATTATCTCTTAAATAATCGAAGCCCAGTTCACTATTTGTAGAATAAGTTATATCTTTTGAATAATTTTCTTTTCTCTCCAGATCATCCTGCCCAGTATTGATATATCCACAAGTTAAACCTAGAAACTCATAAATCTTACCCATGTTTTCGCTATCTCTCTTAGCCAAATAATCATTTACAGTTACTATATGGACACCTTTTTTTTCTAAAGCGTTAAGGAAGGCAGCAAGAGCTATGGTTAATGTTTTACCTTCACCAGTTTTCATTTCCGCAATTTTATTCTCATGGATTACAACACCACCAATTAGCTGAACATCGAAGTGTCTTTCACTTCTAATTCTTTTAGAGGCTTCCCTCACCATTGAGAAAGCTTCAGGCAATATATCATTTAGACTTTTGCCATTTTTAATTTCCTCAATTAGCTGCTCAGTTTTTTTTGGAAACATTTCGTCAGATAAATTTTCTAGATCTTTTTCTAAAAGATTAACTTTATTGACAATTTGTTGGATTCGGCCTAGTTCCTTTTCATTTCCGCTTTTAATAAGCTTTGAAAATATATTAAGTGGGTTGAACATTTTGATATAAAATTAAATATTAGAAATATATAGTGATTAATTAATTATTTTAAATATCATGAAATTTAACATAAACAATTTTAAAAAAACTAGCAGTCATAGCTCTAAAATTGTTGATTTTCAGGATTTAGATCATATTGATGGAGTTTCTATTTCTGCGGTAAGCGCTGGCTTATATAAATTTAAGAGAGACGAATTAGTTTTATTTTATTTTAGAGACGGTGCAAATTATGCCTCTGTATATACCCAATCAAAGTTAATATCAGAAAATTTAAAATGGAATAAAAAAATTAAATCAAAAAAAATATTTGCATTATTAGTCAACACTAGAAATGCCAATGCCTTAACAGGTCCTGAAGGCTTTGAAGCATTGAAGAAAATTTCTTTAGACTTATCCTCAAAATTATCTGAGATACAGAAAAGAGATGAAGATGCTCCAAAACAAATTTCTTCAAAAGAAATACTTTTTGGTTGCACAGGCACTATAGGGGAGAAATTTCCATTAGAAAAAATTAAAGCTTCATTACCAGAATTAGTTGATAAAATAAAATATACACAAAATAAATTAATCTGGATGAAAGCTGCAATGGGTATAATAACAACAGATTTAAAACCCAAAGTGTCAATGGCTGAAACAAAAATTGGTGCATCAACAATTAAAATTTATGGAATCGCAAAAGGCTCGGGCATGATTTATCCAAATATGGCAACTACATTGGGTTATATATTTACTGATGCAACTTTATCCTCATCAGTTTTAAATGATGTCTTAAAAAATAATATAAAAACAACATTCAATGCAATTTCATGTGATGGTGACACAAGTACAAATGATATGGTTTCTATATTTTCTACAGGCAAAATTAATCATTCAGAAATCAAAAAATATAGTGATAGTAGACTTAAAAATTTTAACAAGGCAGTACATGAAGTTTTACTAAATTTAGCCAAGCAAGTAGTTTCTGATGGAGAAGGAGCTTCTAAATTTGTTTCTATTAATTGTATTAATTGCAAAACAGAAAAAGATGCAAAAAATATATCTTTTAAAATAGCAAACTCATTATTAGTTAAAACAGCAATTGCGGGAGAAGATCCAAATTGGGGGAGAGTTGCTATGGCAATTGGAAATAGTGACTCTAAAATTAATGAACAAAAATTATCTATTTCTTTTGGACCATATAAAATTTATCACAAAGGATCTTTATACAAATCTTATGATGAAGAAAAAGTTATGGAATACATGAAAGGCCAATCAATTGAAATAGAAGTTAATATTGGTCAGGGAATTAAAAAATTTAAATCATACACTATGGATTTAACAAAAAAATATATTGAAATTAATGCTGATTATAGGACTTAACTATATTGAAATTTCAATGATTAATATTTAAATAATAAATATGATCAAGTATTTGTTAAAATGTAAAGATTGTAATCTAGAATTTGAAAGCTGGTTTAGCTCCTCAAATGAATACGATAGGTTGCTTAAATTAAAGCTTTTAAATTGTCAATCATGTGAGTCAATAAATGTTGAAAAGTCATTGATGTCCCCTAATTTATTGAACACCAAGAAAAAAGAAAATTTAAAAGAAATAAAAAAATATAAAGATATTCAAAAAAAACTTTCCGACTACAAAAAATTTGTAAAAGATAATTTTGAGTATGTTGGAGAAAATTTTACGTATAAAGCAAGATCAATTCATTATGATAAAAAGAAACCAAAAAAAGGTATTTATGGTAGTGCTTCTCTTAAAGATGTTAAGGAATTAAGCGAAGAAGGGATAGAAACTGATATTATTCCATGGATTGAAGAAGATAAAAATTAAATTTTCTTAAATTCTGAAATATAATTTACAGACTTATCAGATGTAACAGACCATTTATTTAAGATAGGGTTAAAAGTCATTCCATCAATTTTTTTTAATTCTAAAGAATTTTTTTTACAAATATCTGTTAAATACTCGGGTTTAACAAATTTTTCCCAATCGTGAGTGCCTATTGGCAGCCACTTTAAAACATACTCAGCCCCCACAATCGCAAATAAGTAAGATTTAAGCGTTTTATTTAAGGTTGCAATGAACATCACACCTGTTTTTTTTAAAAATTTTGAACTTTCTTTAATAAAAAATTCAACATCATCAACGTGTTCAACAATTTCCATATTCAGAATTATATCAAATCTTTTTTTAATTTTTAAATTTTCAGGGGAAGAATTATAATACTTGATTTTAAGTTTACTTTTTTTTAAATGATACTTTGCTACCTGTATATTTTTATTAGAAGCATCTATACCAACAACATCTCCTCCAAGCTTTGCCATAGGTTCCGAAAGTAATCCACCACCACATCCAATATCTAGAATACTTAAACCTTTAAATGGTTGGTGTTCTTTTTTTATTTTAAACTCAGACAGAATTGTATCTCTTATGTATTTGATTCTTATAGGGTTAAATTTATGTAATGGCTTAAATTTTCCATTAGGATCCCACCATTCCTCAGCTATTTTTGAAAATTTTTCTATTTCTTTTTTATTTATTGTGTTATTTTTCATTGTTTATTGACATTACAACCAAGATGTATTTTATCAATATATTTTAATTTATATTAAAAAAATATTATCAATGAAAATAATTGTATTAAAATTTGGGGGTACTTCAGTTGGTACAACTGACAGAATTAAAAAAGCTGCAAAGATTATTGCTAAATATAAAAAAAAATACAATGTAATTGTGCTTTCCTCTGCAATGAGTGGTGTGACAAATAATTTAATTAATTTGTCAAAAAAAATTAGCAAAAATTTTGCAGACTCTGAGTACGATGTTTTGGTTTCATCTGGAGAACAAGTTTCTTGCGCGCTAATTTCAGGAGAATTAATTTCAAAAGGCTTCAATTCAAGGTCTTGGATGTCTTGGCAAATTCCGATCTACACTGAGGGAAAATATAAATTTTCAAGAATTAATAAAATTAATAAGACACAAATTTTGAGCTATTTAAAAAAAGGAGGAATTCCTATAATCACAGGATTTCAAGGTATTAATAACAAAAATAGAATAACCACTATTGGAAGGGGTGGAACAGATGCAAGTGCAATTATGTTTGCAAAGTTTTTCAATGCTGAAAAATGTATAATATATACAGATGTTGATGGTGTTTATTCTACAGATCCAAATAAACTTAAATCAGCTAAAAAAATAAAAATTATATCCTATGAGGAAATGTTAGAAATGGCATCACTTGGAGCCAAAGTTATGCAACCTCACTCAATTCAAGATGCAAGATTGAATAGGGTAGATATAGAGGTGAGATCTTCCTTTACAAATAATGAAGGCACTCTGATAACAAAAAGAAAAAACATAATTAATAATAAGATTATAACTGGTATTTCAAATACAACTAATGATGCTAAAGTTACTCTTTTAGGTGTAAATGACAAGCCAGGTATTGCAGCATCGATTTTCAAACCTCTGTCTGAAAATTCTATAAATGTGGATATGGTAGTACAAAATATTTCTGCCAACGGAAAAGAAACTGACTTAACTTTCACAATAAAATCAGATGATTTAATCAAAACAAAAAAAATTATTTTGCAAAATAAAAAAATAGATTTTAGAGATTTAATATTTGATAAGAATGTATCAAAAGTTTCAATAATAGGAGTTGGAATGGTTACTACACCAGGGGTCACTTATAGGATGTTTCAATCACTTGCTAAGCAAAAAATTAATATTCAAGCAATATCTACTTCAGAAATAAAAATTTCAGTTTTGATAGATAAAAAAAATGTACGAAAAGCTTTATCTTCTTTGCACAAAGAATTTAAATTAAATAAATAATTTATGAACATTAGACCATTTAGGGAAATAAAAAGAAGAAAAACAAAAGAAATTAATGTTGGCAATGTAAAAGTTGGAGGAGATAATCCGATTTCTGTTCAATCAATGACCAATACTTTAACTAAAGATGTTAAAGAAACTATTAATCAAATTGAACGAATTGAAGAGGCTGGAGCTGATATCGTAAGAGTATCATGCCCAGATGAAGACTCAACGAAAGCTCTTAAAGATATTATTAAAAATACTTCTATACCAATAGTTGCTGATATACATTTTCATTACAAAAGAGCAATAGAGGCAGCAGAAAGTGGAGCTGCTTGTCTTAGAATTAACCCTGGAAATATTGGAGATAAAAAAAAAATTAAAGAAGTAATTTCAGCTGCAAAAAATAATAATTGTTCAATTAGAATTGGTGTTAATGCTGGATCCTTAGAAAAAGACTTATTAGAAAAGTATAAAGAACCTTGTCCAGAAGCTCTAGTGGAGAGTGCGTTAAGAAATATTTATATTGTTGAAGACTTTGATTTTCATAAATTTAAAGTAAGTGTAAAATCCTCTGATGTATTTTTATCTATTGAAGCTTATAGACAACTTTCCAAGGTTACTGATTATCCACTACATTTAGGTATAACTGAGGCAGGAACTTTTTTACCTGGTAGCATAAAATCTTCCATTGGTTTTGGATCACTTCTTATGAGTGGTATTGGAGATACTATAAGAGTTTCTTTGTCTGATGATCCGGTAGAGGAGATAAAAGTTGGAAATGAAATACTTAAATCACTTAATTTACGAAATAGAGGTGTAAAAATTATTTCTTGCCCATCTTGTGCCAGACAAGCTTTTAATGTAATCGAAACTGTTAAAAAGTTAGAAGGCAGACTATCCCATATAAAAACTCCTATTTCTTTATCTATAATTGGATGCGTAGTTAATGGACCGGGTGAGGCAGCACAAACTGATATAGGCATTACTGGAGGAGGAAAGGGCAATAACATGCTTTATTTAAATGGGGTTGAAAGTGAAAAAATATCAAGTGATGAGATGATTTCCAAGGTTGTACGATTGGTTGAAGAAAAAGCAGAAGAAATCGAAAAAGTTAAATAATGGTTCCTTTATTAAAAGTTCAAGATTTAATAGCAAAACATTCCAAATTGGAAAAAGAGCTATCCTCACAAGAAATTGATAAAAAAACTTTTGCTGAGAAGTCAAAAGAATACTCTGACTTAAGTGACATTATTAAAGAAGCAATTTCTTACTTTAATTTTCAGAAAAACAAAAATGAATTGGAAAATTTAATTAATGATAATGACACAGACAAGGAGATGAAGGATTTAGCTATAAGTGAATTAAATGAGCTTGAAAAAAATAATGAAAGTGATGAAAAAAAAATAAAATTATTTTTACTACCTAAAGATGAAGCAGACACAAAGAATGCAATGATAGAAATTAGAGCTGGAACAGGAGGGTTAGAAGCGAGCTTATTTGCATCTGACTTATTTAAGATGTATGAAAAAGTAAGTCATAAAAAAAAATGGTTGCTTGAGGTAATATCTATTTCTAAGAGTGATGCCGGAGGATTAAAAGAAGTAATAGCATCAATCAAAGGTAAAAATATTTACTCTTCTCTAAAATATGAAAGTGGAGTTCATAGAGTTCAAAGAGTTCCAGATACAGAAACTCAAGGAAGAGTTCATACATCTGCCGCTACTGTTGCTGTAATGCCCGAAGCCGAGGAAGTTGATGTTAAAATTGAGGATAAGGATTTAAGAATTGATGTATTTAGAAGCAGTGGTCCAGGTGGTCAAAGTGTAAATACAACAGATTCAGCAGTCAGGATTACTCATATCCCAACTGGAATAGTTGTTAGTCAACAAGATGAAAAATCACAAATAAGAAATAAAGAAAAAGGATTAAAAATCCTTAGGTCAAGAATTTATGAATTGGAAAGACAAAAAAGAGATGAAGAAAGGTCAAAAGATAGAAAAAGCAAAATTGGTACAGGAGATAGATCTGAAAGAATAAGAACATATAATTTTCCACAAGGAAGAGTAACAGATCATAGAATAAATTTAACATTACATAAATTATCTGAATTTATGGAAGGAGAAATATTCGACGAGATGATTGAAAATTTAGTGATCCAAGCCCAAGAAAATGAACTTAGTAATATATAAATATGAATTATAACCAAATTTTAAAAGATGGTGAGAATTTTTTAAAAAAAAATAAAATTAAAAATCCTTATCTTGATGTTGAGTTAATTTTATCTAAAGTAGTAAAGAGAAAAAGAGAAGAAATAATATTAAATACAAACAATAAATTAAAAAACAAAGATATAATAAAATTTCAACATTATTTATTAAGAAGAAGTCAAAAAGAACCAATGGCATATATTCTTGGTTATAAATATTTTTGGAAACATAAGTTTTTAACAAATAAATTTGTTCTTATTCCGAGACCTGATACTGAATTAATTATTGAGGAAACTTTGAAGTATTTACCAAATAATAAATCAAAAAAAATTTTAGACGTTGGGACTGGTTCGGGCTGTATAGTGGTTTCTTTAATAAAAGAAAGGCCAAAATGTACAGCAACAGCTATAGATATATCTATAAAAGCAATAAATGTTGCAAAAACTAATGCAAAATTGCATCAATTAGAAAATAAAATTAATTTTATTAATATCGATATTGACAAATATAAATCTTATAACTATGATTTAATTATATCTAATCCACCATACATAAATAGTATTGAATTAAATAGATTAGATGATGATATAAAATTCCATGAACCTAAATTAGCATTATCAGGAGGTTATGATGGTTTCAGGGATTTAAAAAAAGTAATTAAAAAAAGTAAAAAATTGTTAAAAATAAACGGAAAATTAATACTTGAAATTGGATATAAACAAAAAAATCAATGTGCAAAAATACTATATGAAAATAAATTTTATATTAACCAAATATCCAAAGATTTATCTGGAAAAGAGAGATGTATCGTAAGTACTAAACTACAATAATGAATAATTTCAAAAATAATAACAGAAGAGGTAGATTCAAGCCAAATGGTGAAAGGGGCTTTAGAAGAAACGGAAATGGACATAAACCCAATGGAGATTTTAGTAATGGATCGGCTTTTAAAAGAAGACATCCAGGAAAAAATAATCAAAATGCTGCAAAACTTGTTGAGAAATATAATGATTTAGCTAGAGAAGCTTTATCAAATGGGGATAAAATTTTGTCTGAAAACTACTTACAACATTCAGAACACTTTTCACGAATTCTTATATCTCAAGAAAATTTAAGAAATCACAATGAAAATGTATTAGATGCTAACGTTAACAATCAAATAAAAGTCGAGACTGAAAATAAAGAAAAAGAAGAAACAACAACAAAATAAGTTACATTTTAGATATTAAATCAGATCTTAGAACATCAATTTTGATTTTGTTTACCTCAAATACTTTACGTTGATCACCCTTTAATATTTTTCCAGAAGGAAGCTTAAGTTTTTGCGAATTTATTTTTCTTCCATTCTCAATAACTTCGTAATGTAAATGTGGACCAGTAGATAGACCTGTGGAACCAACATAACCAATTATTTGACCTTGCTTAACTCTAGAACCTTTTTTTATTCCTCTGCCAAACTTTGACATATGAGCGTACACAGTCTGATAAACTCTATTATGTTTTATTTTTACACAATTTCCTCCACCTCCACACCACTGAGCTCTCACTACTAAACCATCTCCTGATGCAAGTATAGGTGTACCAGTTGGGGCAGCAAAATCAGTTCCCGTGTGCATTTTTGTAAAACCTAAAATAGGATGTTTCCTTTTTCCAAATGAAGACGATAATCTAGCTCCATTAATAGGGGTTTTCATTAAAGTCTTTCTCATACTTTTTCCATTCTCATCAAAATAATCTATTTTGTTTTTTTCAAACTCATGTCTATAAAGTTTATGATCTTGATTTTTTAAATTTAAATTAGCAAATATTATATTGCCAGTTTCAATTACATTTCCATCTTTGTTTAAGAATTCTTCATATATAATTTGAAAACTGTCATTTTTCCAAATATCTCTTTGAAAATCTACCTGAAAACCATATAATCTGGCAAATTCAATAATAACATTTGCTTTAATTTTTAAACCCAAGGCGGATTGATAAAGGCTATTAGTAATTATACTTTCTTTATAAGTTATAATCTTAGTAAGTTCTTTTAATAATATTTTTGATTTAAAAACATTTTTTTCATAGTCCCTTGTATAAGTTATCTCCTCTTTTTTGTTTATCTCAATTACGAATTTTTCAATTTTAGGATTATTTTTTTTATCAATTTTAAAAAAAATTTTTTGATTAGGTCTTAGTATTTTAATTTTTTTATTTTTTTTTATTGTCTCGAGAAACAATTTTTTTTCTTTTTTGGGTGTTTCAATTTCATTAATTATACTTTCATAATTATCACCTTCTTTTACCAAATATTCAAATTGTACATATCTATCCTCTAGTTCAGAAGTTATTTTTGTAAATGTTTTTTTAAGGTAAACATTGTTCAGAGTCTTTTTAAAAATTTTGTATTGTGAATCTTTATTTGATTCATAAAAATGTGTTACAAAGCTTGTGATAATAATTAAAAAAATAAGCCACATAAAATGTGAAAGTGATTTTACTTTTCTTTTAATTTTTATTAACACAATTTGACTAATAGATTAAAAATGTTGATTTATATGACTTTTTAACATATTTTTTTTTATCTAAAAACTTGATTTATAAATTATTTCCAATATAAGCGTCACACTCAACATATAAAAAATGTTATTTATTGGGCTTTATTGTCCAATTAGCTATTTAAATTGTTAATATTTTAAGAAGAGAAGTGTGGACGGTTAAGGTTACCAAAATTTGTCGTACACACTTCAACATTATACAAATATTATTCTTAGTATTTGTATAGAAGCTAGTGTGCGCCGTTTTTAAACTTGAGAGTTTGATCATGGCTCAGAACGTACGCTGGCGGCACGCCTTATACATGCAAGTCGAACGAAGTAGCAATACTTAGTGGCAGACGGGTGAGTAACATGTAGGTATCTTCCCTTTGGTGAGGAATAACACGAGGAAACTTGTGCTAATACCTCATAAGTCTTTACGGAGAAAGCTTTATGCGCCAAAGGATGAGCCTGCACTTGATTAGTTTGTTGGTGGGGTAATGGCCTACCAAGACTTTGATCTATAGCTGATCTGAGAGGATGATCAGCCACATTGGGACTGAGACACGGCCCAAACTCCTACGGGAGGCAGCAGTAGGGAATATTGCACAATGGAGGAAACTCTGATGCAGCGATGCCGCGTGAGTGAAGAAGGCCTTTGGGTTGTAAAGCTCTTTCGTCGGGGAAGAAAATGACTGTACCCGAATAAGAAGGTCCGGCTAACTTCGTGCCAGCAGCCGCGGTAATACGAAGGGACCTAGCGTAGTTCGGAATTACTGGGCTTAAAGAGTTCGTAGGTGGTTAAAAAAGTTGGTGGTGAAATCCCAGAGCTTAACTCTGGAACTGCCATCAAAACTATTTAGCTAGAGTATGATAGAGGAAAGCAGAATTTCTAGTGTAGAGGTGAAATTCGTAGAT
>CACJFS010000004.1:82500-84446 GCA_902592715.1 uncultured Pelagibacteraceae bacterium
TAAATGGGATACATTATTGGAAAAAGAACAAATTTTTTAATGAGTCATTCATAAAAATGAAAAGTAAAAATGAAAAAATTAATAATGAATATTATATTGCCCCGACATATAATTATATGATTAAAAATAACTTAAAAGTTACAATTTATCATATCCCTAATGAACAGCATAATTCTGTTGGATCGTATGTGGATTTAAAAAAATATTTAAAAAAATCTAAATGAAAAAATATAAATTTAATACAATGCAAAGAGGATGGTTTATAGGAGATTTTTCTCCCTCAGTTTTTAAAACAAAAAAATTTGAAGTTGGTTATCTAAGTCATAAGAAAAATGAAAAGTGGGAGACTCATTACCATAAAAAATCTATTGAATATAATTTGTTAGTAAAAGGAAAAATGAAGGTTAACGGAAAAATAATAAATAAAGGCGAAATTTTTGTATTCAAAGAGGGTGAAGTTTGCTCTCCAGTTTTTTTAAAAAACTGTGAAATTGTTGTTGTAAAAGTCCCTTCATTGCCTAAAGATAAATTTGTAGTTAAAAAAAAATGAATAAAAGGATAAGAAAATTTTTAAAAGCTTCTTCTCAAGTTGATTTAGAAAACTATACATTGGTTGAGTATGACCTATCTTCAAATCAAAAAAAAACATTATTAAATCTTGGCACTGAAATAGCAATTGGACAAAGTGTTGGGAATCCTTATGTAAAATCATCCTTAGAGACAGATACACTAATTGAAAAATATGCTGCTTTTATAATTTCAGATTTATCTGACCCGTTAAATAGAAAAAGTGGCAAAGTCACAATTGCTTTTCCTTTAATAAATTCAAATTTTGAAGAAGATGGAATAAATCATTTTCTTTGTCAAATTCAAGGTGGGAATTTAGATATAAATTCATTTAAAAAATGTAGAGTTAATTCAATTTTGTTTTCAAAAACAGTTAAGAGAAAATTGTACTTAAAGAAACCAGGTATAGATGGAATTAGAAGTTTTTTGAATAATAAGAAAAATCCCTTAGCAGGAGCTATAATAAAACCTAAAATAGGTTTGACGCCTAATAAAATGTTAGATGTTGTAAAAAAATTAATTGATGGAGGTGCTGACACAATTAAAGAAGACGAAATTTTAGCAAATCCTAGCTATTGTAATTTAAAAAAAAGATCCGAAATTATTACAAATTATTTAAATAAGATTTCAAATAAAGTTGTTTACCTTTTTTGTATTAATTCTGACCCAATTCAAACAATTGAAAAATTTAAGCTATTAAAAAAAATTGGCGCTAATGCTGTTCATTTAAATTATTGGTGCGGTTTTGGAATTTTTAGAAATTTGAGAAAATTAGATAAAAAAATGTTTATTATGTATCAAAAAAGTGGAGAGAAAATAATAACTAATAAAAGTCATAATTTCGGGATTTCTTTTTCAGCATTAGTAGATATCATATCTGTATTAGGTTTAGACATTATGCATGCAGGCATGATTGATGGTTACACAGATGATACATTAAGTGAGCTAAAGTTGTATTCAAAAAAGTTACAAACTAACAAAGTATTTCCAAGTTTTAGTTGTGGTTTAAGACCAGAACATATTAAAAAATTATCCAAAAATTTTACAAATGAATATATTGCCAACTCAGGCTCTTATGTTAATTCCCACCCAGATGGACCGCAGGCAGGTATTAAGTCAATAGTTGATGCTATCTCAAAATTAAAATAAGAAAATTTAATACAATTATCTTTAAAAAAAAAAATTTGTTTTTTTTAATTTTAATTTTAAATATTTTTTTTTTATCAAATAATTTTGGGAGTGTATTTTTATAAAAAATTATTTCATCTATATTATTTATTTCACCAAATTTTATTTTTTCATAACTAAAATCATGCTTATTTATCATTATGTTTAAAATGAGGGAAGTCTTTTTAGATTTAGTTAAAATATATTTATCA
>CACJFS010000005.1 GCA_902592715.1 uncultured Pelagibacteraceae bacterium
TTCTTTAGTGTTTTTTATATTATTAAGAATTTCTAAAGAGCTATCTACACGTCCTTTTTTTCTTCTCCATTTTAAGCGATCATATTTTAAACCGGCATCATTTTTTAAATTGTTGGGGACTTTTTTAATTGCCTCATCTACGCCATATCCTCTACTTATTAATATTTGTCTTGCTGTATAAAGTAATTGATATTCACTAGGCAAGTATCTAATAATTCTTTTAAGGTCCCAATTTTTACCTTCCCAAGCATAATGATCTGCTCTATTTATATAATCAGAAGTATCTAAAATATTTTTAAATTTTTTTCTAAAATATTTTAAATCATTGGTACTAAGGTCAGCATTTATAAATCCTTCCTTTATTAATTTTATACCTTCGCCAGACTTTCCAATTTTAATTAAACTTTCTCCCAAAACCATTTTACCATATCCACTTAATGGCTCATTATTTGAAAACCAGTTTATAATCTCTGTAGGAGATTGGTTTTGTAAACTCATCTTATGTTCTGCAAGATACTTAATTCTATCAAACCTTGGATAGTCTTTAATTCTTTCAATAAACCTTTTATATTCTGAAAAAGTAGCTTTGTTTCCTGAAGTTAGAAGATGTCTCCAGGCTATAAAATCATATATTGATTGAGCTCTTGCTTTTTTTGCAGTATTTTTTGCATCTTTCCAATTAGATTTTTCCATAAATCTAATTGCTTGTTTTGCATACTCAAAATCTCTTTCACTATAATATCTTGTTTTTTTAACAGTTCTTAATGATTGCTTTTTTACAATAAGTGGTTTTTTGGGGGGCAATAAAATCCCAAAGATCTCTTTAGGTAAATCTTTATCGTCTTTTAAACTTTGTTTTTCATTAAATGTACCAGGTTTCAATGGAGGAATTACTATCTGACTTTTAAACGCAGGTTTTTTCTTAGGTATTATTATTTCATTTGAATATGATGATTGAAAAAAGCCTAAAAAAATTATAGTTGTTAGTAGGAATTTAGATTTTCTAAAAATCATTTTTAATAACTTATGATATAAATATTTATGTTTAAAGGTTCAAATGTAGCTTTAGTAACACCATTTAAAGGCGATAGTCTTGATGAGGAAAGCTATATAAAAATTATTAATTTCCATTTAGAAAATGGAACAAATGGACTTGTGCCAGCAGGTACAACAGGTGAGTCTCCAACTCTTTCACATAGTGAACACGAAAAAGTTATAGAGCTATGCATACAAGAGGCTAAAGGAAAAATTCCTGTAATTGCAGGTACTGGATCAAATTCTACTACTGAAGCTATATCACTCACAGAGCACGCTGAAAAGGCTGGAGCCGATGCTGCCTTAATAGTGACACCCTACTATAACAAACCCACTCAGGAGGGCTTATATCAACATTATAAGGCAATAAATGACAAATGTGGAATACCAATCATAATTTATAATATTCCTGGTAGATCAGTTATTGATATGACTGTAGATACTATGGCAAGGTTATTTGAGTTGAAGAACATAGTTGGAGTGAAAGATGCAACAGGTGATTTAAATAGAGTAGACGAGACTTTCAAAAAAATTGGAAATGAATTTATCCAATTAACAGGAGAGGATGGCCTTGCTTATGAATACAATAAAAGAGGTGGTGTAGGGTGCATATCTGTTACAGCTAACATAGCTCCTAAAATGTGTTCTGATATGCAAAATTTTTCAAAATCGCAGAATAAAGATGAGCAAATAAAAGCTGAAGAGATAGACAAAATACTTCAACCTGTTCATAAATCTTTATTTATTGAGAGCAATCCGTCACCGGTTAAATATGCGGCTAAATTAATCGGCCTTTGTGATGATAGTGTTAGATTACCTTTAGTAACAGTTCTAGATCAAACAAAAGTCGAGGTGAAAAATGCTCTTTTGTCTGCTAAATTAATTAATGAATAAAAAAACCAATCCTGGTTTAAAAATTATAACAATTAACAGAAAAGCATCTTTTAATTATTTTTTTAAAGAAATTTTTGAAGCAGGCATTGTTTTGAAAGGCTCTGAAATAAAATCAGTAAGATCAGGCAAAATTAACATAGCAGATTCTTATGCTGTAGATAAAGATGGAGAAATTTTTTTGATTAATTCTCATATACCTATTTATAAACAAGCCAGTTACTCTAACCACAACCCTTACTCAGAAAGAAAGCTTTTATTAAATAAAAGAGAAATTAATAAAATTATTGGCAGAATTCATGAAGACGGTTTGACTATTGTACCAACAAAAATGTATTTTAAAAAAGGAAAAGCAAAATTAGAGATTGCAGTAGCAAAAGGTAAAAAACAATTTGATAAAAGACTGACAAAAAAAACAAGAGATTGGAACCGTGAAAAAGCAAGATATATTAGAAAATCAAGTTAACTTAGTATATCTGGCGTTGGGTTCTAACCTAGGAGATAAAAAAAATAATCTAAATAAATGTATAGATTTAATCCAAAAAGAGGGAGTTTTTATAAAGAAAAGATCAAAATTTTACAGCACCAAATCCTGGCCAAATGAAAATTTTCCAAACTTTATTAATTCTATCATATTGATTGAAACAAAATTAAATTTAGATCAATTATTTTTAAAAATTAAAAAAATTGAAAAAAAATTAGGTAGAACTAAGACAAAAAGAAATCATCCAAGAGTGTGCGATATTGATATAATTGATTTTAATAACGAAATAATTCATAGAAAACTTGGAAACCATAGACTAAATATTCCGCATAAAAGAATGCATAATCGAAATTTTGTTCTGTTTCCTTTATATGAATTAGATAAAGATTGGGTCCACCCAAAACTTAATAGAAATATTGTCAATTTACTGTCAAATTTAACATCTGAGCAGTTATTGAGTATTAAAATTGCTTAATAAAATGATATAAAGAGTTATGCTTAAATCTGAAGAATTAATTAATAAGGTAAAAAATTATAACAAGTTTTTAAATCCTGAAACTTTATCAAAAGCCTATGATTTTGCTCTAAAGGCTCATGAGAAACAAAAAAGAGATGAAGGATCACCATACATTATTCACCCAATAGCAGTAGCAAATATTTTGACTGAACTAAAACTAGATAGCGCTACAATAGCCACTGGTTTACTTCATGACACAATAGAAGATACTCATGCAACTTATAGTACAATAGAAACAGAATTTGGAAAAGAAGTTGCAGATTTAGTTGATGGTGTTACAAAAATTTCTGAGTTTGAAAATCAGGCCATATCAAATTCTAAAGCAGAAAACTTTAGAAAATTAATTCTAGCTACATCAAAAGATATCAGAGTTTTACTAGTGAAAATTGCTGATAGACTACACAATATGCGTACAATCAAAGTTGTTGATAAAGAAAAACAAATTAGAAAAGCAAAAGAAACTATGGAAATTTATGCTCCACTCGCAGATAGAATGGGAATGCATCGTATAAGAGATGAATTAGAAGATCTTTCTTTTGAAGTTCTAAATGAAGATGCAAGAAAATTGATAAAAGATAGATTAGATAAAATTAAAGAAAATAATCTTATTAACTTTAATAATATTTCCGATGAATTTTTTGAAATACTTAAAATTAAAAATATAGAACCGAAAATTGTAGGGAGAGAGAAAACTCCCTTTTCAATTTGGAGAAAAATACAAAAAAAAAGAACTTCTCTTGAACAAATAACAGACATAATTGGTTTTAGAATTATTTTAGATAATATTGATGATTGCTATAAAGCTTTAGGAATTTTTCATAGTAAATGGAATTGCATACCAGGTAAATTTAAAGATTATATTTCATCACCTAAAATCAACAAATATCAATCATTACACACAGCTATTATTGGACCAAATAAAAGACCAATTGAGATCCAATTAAGAACAAAGCAAATGCATGAGTTCGCTGAAAGAGGTATTGCTTCTCACTGGAAATATAAATCATCGGAAAAATTTAATTCTTTGACTTGGAAGGAGTATGATTGGTTAGCAGATTTAGTAGAAATTATTGATAAAAATGAGAACCCAGATGACTCATATGAATATACTAAGTTGCAAATGTTTCAGGAAAATGCCTTTTGTTTCACACCAAAAGGTTCAATTATAAAACTACCTAAAAATGCTACACCAATAGATTTTGCTTATGCTGTTCATACTCAGATTGGAGATGCTGCTGTTAGTTGTGAAATAAACGGAAATGAAAGTGCCTTGCAATCAATACTAAGAAATGGTGATGTAGTTAAGATTATAACTTCAAAAAAAGCCTCACCATCTCTACACTGGTTGACTAGCACTAAAACTGGAAAAGCTAGGGCAGCAATTAGAAGATATTGGCAATACCGTGAAAACAGTAAACCAATTAGGGAAAAAAGATACAATACTACACTTTGGATATCTCTACCTGATGAGCCTGGAAAAATGGGAGATGTCACCACAATGATAGGAGAGAACTTTGTTAATATTTCAAGTGTAGAAATGGTAGAAAAACTCAATGGTAGGATTAATTTTAAATTTAATCTTATTATTCATGATCTTAAGAACTTTACAAAATTGATAAGTGAACTAAAACAAAAAGATTATAAATTTAAAATTATTAGACATAAAAATAAAAAATATGCTTTCTTTAAAAAACTCTTTAGCAGTTTTAAGAAAAACTAATGCTCTTTTAGACGGGCATTTTGTATTGTCATCTGGACTCCATTCACCTTCTTACGTACAATGTGCAAAATTACTAAGCTTTCCAAATAAATCTGAAAAATTTACAAAATCTTTAGCAAGTAAAATAAAACAAACATTTAAAAATATTGATTTAATTCTTTCACCAGCAATGGGGGGAATTGTAATTGGTTATGAGATCGGCAGAGTTTTAAAAAAAGAAACAATTTTTTGTGAGCGTGTTAAAGGTAATTTTAAATTAAGAAGAGGTTTTAATATTAAAAAAAGATCAAGAGTTTTAATTATTGAAGATGTCATAACTACAGGAAAATCAAGTTTAGAGTGCGCTAAATTAATAAAAAAATCTGGCGCAATTTTATTAGGATTTGCATGTTTAATTGATAGATCTAATGTACAAACTTTAAAAATAAAAAGAAAAAAAATTGTCTCACAAGTAAAATTAAGAATTCCAACTTTTGAAGAAAAAAATATTCCTCAAAGTCTAAAAAAAATACCGATTACCAAACCTGGAAGTAGATTTTTAAAATGAAAAAGAGGTTAGGGGTTAATATTGACCATGTTGCAACTCTGAGAAATGCTCGAGGTGAAAAGCATCCTGATCCTTATACTGTAGCTTTAGATGTACTAAAATCTGGAGCAGATTCTATTACTGTACATTTAAGAGAAGACAGAAGACACATTAAAGATATCGATTTAAAAACTCTCTCATCTAACAAATTAATACCAATTAATTTAGAAATAGCCTCAGATCCAAAAATGATTAAAATTGCACTAAAAAATAAACCTTCCTTTATTTGTCTTGTTCCTGAGAAAAGAAACGAAATTACAACTGAAGGTGGATTAAATTTAAAAAAAAATAAAAATAAAATTAAAAAGATATTAGAAGTCTTTAATAGAAATAATATTAGAACTAGTTTATTTATAAATCCATCTCTTCAAGATATAAAATTATCAAAAATCTTAGGAACTAAATGTATAGAAATACATACTGGTAAGATTTCTAATCAAATAAAACAGAAAAAAAATTATTCTAAGGAACTTAATAAAATTAAAAAATGTGCTTTTTATGCAAAAAAAATAGGATTAGAAGTTCATGCTGGTCATGGAATGGATTATAAAACTACAAAAATACTTAACAAAATAAAACAAATTGAGGAATTTAATATAGGTCATTTCATAATAGGAGAGTCTGTTTCTCATGGAATTTCAAAAGTAGTTAAACAATTTATTAAAATATTAAGATAATGAATATAATAGGGAATGGAGTTGATATTATCAAAAACAGTAGAATTAATAGTTCGTTAAAAATTAAAGGTTTTTTAAATAGAATTTTTACTAAAAAAGAAATTTATCAAGGGAAAAAACTAAAAAATAAAATTAACTTTTATGCAAAAAGATTTGCTGCAAAAGAAGCATTTGTTAAAGCAATTGGCACAGGCTTTAGATCTGACATTAATTTTATTGATATCGAGATCAGGAATTACAAAAATGGAATGCCATATATTTCATTATCAAAAAAATTAAAAAATTTTCTAAAAAAAAGATTAAAAATACAAAAATATAAAGTCTTTTTATCGCTTTCTGATGAAAAGGATTATTCAATCGCTTTTGTTGTTATAGATAAAAAAATATGAAAAAAATAATAATCGAAAATCTTAAAACTATAATTTACGCACTTATTATAGCTGTTTTAATTAGATCTATTTTGTTGCAACCTTTTTATATTCCATCTTCGTCAATGGAACCAAATTTATTAGTTGGTGATAGACTTTTTGTGACTAAATTTACATATGGTTATAGCAAGCATTCCTTCCCATTTAGTCCACCTATTTTTGAAAATCGTATTTTTACTGATAATCCTGAAAGAGGCGATGTAGCTGTATTTAAAACACCAGCAGATAATAGAACTGACTATATTAAGCGTGTTATAGGTCTACCGGGTGATACAATTCAATTTATTAATGGCGATCTTTACCTTAATGGAAATCAAATTTTAAAAACAATTAAATCAAAAAATATCACAAACTATTGTGGTAAATCAAAAATAAAAGTTAACACATTCGAGGAAAAACTTCCAAATGGTAAAGTTTATTTAGCATCATATAGAACAGATATTACCTTTGCTAATTCAGATAAATATTTAGTTCCAGAAGATCATTTATTTTTCCTAGGAGACAATAGAGATTGCTCAAAAGATAGTAGATTTTTATCTGAAGTTGGTTATGTCCACAAAAATAATCTTGTCGGTAAAGCTCAAATATTATTTTTTTCATCAGATCCATTTGTAGGAAGTATTGTTAAATTTTGGAATTGGAATGAAATATTAAGGTTCAAAAGATTTTTCAAATTTATTAATTAATTATGAACATCATTCAAAGACTTCAAAAAAAAATAAAAATAGAATTCAAAAATGAAAAAATTCTATTGCAAGCTATTACACACAAGAGTTTTGATCCTAATAATAATTATGAAAATCTTGAATTTTTAGGTGATAGGGTGCTCGGTCTTGTTGTTTCTAAAAAATTATATGAACTTTATCCGAATGAAAAAGTTGGATCTTTAGATAAAAAATTAGCCTCTTTGGTCAATAAAAATAAATGCCTAGAAGTTGGAAATTCTTTAAATCTTAAAGAATTTGTCATTACAGGTAATTCAAAGTCGAGCAAAAATATAGTTGAAAATAAAATTATCTCTGATTGTTGTGAGGCCTTAATTGGAGCAATTTATTTAGATAAAGGGTTTGAGGTTTCTAAAAGTTTTATACTAAAATTGTGGAAAAATTTAATAACCGATGCAGAAACTACTTTTATTGATGCCAAAACACAACTTCAAGAGTACTCCTTAAAAAATTTTAAAATACTACCAATCTATAAATTAGTCTCTAATACCGGTCCAAGACATAAACCAAATTTTAAAGTTGGCGTGAAACTTAAAAATAGCGCATATTTCTATGCTACCGGATCATCAAAAAAAATTGCAGAACAATCTGCTGCTTCAGAACTTCTCAAAAAAATTAAACAAAAATGAATTGGCAAGATAAAGGATATTTACTATCTTTGAATAGATATAATGAAAATTCATCAATTGCTGAATTTTACACTGAAAATAACGGTAAAATAGTTGGTGTAATCTTTGGATCTACATCAAAAAAGATAAAGAGTTATTTATTAATTGGTAATAAATTTCACATAAATTCAAAACTAAGAGAAGATGGTAGACTAGGTTATCTAAAAATTGAAATCGATGAAATTAAAACACCTGTCTATCTAGAAAATAAAAAAAAATTATTTTGTATTATCTATTGTATGAATCTAGTTAAAATTCTTACTGCCGAAAATGAAAATAATATCGAAATATTTAACCTTGTAGAAAAATTATTTAAAATAATTGATCTTGAAAATTGGCTAGTTGAATTTTTATATTTAGAGCTAAATATACTTAGATCTATTGGGTACGATATCAATTTTAAAGATTACGTAGTTGATAAAAATATTAATGGTCAAACTAAATATATCGTAGATTCAAGTCAAAAAATTATACCTAACTTTCTAATAGATAAAAACATCAGTCCCCAAAATTTAAAAGATATTTATAGTGGTTATTCCATAGTTGGAGATTTTTTGGATAAAACAATCATTAGACCCAACAACAAAAATTATCCTACTTCTAGGAATGATTTTGTTAATTTATTAAAATAATTAAAGATCAATTTGATCAGCAAAATAAGTTACAATTCCATTTGCTCCAGCTCTTTTAAATGAAATAAGAGATTCTTTTATTGATGATTTGTCTATTAATTTTTTATTAATTCCATTCATTATTAAACTGTATTCACCTGAAACTTGATATGCAAATACTGGTATTTTGAAATTATCTTTCACTCTCTTAATTATATCAAGATAGGGCATGCCAGGTTTAACCATAACCATATCCGCACCTTCTTTTATGTCTAAAGAAACTTCTCTCAAAGACTCATCTGAATTTCTAAAATCCATTTGGTATGTCTTTTTATCTCCTTTTAATAATTTTTTTGATCCAACTGCGTCTCTAAATGGTCCATAAAAGCTAGATGAAAATTTAACTGCATATGACAATATTTGCACATCATTTAAATTATTTTTATCTAAAGCTGATCGAATTTTACCAATTCTACCATCCATCATATCTGAAGGCGCGATTACATCGCATCCCATTTTGGCTTGAAGCACTGCTTGTTTGGTAAGTATTTCTATAGTTTTATCATTTAGAATATCTTTTTTCTTTAATAATCCATCATGGCCATGAGAAGTGTAAGGATCTAGGGCCACATCACACATAATACCAATTTTATTTTTAAATTTCTTTTTAATGAACTTTGTCCCTCTACAAACTAAATTGTCTGGATTTAAAGCTTCAGAACCTTTTCCATTTTTTTTTGTTGGGCTTGTGTGTGGAAATAAAGCAACCATAGGTATCCCTTTTTTAATTGCTTTACTTACAACCGTATTTAGTTTGTCTACACTATATCTAAATACATTTGGCATAGATTTTATTGATTCTTTTTTATTTTTTCCTTCAACCAAGAAAATTGGGAGGATTAAATCACTATAAGATAAAGCACTTTCTTGAACTAATTTTCTAGACCAAGCATATTTTCTTGATCTTCTAAGCCTTAAATTTGGGTATTTACCTGTAATCATATTGTATTTTATTATGCGACAAAATCTATTATACAAATATATATATAAATGAGTAGAAAACAATCTTCATGATTAACAATAAAAACAAAATCGTAAATTTAAAGTTACATAATCAAATTGATAGAGTTTTAGACTTTAGTGATTTTCAAAAACAAACTATACAATTTGATATTAATAAGCTTCAAGATGCTTATAACCAAATCATACAAATTAAAAAATTTGATGATGGTGGGGGTGTAACTAATTTTGGAGCAATTTCATTAACACAAATACCAGGTGACCCAGACTCAATAAAAGGTAGTAAGGCTCGAGGTGTTTATTGGACTAAACCTGATAAATCTGGAAAAGAAGTTTCAAGAGATGTTGATATAGACGAGTCTAAATATAATGAATTCATAAAAGATTATGAAAATACTTATTTTAAAGAAGTTTATGATGTTCTTTCATCAAAATATAAATTAGGCAGAGTGAGAATTTTATTAAAAGAACCAAGATCAACATTAAGCTGGCATAGAGATCCAGAACCTAGATTGCATATACCAATTATAACAAATCCAGGATGCTTAATGGTTATCGATAATGTAGCTAAGCATATGCCTGCCGATGGATCGGTATGGGTTACTAACAATACAAAATATCATAATGCATTTAATGGTGGAGAAGAAAATAGAATTCACCTTGTTGCGTGTGTTTTAGATTATAAATTTAATTAATTTGAAAAAAATCTATATCGCATCTGATCACGCTGGATTTAAGTTAAAAGAGAGTATTAAAAAAAAGTTTTCGTCAAAATTTGAAGTTTTAGATTTAGGGCCTAAACATTCTAAAAAATCAGTAAACTACCCAGATTATGCACATAAATTATCAAAAAAAATAAATAAAGAGCATTTTGGTATTTTAGTATGCGGATCAGGAATGGGTATGGCAATGACTGCTAATAAGCATAAAAATATAAGAGCGGCATTATGTTATTCAGTAAAAAACGTTAAATTATCTAGATTGCATAATGATGCAAATGTTATTACATTAGGAGAAAGGTTGATTAGTAAAAATTTAGCCTTTAAATGTATTAATGCATTCTTAAATACAAAGTTTGAGGGTGGTAGGCACTTAAAAAGGGTTAAAAAAATATAAATTTATGTCTAGTGAAACAAAATATTTAAACAGTGAGTACAAAGATTTTTTTGAAAAAAGCTTATTAGATAGTGATCCAGAAATTTATAAAGCTATTAATGATGAGTTAGTAAGACAACAAAATCATATTGAACTAATTGCATCTGAAAATATCGTATCTCAAGCAGTCCTTGAAGCTCAAGGTTCAGTATTAACAAATAAGTATGCTGAAGGATATCCAGGCAAAAGATACTATAACGGTTGTGAACATGTGGATGTAGCTGAACAATTAGCTATAGATAGACTTAAAGAATTATTTAATTGTAAATTTGCTAACGCTCAACCTCACTCAGGGGCACAGGCAAACGGAGCTGTATTTTTAGCTTTGTTAAAACCTGGTGATACTTTTATGGGAATGAGTTTGAATTCAGGTGGACATATTACTCATGGTTTAAAAATTTCTATGTCTGGAAAATGGTTTAATGCAATTGGCTATGAAGTTGATAAAGAATCTGAACTTATTGATTATGATAATGTTGAAAAACTTGCGCTTGAACATAAACCTAAACTTATAATTGCTGGTGGTAGTGCTTATTCAAGAGTAATTGATTTTAAAAGATTTAGAGAAATAGCTGATAAAGTCGGAGCATACCTCATGGTTGACATGGCTCATTTTTCTGGTTTGGTTGCTGGTAAGGGATATCCAAATCCATGTGACTATGCTCATGTAGTTACATCAACTACTCACAAGGTATTTAGAAGTGCTAGAGGTGGAATTATATTAACCAATCATGAAGATCTATCTAAAAAATTTAATACTGCAGTTTTCCCTGGATACCAAGGGGGACCATTAATGCATATCATAGCTGCCAAAGCTGTTGGATTTAAAGAAGCATTAAAACCAGAATTTAAAGATTATATAAAAACAGTTTTAGCTAATGCAAAAATTTTAGCTGAGACATTAAAAAATAATGGTTTTAAAATTTATTCAGGCGGTACTGATACTCATCTGATGTTAGTTGATTTAAGACCTTTTAATGTAAAAGGTAATGTAGCTGCTGAAAGCCTTTCTAGAGCCAATATTACATGCAATAAAAACGGTATTCCATTTGATAGTGAAAGCCCAATGATAACTTCTGGTATAAGACTTGGGTCACAGGCTGCCACAACAAGAGGATTTGGATTAAAAGAATTTCAAATAGTAGGTGATTTAATAACAAAAACAATCAAAGGATTGGCAGAAAATCCTGAAGATAACTCTAAAACTGAGGATGAAGTAAGAAAAGAAGTTGTTAGCCTATGTTCAAATTTTCCTATATATAAGCACTTAGGTTAACTTAAGCTTATGATATGTCCTATATGTAAAAAAGGCGATACATCTGTTGTTGACTCTAGACCTACAGAAGATGGAACAACAATTAGAAGAAGAAGACTTTGTACATGTGGACAAAGGTTTACTACTTTTGAAAGAGTACAATTTAGAGAATTAACTGTAATTAAAAAGAACGGAAGAAAATCAACTTTTGACAGAGAAAAACTTTCAAAATCTATTTATGTTGCTTTAAAGAAAAGACCTATTGATACAGAAACAACTGAAAAATTTATTTCGAAAATAAGCAGATCACTTGAAGAATTAGGTCAAAGCGAAATATTATCAAATACAATCGGCACAATGGTTATGGAGGGTTTAAAAGAGCTTGATCCTGTAGCATATGTCCGATTTGCATCAGTCTATAGAAACTTCAGAGAAGAAAAAGACTTTGTTCAATTTGTGGATAGAATTGATGTCTTTAAAAAAAGATAATTATAAATCATCAGATAAAAAAATTATGAACTTTGCTATAAACTTAGCAAAGAATAATAAGTATTTAACTGGCACAAATCCATCAGTTGGATGTGTAATTGTAAAAAATAATAACATCTTATCTTTTGCAACTACTAATAATGGTGGTAGACCACATGCAGAAAGCATTGCTTTAAATAAAAATAGATATAATAAAGGAACATCGCTTTACTCGACACTTGAGCCTTGTTCTCATCACGGGGTTACACCTCCTTGCACAAATGCAATAATAAAAAATAAAGTTAAGAGAGTGTATTACTCAATTGAGGATAAAGATTTACGAACATTTAATAAAACTAAAAAGATTTTAAAGTCTAAAAAAATAGTTGTAATATCAGGACTTCAAAAAAGAGAAGTTAAGAACCTTTATAATGAATATAATTATATAAGATCTAACAAAGCCCCTTATATAATTGGAAAAATTGCAAGTTCATCAAATTTAAATATTTTAAGAAACAATTCTTTTATAACAAATGAACATTCAAGAAGCGTTTCACATATTTTAAGATTTCAAAATCATGCCATAATAACTTCTTACAAAACAATTAATACAGACAACCCCAAACTTAATTGTAGATTAAATGGATTAGAGAAATTTTCACCTACTGTAGTTGTAATAGATAAGAATTTAAAAATAAAAATTAACTCTTACGTGATTAAAAATTCAAAAAAGAGTAAATTAATTATATTTCACTGTTCTAAAAATATCTCAAAAATTAAATATTTAAAAAATAGAGGTGTTAAACTTATTTATCAAAAACTAGAAAATAAGACTAACTTTAACCTTAGACAAATAACACAAACACTTTATACACTTGGTCTACACAGGCTTCTAATAGAGGCTGGTAAGGATTTAATGACAAATTTTCTTAATGAAAATTTATTAAATGAATTCTATTTCTTTAAAAGCGACAAAATAATCTCTAATAGAGATAAAATTAATCTATCTTCATTAGTAAAAATGATTAATAAAAGCTACAAAAATAAAAAAAAAATAAACACATATTTAGATAAAGATATACTCACTCACTACTATTAAAATGTTTAATGGAATTATATTTAATAAAGGAATAATTAACGAAATCAAAAAAAGGGCAAAAGGAGTTAATTTATTTATAAAATCTTCATTGAAAGTTTCGAATAAAAATCTTGGGATTTCAATTTCTTGTGATGGAGTTTGTCTTACTTTGATTTCTTATAAGAATAATACTTTAGAATTCTATCTATCTAATGAAACGTTGGCCAAATCAAAATTTAGAAATATTAAGATTGGAGATGAAATTAATTTAGAAAAACCTTTAAAATTTGGTGATAATATTTCAGGACATATCTGCCAGGGTCATGTTGATACAGTTTGTTCTGTAAAAAGTATTAAGAAAGTTGATAAATCAAATATTTTTGAATTTAAAATAACAAAATCACTTAAGAAGCAATTAGTAGAAAAAGCTTCTATATTAATAAATGGAGTATCACTAACGATATCAAAAATTAAAAAGAATTCTTTTGAAATATGGATTATACCTCATACATTAAAATTAACTAACTTAATCACTCTTAAAAAAAATGATTTGGTCAATGTTGAGATTGATATTATGTCAAAATATGTAAAGAAATTTATCAATGAAAAAAAATAATTTTAGCTCAATAGAAAGTATCATTAAGACAGTTAAAAAAAATGGAATGTTTATTCTTGTTGATGATGAGAGTAAACATGAAGAGATGGAAAATGAGGGTGATTTAGTAATTTCCACATCAGCTGTTAATCCTAATCATATTAATTTCATGGCCAAACATGCAAGAGGATTAATTTGTTTAGCGATGGATAATGCACAATCAAAAAAAATTGGATTAACTTTGGCTTCACCAATAAATCAATCGAGAAGCAAAACTGCTTTTACTTACTCTATAGAAGCTAAAAAAGGTGTTACAACAGGTATATCAGCTTATGATCGCGCAAAAACGATTAAAGCTGCATCAAATAAAAATGCAAAAAAAAATGATATTGTATCTCCAGGACATGTTTTTCCAGTTATAGCAAGAGATGGAGGTGTGCTTGTTAGAGCAGGGCATACGGAAGCTTCAGTTGATATATCAAAACTTGCTAAAAAAAATAATTCAGCTGTTATTTGTGAAATTATGGCAGATGATGGAAAAATGGCGACAGGTAAAACATTATTTAATTTTGCTAAAAAACATAAACTTAAAATAGGTAAGATCGAAGATTTAATTGCTTATAGGTTAAAAAGAGAGAAACTTGTTAAATTAAAAAAAACTTCTTCAATAATTGTTCAAAAACAGAAATTTAAAATAAAAGTATTTGAAAATGTACTTGATGGATCAGAAAACTTTGCACTGATAAAGGGAACTTTAATGAAGGGAGTTGTACCTAGATTAAGAGTAATATCATCTAATGTAGTTCAAAATTATCTAATTAATCAAAAACTGCCAAATTCATTCGATAAAACAATCTCACATTTTAAAAAATATAATAACTGTGTTCTTGTATTTATAAGAGACCCTAATTTAAAATCAGTTACCCAAACACTTAAACAGTATAAAAGTAAAACCTTTTATAAAAAGGGTCATGACAAATTGATTAGAAACTATGGTATAGGAGCTCAAATTATTAAATCTTTAAATATTAAAAATATGATACTTGTTACTAGATCTAAAAAAAAGGTGATAGGTTTAGAAGGATATGGCATTAAAATTAAGAAGCAGGAAATTATAAAGTGAAAAAAAAAATTCTAATTGTTGTTGCAAGTTATTACGAAAATATTGCTAGGTCTTTATTAAAAAGTGCAATAAATAAAATTAAAACTAAATGCAGTATAAAGGTGATTAATGTACCTGGTGCATTTGAAATACCTGTAACTATAGGAAAAAATTTAAATAAATTTGATGGTTTTATAGCTTTAGGTTGTGTAATTAAAGGTCAAACACCTCACTTTGATTTTATATCTAAAGCAACTACCGATGCATTAATGACGTTATCAATTACATCTAAGAAACCTGTGGGGAACGGTGTAATTACCTGCTTAAACAAAAAACAAGCTAATGAACGAGGCAGAAAAGGTTCAGAGGCTGCAGAAGCAGTTTTATCTGTTCTATCACAATAAATTATGTCAGTTCAATTTTCACCACAAAAAAATCCAAGAGTAATAATTATACAAAAACTTTATGGAAAACTTTTTAATAACGAGGAAAATATAACTTTTCCAAAACATAGATTTAAAAAATTTATTAAAGATATTGTTAATGGCACTATTGAGAGAGAAGAATTAATAAATACTGAGATCAATAATCATTTAGATCAAGATCTTAAGATTAAAAATATGGATAAAGTATTTCAAATAATTATAAAAAGTGCAATTTTTGAATTTTTATATAAGCCAAATACTTCAATTAAAATTATAATTAATGAATATTTGAAAGCATCAAATTTTTTTATAGAAGACTCGCAAACTAAATACCTAAATGCATTATTAGATAAAATTTCAAAAAAAATTAGAATTAGCAATGAATGAGTTTGCTCTAATTCAAAAATACTTTAAAAAATTATCTTATAATAACCCATCAGCATTAGGTTTAAATGATGATGTTTTTTTTGATAAAAAACGCAAGGTTGTTATTTCTATTGATACTTATGTAGAGGGTGTTCATTTTCTAGACTTCACTAAACCAGGTTTAGTAATTAAAAAAGTATTAAGGTCATCAATATCAGATTTGTATTGCAAAGGTGTAAAACCAAAGTTTTTTTTTATAGGTACTAGTGGAAATAATAAATCATTTTCAAAAAAAAATCTTAATCTAATATCTAAAAGTCTTGAAGAAGAGCAAAAGAAATTTGATATTAAATTGTCTGGTGGCGATACTACTAAATCAAAAAAACTAACCTTTACAATTATGTCATTGGGTTATTCCAATCGTATAATTGAAAGAAATAAGTGTAAGAATGGTGATGATGTATATGTAACAGGAAACATTGGTGATAGCTATTTAGGATTGCAGATTTTAAAAAAAAAAGTTTTGTTGAATAGAAAAAAAAATAATTATTTTATTAAAAAATACTATTTACCTGACTTACCAATCCAAATTAGTGCTAAACTTTTAAAACTAGCTAACTCCTCAATTGATATTTCAGATGGACTTTTTGGGGATTTAAGTAAACTAATGAATAATAATAAATTATTTTATAAAATATATTTAAATAAAGTTCCAGTTTCATCAAATATGACAAACTATCTTAAAAAATTTAAAAAAAAGAAAATTAATTTCATTTCAAAGGGTGATGATTATCAAATTATATTTACATCACCAAAGTCAAAGAGAAATTATATTAAAAAATTTTGTAAAAAGATGAATCAAAAAGTATCACTAATCGGCTATTTAACTAAAGATGCAAAAAATAATGAGATTATTGATGGTGATAAGAGATTAAAACATGCGTATAATGAGGGATATTCTCATAATTTCTAAAAAAGTTAAATATTGCGTTTTATATCATATTTTGTATTACATATTTTTCACATGTATAATTAACAAAGGAACAAATGAACACATCAACTGAAACAATAATGTATTATATAATAGCGGCTGGAATATTATCCATCGTTTACGGTTTTATAACAGGTCGAAATATTTTAAATTCAAGCTCAGGTAATGCTAAAATGTTAGAAATTGCATCTGCAATTCAAGAAGGAGCTAGAGCATATTTAAATAGACAATATAAAACAATTGCAATAGTTGGTGTAGTAGTTCTGATAATTATAACAATTTTATTTAGTCCATTGGTTGGCTTAGGATACTTAATCGGTGCTACTTTATCTGGAATAGCAGGTTATGTTGGAATGCTTGTTTCTGTTCAAGCTAATGTAAGAACAGCTGAAGCCTCAAGAAAAAGTTTGGCAAGTGGTTTATCAATAGCATTTAAATCAGGTGCAGTAACTGGAATGTTGGTTGCTGGTTTGGCGTTACTTTCAATTGCAGTATATTATTATTATTTAGTAAAAGTTGGAATTGAAGAGAGAGAAATTGTTAATGCACTAGTCGCCTTAGGTTTTGGTGCATCGCTTATTTCTATTTTTGCAAGACTGGGTGGTGGTATTTTTACAAAAGGTGCTGATGTAGGAGCTGATTTAGTTGGAAAAGTTGAAGCTGGTATTCCAGAAGACGATCCAAGAAATCCCGCAGTTATTGCAGACAACGTTGGTGATAATGTTGGTGATTGCGCAGGTATGGCAGCTGATCTCTTTGAAACTTATGCTGTTACTATTGTTGCTACCATGGTCCTTTCATCTATTTTCTTTGTAAATGATTTAAATATGATGATATATCCATTGGCTATTGGTGGAGCTTGCATTTTAACATCTATTCTTGGAACTTTTTTTGTTACTCTTGGTAGTGATAAGAATATTATGAAAGCCATGTATAAAGGTTTTGTAATAACGGCAATTAGTTCTTTAATTATATTATTTCCAATTACAAAACACGTTATAGGTTTTACTACGGAATATGTAGCAAATGGAAAAACTTTTAATGGTTTAAGTCTATATTTTTGTGGAATTATAGGTTTAATAATCACAGGTTTAATAATTTGGATAACAGAATATTATACAGGAACTGATTATAGACCTGTAAAAAGTGTAGCTAAATCATCAACTACAGGTCATGGTACAAACGTAATTCAAGGTTTAGCAGTTTCTATGGAAGCAACTGCTGTTCCAGCATTAATAATCGTTGGTGGAATTTTATGGACTAATCATATAGCTGGCCTTTATGGTATTGCCATTGCTGTAACTACAATGCTGGCCTTAGCAGGTATGGTTGTTGCATTAGATGCTTATGGTCCTGTAACAGATAATGCTGGCGGAATAGCTGAAATGTCAAATCTTCCAAAAAATGTTCGTAAAACGACGGATGCTCTTGATGCGGTTGGCAACACAACAAAAGCTGTAACAAAAGGTTATGCAATAGGATCTGCTGGTCTTGGAGCGTTAGTACTTTTTGCAGCATACACAGAAGATATAAAACATTTTTCTAAAGTTGCTGGTTCAAATTTAGAGGGAATAGTTGTTACTTTTGATTTATCTAATCCATATGTCGTAGTTGGTTTACTTATAGGTGGTATGCTTCCTTATCTTTTTGGATCAATGGGCATGCAAGCAGTAGGTAGAGCAGGAGGCGCTGTTGTTATTGAAGTTAGAAGACAATTCAAAAAAATTCCTGGTATAATGAAAAGGAAAGCTAAACCTGATTATGGTAAGCTAGTTGATTTACTTACAAAAGCGGCAATTAAAGAAATGGTTATTCCTTCTTTATTACCAATACTATCGCCTATTGTATTATACATTGTAATTTATTTTATAGGTGGGCAGGTCGCAGCTTTATCATCCCTTGGAGCAATGTTATTAGGTGTTATTATAACTGGTCTATTTGTAGCTGTTTCTATGACAGCTGGTGGTGGTGCATGGGATAATGCAAAAAAATATATTGAAGATGGAAAATTTGGAGGCAAAGGTTCAGAAGCTCATAAGGCAGCTGTTACTGGCGACACTGTTGGCGATCCATATAAGGATACAGCAGGACCTGCTGTAAATCCCATGATTAAAATCACCAATATTGTGGCTTTGTTATTGCTTGCAGTAATTGCGGGATAACAATTTGCTTAAATAATAGTTGCAAGTAACTTTTATCTTGAAGATTAAACATAGAAAAAATATATCATTTTGAAATCTATCCTAGTTTTATGATGTATATTAAATTATCAACAATTAGACTGTTTATAAAAAATAATGGTATATTTTGTATATCTTATATTAACTAAAAAAGTCAATAAATTCAGGTCTTATGTAGGATATACGAATAATATTGAAAAAAGACTTCATCTTCACAATAATTCAAAAGGTGCAAAATTTACAAAAGGAAATTCATGGAAGTTAATATATTACCAAAAGTATAATGATAAAATTATTGCCATGAAAGAAGAATATAAATTGAAAAAAAATTATAAATTACGAAATAAATTAAAAGATAAGTTTATTAAGAATGTTAAATGAAAATATCAATCTTGCTTCCATATAAAGAAGATTATTCGCCAAAATATTCTGGGGCTGTTTCTATACATGTTTCAAATTTATTAAAATTTTCTAAATTTAAATCTACCACTTTTATATATGGCAATACTAAAGGTAATAACTACTTAACTAAAAATTTCTACAATATAAAAGTTAAAAAAAATATTTTCTCAAGTAATAATAAAAAATATTTGAAAAGGTTTGTCGATATTAATAAAAATAAAAATATTGATTTAATTGAAATACATAATAGACCTTCCTACTTTAAAGCTATTAAAGAAAACCTAAATTCTAAAATTATTATTTACTTTCATAATGATCCATTAACATTATCTGGATCAAAGAAAAAAGTAGATCGTTTAAACCTTATAAAGAATTGTGACTATATATTCTTTAATAGTAACTGGACTAAAAATAAATTTTTCACAAATATAAATGAGCAAAACTATTTGTCAAAATTTGGAATCTGTTTCCAATCAACAAAAAAATTAAAAGTTAATTTATCTAGTAAACAAAAATTAATAACTTTTGTTGGAAAGCTTAATGAGTCAAAAGGTTATGATGTCTTTGGAAAGGCAATTTTAAAAATATTAGATGAGTTTCCTGAATGGAAATCAACAGTTATAGGTGACGAACCTAGAGAAAAACATATTTTTAATCATAAAAATTTGAAAATTTTAAATTTTCAAGAGAATAATGCTGTTCTTAATACATTAAAAGGATCAAGTATATTTGTAGCATGTTCAAAATGGGAGGAGCCATTTGGAAGATCTAGCTTAGAAGCATGTAGTGCTGGCTGTGCAACAATAATAACTAATAGAGGTGGACTGCCAGAAACAACAAAGCACCCAATAATCCTGCATAAACTCGATCCTAAAACATTATATAGTTCAATTAAAAAATTAATAATAAAGCCTAATTTTAGAAAAAAAATACAAAAGTTGAATTATAAATCTTTTTTCCTTAGTCATGAGTATGTTTCCAGTATAATAGATAAGGCAAGAAGCAATTTATTTTCAGAAATATTACACAAAAGCTTTAATTTTAATAAAAATTCAAAACTTAAAATAATCCATATTACAAATTTTAATCACCGATACTTTGGCAGACTTCAATATAATACTGGCATAAGAATTAATAACGGATTAATTAGAGAAGGACACAATGTTTTGAATATATCCGATAGAGATATAATTAGTTATTCAAGATCTTTTAACGACCCCTCTGGTGAAAATTATCTTAATAAGTTAGTAAGCAATACAATAGAAAACTTTAAGCCTGACTTGTTAATTCTTGGTCATGCCGACCGTGTTGATCCACAATCCTTATTAGATGCAAAAAATAAATATTCTAATTTAAAAATATCCCAATGGTTTCTTGATCCATTATCGAGACAAGGACCAGATTTTTTAAAAAATAAATCTCGTGTTTTAAATAAAAGTAATTTTTGTGACGCTACTTTTATAACAACAAGTCCTGATGCATTAGATTTTAAAATTAAAAATTCTTTTTTTATCCCTAACCCTTGTGATAGAGCTTTAGATCATTTAGAAAATTTTAGGCAAAATAAAATATATGATATTTTTTACGCTATAAGTCATGGTGTCCATAGAGGTAAATTAAGAACTGGAAAAATTGATGAGCGTGAGAATTTTATAACTAAATTAAAAAGTCTATCAAATGGAGTAAAATTTGACATTTATGGGATGTTTGGTAGAGAGCCAATTTGGGGAGATAATTTTTTATCCAACTTGTCAAATTCGAACATGGCAATTAATCTAAGCAGAGGCAAACCAACCAAATATTATAGTAGTGATAGAATTGCACAGCTTGTGGGCAATGGTTTACTAACTTTTATTGACGAGAGAGCTAAATATAGTGATTTTTTTGAAAACGATGAAATGATTTTTTACAAAGATGTATTTGATTTATCAGAAAAAATTAAAAGGTATAAAAAGGATAAAAAATTAGGTTTTAGAATAGCTAAAAAAGGACACTCAAAATATCATAAATATTTTAATTGCTCATTAGTTTCAAAATATATTATAGAAAGGACATTTGGGTCCAATTCAAAATTCTATTGGGATAGGTGATATGTTTCAAAATATATCAAAATACATTTAAATTTATTATATGAGGGCAATAATTTTAAATGCCACAGCATGGATGATTGTTCCTGTAATGGATGCTTTGGCAAAGTATTTAAGCTCTTCAATGGATGTTTTACAAATAACTTGGGCTAGATATTTTTTTACTGTTGTTTTTACATTATTAATAATGTTTTTTTTTAAAAGAAAATCTTTTGTATGGAGTAAAAAACCAACTCTACAATTATTAAGAGGATTAATTTTTGTATTTTCTACTTATTTATTTTTTTATGCAATATCTGAAATTTCCTTGCCTAAAGCACTTACTCTAGCATTTGTTGCACCTATTTGTGTAACCGCCATGTCCCCATTTTTTTTAAATGAAAAGGTTGGCATTAGAAGATGGACTGCAGTTTCTATTGGGTTTATAGGAACTTTAGTAGTAATAAGACCGGGTTTTATTGAGATAAATTTAGCTACTTTGGCAGCTTTAGGTAATGGAATTTGTTATGGATTTTATCTAATTATTACCAGAAAATTAAGTAAATCTGATAACTCTCTATTAACCTTATTATTTGCCGGCACGGTAGGGACTATAGTTATGTCCTTCTTTATGCCTAACGTCTGGATTAACCCATCCTCAAATCAGTGGGTTATGATGGCTTTAATAGGTCTTGTGGCTGCAGTAGCACATTTATTTATTATTTTATCATTAAAATATGCTGATGCATCCAAACTTGCCCCTCTTGGTTATACTGAAATAATTACTAATATTATTCTTAGTTACTATATTTTTAATGAATTACCTGATAATTGGACTTATTTAGGCCTATTTATTATTGTTTTATGTGGTTTTTATATTTCTAAAAGAGAATATTATCTTTCAAAGAATATATATAGGTAATAACTACTGTCATATATACTAATGTAATGGTTTAAAAATTAATTGTAAACTATTGTATTTATTATTTTTATTAGTTTTAAGTTTTATAAAAATTATTTTAATGATAAATAAATTATCAAGATTTATTAGAATAAAAATAAATATATAACTAAATTACTTAGCCAGATCTAAAGCTAGATTAGATAGATAATTTTAATATCTATAAAAGACTATTTTACTTGATTTTATATAAAAGGGGTAGGGATCAAAAACAAATTATTCATTTAAATATCCAAATCTCTTTGATTTACATGAATCTTTCAACATAAGCTCATAAACTTGAGTAAAAAATTAGCTTCACTATTTACTGAAATGCAAAAATATTATTAAGCTTTGCAAATTTCGAATATACCTTTTAATCGCCTATAAGGGGGTCTATTTTAAGTATTAGTTAATTTATAGTGCAACTTATAGGTGATTTATAAAAATATGAGCTATATATTGTATTTCTGCATAAAAGAGTTGATATTACTTGCTATTAAAGCAAAATTCCTTCTGAAATAAGTAGTTTTCTTTTTTTTTTAATACCTCCCAAACCAGAATAACCGCCTAATGACCCATTTGACCTTATAACTCTATGGCATGGAATCTTTGGAGCATATGGATTTTTACCTATTGCATTTGCCACAGCTCTAACTGCTTTTGGCCTATTTATAGCTTTTGCTACATCAGAGTAAGACCTAACTTGTCCCCTAGGGATTGTTTTGAGGTATTTCCAAACTTTAACTTGAAATTTAGTTCCTTTTAGAATCATAAAAAAAACCCTGTTTCCTTGCACCTTTTCAGGTACAAAGAACAGTAGTTTTTGGCACGTCGTTTTATGCGCTACCGCCATGCCGTTCACTCTACAATTTTAGCGCTACTCTGTAGAGCTTTCTGCCCTCTGGGCTTGAACCTCTCGGTTTTTCCCCAGCTGGTCAGTTAAGAGTTGCCTCTTAATTCATTTAGTACAATATCAGATAGGGTAGGTTGTATGTATCACTTTATCGTTGAATATACTGAGTTTTTAACAGGGATGAATAGTGGGGATAACTTAATCTAAAGCTTTAAGTAAACCATCTAAAACCCTCATACATTGCAATTCCATAAATAGAGTGTCTAGTAAAAAACATAATTGACGTTTTAATGGGTATTCCAGTCTTATTTGCAAACACTCCTTGTCCTGTAAATGGTAAAAATATCAATAATGGAGCTAAAGTTGTAAGAGCTCCAAATATAAAGCCTGAATAATAACTCATTTTTAGACCTATAATAAAAAAACAAAAATAATAAATAACGGACCAACAAATTGATACATAATAGTGAAAAACCCATCCAAGTAAGACCTCATATTTAAAATTAGGCATTTTGGCGATATTTGGGTTATAAAAAGTAGCATTTTTAAGCATATAATAAGTCCATCTTCCAACAATTCCCCAAGACGGTTCTGGAATACCGATTAATTTTAGTAAATAACCAAGAATATCAAGAATTATGCATGAAAATGTCCCAGCAACTAAAATACTAATAATATCTATCAATTAACCTCAAAACATTAATAAAAATAGAAGAACAAAAATACTTATAAAAAATATGCCAAAAATAATCATTAAAATACGATTTTTTGTTTGTTCTTTTAATTTTGGCCAGTAATTCATAATTAGAAATGTTCCAATAACTACAACAAGACCGATTAATACATATTTAGGCATTAAGATCCTTTTACATTAAATGCTTGACTTGTAAAATGTGTTATATTATAATTTCCGATAATTAATGGTTATCGGTAATTAATATGAAAAATATTATTAGTGATATTAAATCACTTGAACTAGAAACAATTAAAAACTTAAAAAACTCTAAAGCAAAAAATACAGTTCGAGCATACGAGTCAGATTTTAAGGACTTTGCTTTGTTTTGTCTGAAAAATGGACTTAATTCACTTCCAACTGAACCTAAGATATTATCTTTATATTTAACTCACCTATCAAAAAAAAGTAAATTTAGTACATTAAAAAGAAGAATAGCTTCAATCAAAGTTGTGCATAAAATGAAAGGTTATTATTTGGATTCAAAACATCCTATAATAATGGAAAATCTGTTAGGTATAAAACGGGTAAATGGATCATATCAGAAATCAAAAAAACCTATATTAATCAATAATTTAAAGCTTATAATTAAAGCTATAGATGATAATGAAAAGAAAGAATTTAAACGAATAAGGAATAAATCTCTAATACTATTAGGGTTTTCTGGGGGGTTTAGGAGATCTGAATTAGTTAATATTGAGTATGATGACCTAGAATTTGTAAATGAGGGTCTTAAAATTTTTATTAAAAGATCTAAAACAGATCAATCAGGCGAAGGTAGTCTAAAAGCAATACCCTACTTCGAAAATTTAGAATTTTGTCCAGTAATAAAACTTAAAGACTGGATTAATTTTAATAATATTAAAATAGGAAAAATTTTTGAAATTTCGGATAAGTCAGTCTCACTCATAATTAAAAAATATGCTTTTCTGGCAGGTTTAGATCCAACAAAATATGGTGGACATAGTTTAAGATCAGGATTTGCGACATCTGCTGCAGAAGCTGGTGCTGAAGAAAGGAACATTATGGCTATGACAGGCCATAAAACAACACAAATGGTAAGAAGATATATTAATGAGGCAAATTTATTTAAAAATAACGCATTAAATAAAATTAAGTTTTAATAAAATTCGACAAATAATGATCATCATCAATCGATAATATATATATAAAATTTAATTTAGATAAAAAATTAACTTAAATCATAATAAATTGTAAATATCTTTAGAAAGTTCATCAAAATTCTTTCTAAATACATAGTTATAATTTCTAAAATGTGAAGTCCAAACACTATAATCATATGATTTATCTATTATATCTATTTGAGATATATTTTTTGAAGCAGCTATATGTGAAATTGATCCATGACAAGAAATTAATAATTTTGAATTAAAGACTATTTTTTCAAGTTCGAAAAAACTTTGATTTAATAAAATTTCCACGTTTTTAAAATAGTCAGACAAGGTAAGTTTTATTAATTTCATAGGAGTATGACTTCCTGTCGTAATAATTATTTTTAATTCAAGCTTTTCTTCTAATTGTTTAATAAAGTTTATTAATTCATCTAAATTAGGTTCAATATTCATATAATTAGAAATATATGTTTTGTTTGACCATTTTTCATCATAATGAAAAACAATATATTTCCCCTTTGAATTATCCAATAAATTATTTTTAATATCTAAAATATTCAAATTATTTTCAGAATAATTAAAACCAATCTCAGTAATAATATTTTTAATAATATCAATTTTTGTTTTTTGCTTATTTTTATCAATTAAAATTGTCTTTTTTTTTCTAATCAGAAAATTTAAGATTTTAGATCTATCCTTATCATCATGAATTATCGAATAATCAAATTTTTTTTTAAATAACTTTAAAAAATTAAAAAAATAAGAAAGTAAATTTTTTTTATAAATAATAACTTGATCAATCCCCTTATATCTAGATATATAATCGTAGTTTTTTTTTGAACAAACAATTGTAATAGAACTATTTGGATCATTAGATCTAATATTTTTAATTAGTATGCAGGTAAGCAGAAAATCACCAATACGATCAGTTCTGAAAATAAGATAATTCTTCATTAGCTAAAGTATTTTAAGGCAAAAAAGACTGTTATTGGAACTGTAATTAATGACATTAAAGTTGAAACAACTATTGTACTAGATATATTATCGACTATCTCTTTAGGTGAATACATAGAAGCAACCAGATAACAAAGAATTGCACTTGGCATTGATGATTGAATTAAAAGAACTCCAGCAGCAAAACCCGACAGATCAAAAAATAATATTAAGGCAAATCCAATTAATGGACCTATAATAACTCTTCCAGTAGATGTAATTAAAGCATCCTTAAATGAAAAAACCTTCATTTGAGTTAATGAGACACCTAAAGACATTAAAATCATGACAATCATTCCATAAGCTAGAAGCATGACAGTATTTAAAATAAATATTGGTAATGGTATTTCGTAATAAAGAAAAATGATTGTTGTAATTATTGCATAAAATGAGGGACTTTTGATTATAACTTTTAAATCGAATTCACGTTTTGCTAAAAAAATATTTAAAGTAAAATGAAGAAGCACAACTAATGAAGATATAGCTGCCGCCACACCCATGCCTAATTTACCATATGCAAACAAGCATATTGGAATACCCATATTACCTGTATTAGGTAAGAAAAATGTTGGTAACTCCCTTAGGTAGTCTTTTTTCATCAAAATCAAAAAAAATAAGCCAACAATTAAAAAAGAGGATAATAGGATTACTGCATATAAGAAATACTCAGAAAACATTGCGAAAGTTACACCACTTGCCGATATTGAAAAGATTACTATTGATGGAGTACCAAAATTAGCTGAATAAGTAGTTATAAAAGAAGTATCAAAATTTGGATTTTTTTTTCCAAGAAAATATCCAATCCCAACAATAATGAAAACTGGAAAAAGAACTTCAAATAGTTTTATATAAAGTTCCATTAAAATAATCGAATAAGAACTGGATTTTTAATAATGTTTTTATTTGATTTAAAAGATTTAATGCATCTTTGAGCGTCTAATTCATTGGCATTATGAGTAATTAGAACAATCGTAGCTGTCTTACTTTTATTTTCGGGTAATTGTATTAATCTTTGAATTGAAATTTTATATTTTGCCAAAATCTTAGTTATAGAAGAGAGAACACCAGGTTTATCCTTAACTTTCAATCTAACATAAAGAGAATTTGATGATTGAGCTTTATTAAATATTTTAGGCTTTAATCTTTTATTTTTAGATATACCAAAAGGATATTTTATATTTCCTCTTAATATAGATAAAAGATCAGACATTAATGCAGAGGAGGTTGGCCCTGGTCCAGCACCCTCCCCTTGTAATACAGACTCTCCTATAGGAGAACCATTTAATATTACAGCATTCATTACTCCTCCAACATTTCCTATGTAAGAGTCTTTTTTAACCAAACATGGATGAACTCTTTCAAAAATTCTATTATTTATAATTTCAGTAATACCTAATAATTTTATTCTAAAATCTAACTGGTCAGCAATTTTAATGTCTGTATAATCAATATTTTCAATACCTTCCATTAGACAGTTAGATTTAGAAATACGCTTATTGAAAGCTAATGATGTCAAAATTTTAATTTTAGCCAATGCATCATAACCATTAAGATCTAATTTTGGGTTTCCAGGTTCAGCATAGCCAAGTTTCTGTGCCATCTTCAGAACATTTTTAAAACTATCTTTAGTTTTTTCCATTTCTGACATGATATAATTACATGTACCATTAAGAATACCATAAACTTTTGTAATTTTATTTGTAGCTAAACCCTCTTTAATTGTTCGTATAATTGGAATTCCGCCTGCAACAGATGCTTCAAATTCAAGATTTACTTTATTTTTTTCTGCTAATTCACCTAATTTATCACCATGCTTAGAAATTAATGCTTTATTAGGTGTTATTACATGAATCTTATTTTTAAGAGCTATCTCAATAATTTTTTTTGATATACCATCTGATAAACCTATTGCTTCAATTACTATATCTAGGTTTTTAATCTTTAAAATATTTAGGGGATTTGAATAAAAAATTTTCTTATTAATTTCAAATTTTCTTTTCTTATTTTTATTCTTAGCCGATATAGCTATAATTTTAATTCTCTTTCCAGTTTTAGTTTCAATATCTTTTTTTTTTGTATTTAACTCATTTAGGACGTAAGAACCAATTTGACCAAGACCTATAACAGCAATATTTACATTATTTTTCATTAAATTAATCTAATTTAGGAAAATCGCTAATTTTACCATATTTAATAACATTTTTTTTAAATTCGTCAAAAGATGTTTCATTTTCAAAGTTTAATTTTGAAATATCATTGTTTGTACCACCATCATCAATATTCCACATGGAAACAGGATGATTTAGTGAGCAATGCGATAATGAAAATATTAATAGAATTATAAAAATATATTTAAACATTCAGACCTTCACTCTCATTAAAGCCATAATAATTATTCATATTTTGTACAGCTTGACCCCCACCACCTTTAATCAAATTATCAATTACAGATAATATTATTATTTTATCTTTATATTTGCTATTGCATACAGAAATTATGCAATTATTGGTATTGATCACATCATTAGTGCTTAAGTATGTTTTTTTTTTACTAATTTTAATAAATTTATGATTCTTGTATTGAGCATTTAGAACTTTAATAACCTTGTTAATGTTAATGTCTTTCTTTAAATCAACATAGATAGTACTTAAGATTCCCCTAAACATTGGAGTTAGATGAGGTGTAAAATGAAATTTATTTTTTTTACCAGTCTTTAAATCTAGCTCTTGTTGAATTTCAGAATTATGTCTATGATTTGCTAATCCATAAGCGCTCAATGACTCATATAAATTTTTATCTTTATATTTTTTATGCACACCTCTACCTGCACCCGAATAACCAGATTTCGAGTCAATAATAATTGTTTGATTATTAATTAAGTTTTTTTTAATTAATGGAATTAATGGAATTAAGATAGATGTGGGGTAGCAGCCAGGACATGAGACTATTGGAAATTTTTTAATTAATTGACCAGTAATTTCAGGTATAGAATAAATACTTTTGTTGATTTGATTTAATGCTTTGTGTTTAATTTTATACCATTTTTCATAATCTTTTTTATTATTAAGCCTAAAATCAGCTGCTAGATCTATTAGTAAATTATTCTTATTTAAAAATTTTGAAATAGATTGTGCCTCACCATTTGGTAATGCTGTAAATATTATATCCACATTTAGTAAATATTCTTTTTTAAATTTTGTTATTTTTGGTAATTTATATTTTTTTAATTCTTTTTCATAGGAGTCAATTTTTTTTCCAATAGAAGTACTTCCACATAAATATTTAATATCTATTTTTTTATGTTTACATAAAAGTTTAGTTAGTTGTAATCCTATATATCCAGTAGCACCATATATAAGAACATTTTTCTTGCCCATAAATTAATATAACAGTTGAAATTTAAAAAGGAATTATCTTTTAGAAAACTGGAAGCTTTTTCTCGCTTTTGCTTTGCCGGGTTTTTTTCTCTCTACAGATCTTGAGTCTCTTGTTGTGAGTTTTTCTTTACGTAACGTTGATTTTAAAGTTTCATCAAATTTTAACAAAGCTCTTGAAATTCCATGCACTAGTGCACCAGCTTGACCAGTTTGTCCTCCACCCACAACACTAGATCTAACGTCATAATCTGTTGATTGGTTAATAATTTCGAAAGGTCTTAAAATTTGCATTACATGATTAGCTCTTGGAAAATAGTCATTTAATGATTTTCCATTCACATAAAATTTTCCCGAACCCTTTTTTAACCAAACTTTTGCAACAGATTTTTTTCGTCTTCCTGTTGCATATTTGCTGTCTTTAAAATCTAATTTTACTTTAGGTGAAGATGTTTGTGTAGTTTCCATTTTAATTTCTTATTATATTTTTTGCGTTAAGTTTAGCAATTTCAATTATTTTCGGATTTTGTGCAGTATGAGGATGATCCTCTCCAGAATAAATTTTAAGTTTTGTTAGTTGTTTTTTTCCCAAGGCTCCTGAAGGTAACATTCTTTTGACTGCTAACTTTAATACTTCGCCAGGTTTATTTTCACTCAATTTTTCAGGAGTTATTTCTTTAATACCACCAGGATATCCAGTGTGTCTGTAATATTTTTTATTTTGAAATTTATTACCTGTAAATTTAATTTGGTCTACATTTTTAATAACAACAAAGTCTCCATGGTCCATGTGGGGGGTATAAGTAGTTTTATTCTTCCCTCTTATAATTTTCGATACAACTGCTGCTAGTCTACCAACAACTGCACCAGTGGCATCAATTTCAAACCACTCGCTATTTATCTCGTCTTTTTTAACAAACTTTGTCATGAATGCGGGATTAATACTTATAATTACATATATTGTCAAATTATTATATTTTATTTGTACTGAATGGTTGATTGAATTATGACCATTTATTAGTAATAATAGACATCATAAAAACGAATTCACAATATTTTAATTAAAGGAGCCTTATGAGTGATAAAAAAAAAGAACTAAAACCAAATACTTATAAATTTGATACTCTCAGTTTACATGCTGGTTATCAACCACACAAAAATGCAGGAGCAAGACAGGTTCCTATATATCAAACAACATCATATCTTTTTGATGATGTAGATCACGCAGCAGCTCTATTCAATTTAGAACGTGGTGGTCATATTTACAGTAGAATTTCTAATCCAACAGTTGGAGTATTAGAAGAAAGAGTTGCATCATTAGAAGGTGGAACGGCGGCACTAGCAACATCATCTGGAATGAGTGCAATATTTTTGACAATTATGACTCTTTGCGAAGCAGGAGACCACTTAGTTGTATCATCACAACTTTATGGTGGTACTGTAAACTTGTTTAGACTTACTCTACCAAAATTTGGTATTACATGTACTTTTGTAAAACCAAGAGATACTGAAGGTTTTAAAAAAGCAATAAAAAAAAATACAAAAGGTATATATGGTGAATTAGTTGGTAATCCTGGTAATGAACTTATGAATATGCCTGAGATTGCTAATATCGCCCATGAAGCTGGAATTCCATTAATCGTTGACTCTACTTATCAAACTCCATATTTATGCAAACCATTTGAACATGGTGCTGATATTGTAATTCATTCTTTAACAAAATGGATGGCTGGTCATGGTTCTTCAATGGCTGGGATATTAGTTGAAGGTGGAAATTTTGATTGGATGCAAAATGATAAATTTCCAACAATGACAAAACCATATGAAGGATACCATGGATTATCATTTGCAGAAGAATTTGGTCCTACCGCATTTACTATGAAAGCTAGAGCAGAGGGAATGAGAGACTTTGGTCCTTGTTTAAGCCCACAAAATGCCTGGAATGTTCTTCAAGGTTTAGAAACATTATCAGTAAGAATGAAAAAGCACTGTGAAAATGCCGAGGAAATGGTCAAATATTTATCTAAACATGAGAGTGTTGCGTGGGTTTCACATCCAAGTGCACCTAATCATCCAGATTCTGCTCTTGCCGATAAGTTACTTCCAAATGGAAAAGGATCTATGATAGCATTTGGAATTAAAGGTGGAAAAGATGCGGGAGTTGCGTTTATAAATAATGTAAAATTGGCATCTCACTTAGCAAACGTTGGTGATACAAGAACATTAGTTATTCATCCAGCATCAGGAACACATTCTCAAATGGATGAAGCAACATTAAAGTTTGCTGGTTTATCGCATGATATGATTAGATTGTCTGTAGGTATGGAAGATATTGATGATATTAAAAATGATTTCGAGATTGGGTTTAGAGCAGCAAGAAAACCGAGACTTGTTTCTAATCAATGAAATTTAAAGTAAATGGGGATGACGTTTTCGCCTCTACTGGCGGAAGACCGTTTGATAAAAAAAAACCATTAATAATCTTTGTGCATGGAAGTGGTTTAACCCACATGACTTGGGTTCTTCAAACAAGATATTTCGCTTTTCATGGCTACAACTCTTTAGCAATTGACCTTCCTGGTCATGGATTGTCAGGTGGCAAAAGTCTTAAATCAATTGAAGAAATGGCTGATTGGGTAAGTGCTGTAATTGATGCACTTGGTCATAAGCGGGCATCTTTGGTAGGACACTCACAAGGGTGTTTAGTAACAGTGGAATGTACATCAAGGTATCCGGACAAAATTAAAACTTTGAGTTTGATGGGTGGAGCTGGTGCTATACCTATGAATCCAGAACTCCTATCACTTGCTGAAAATAATGATCCAAAAGCAGTAGATTTAATGATGGATTGGGCGCATGGTCCAGCTGGTCACTTTGGAGGTCATCCAGTACCTGGTCTTTACCATATTAATACAGGAACAATGCTTGCAAAATCTAGAACAATACAAAATACATTAGGTGTAGATTTTAGAGCTTGTGATAATTACAAGAATGGATTTGAGGCAGCTAAAAAAATTAAGTGCCCCACTCTTTCAATTTTAGCAACTGATGACAAAATGTGCCCTGTTAAAGAGGGAAAAAAATTAGCTTCATTAATTGATGGTAGTCAAGTTGATATAATTGATAACTGTGGTCACATGATGTTATTAGAAGAAGCAGATAGAGTATTAACTGTACTTAAAAAATTTATAACTACAAATTATCCCCCATTATCAAGTTAAATTTAAGCTTGATTGTATTTTTTCATTTTAGTTTAATGCATGTTTAAACAGAAGGGGAAATATGAGTAAAAACAAACATCCAGAAACAATTGCATTACATGGTGGAGATTACAGAAGTGATCCAGCTACAACGGCAGTAGCAGTACCATTATACAGAACAACATCTTATCAATTTAATGATACAGATCATGCTGCAAATTTATTTGCACTCAAAGAATTTGGAAACATATACACAAGAATTATGAATCCAACAAATGACGTACTTGAAAAAAGAGTTGCGGCTCTTGAAGGTGGGTTAGCAGCTGTAACTGTTGGATCAGGACAAGCAGCATCAACATTTGCAATAATGAACGTGTGTCAATCAGGAGATAACTTTGTTAGTTCAACTGATTTATATGGCGGAACAGTAAATCTATTCACTCACACACTTAAAAAATTAGGTATTGAATGTAGATATGCAGATCCATCAGATCCAAGTAATTTTGAAAAATTAATTGATGATAGAACAAGATGTTTTTATGCAGAAACTTTGCCTAATCCATATTTAAGAGTATTTCCAATAAAAGAGGTATCTGACATAGGCAGAAAGTACAGTATTCCATTAATTATGGATAATACTGCAGCACCAGTAATTTGTAAGCCTTTAGAACATGGAGCTGCTGTAGTAGTTCATTCACTTACTAAATTTATTGGTGGTCATGGTACGGTAATAGGAGGATGTCTTGTTGATGGAGGTAATTTTGACTGGACAAAGGATCCAAAAAGACAGCCTTTATTTAACGAGCCAGATGCTAGTTATGGTGGCGCGCAATGGGGTGTTGTTGTTCCACAATTGACAGGAGCAAATGTCTCATACGCAGTAAGAGCACGTGTTGTACTATTAAGAGATCTAGGAGCACCATTAGCACCTGATAATGCATGGGGAATAATTCAAGGTTTAGAAACTGTTCCCTTAAGAATGAAACAACATTGTTCTAATGCCGAGAAAGCTGTTGCATTTTTACAAAAACATAAGAATGTAGAGAGAGTTATCTACCCTACTCTTCATAAAGGAGAAATTGGTGAAAGATCCAAAAAATATATGAAGGGTGGAAATGGAGCACTCATAGGTATCGAAGTTAAAGGTGGTGTTGAAGCAGGTAAAAAATTTATAGAGTCATTAAAGATGTTTTACCATGTTGCAAATATTGGAGATGCCAGAAGTTTAGCTATTCATCCTGCAACTACTACTCATAGCCAATTAACTGAAGAGGAACTTTTAGCTGCAGGTGTAACACCTGGATATGTAAGGTTGTCTATAGGTATTGAACATCCAGACGATATTATAGCTGATCTAGATCAAGCTTTAGGAGCTTCTGGAAAACCTAGCTTGAAAGCTGTAAGTTAGATCTTGTATTTATAAATAAAAAATAGATACAAGAAGCTACTAAAAATATAGAACTTATTTGGTGCATAGATGCAATCAATATCTGTGCACCATATAATAAAGTAAATATTCCTAAGACAATCTGCAAAATTATAAAAATTCCTAAAACGTTAACTGATTTATATAAATCAGTTTTTTTATTCCTGTAAATATAAAATAATAAATACAGATAAAATAATCCTATTAAATAAGCTAATTTTCTATGTATAAATTGAACCAAAGAAGGGTCGCTAAAAGCAGATAATTTAAATAAATTAATAACATTATTATCATTTGGAAAAATTGAGTCACCCATTAATGGCCAGGAATTATAAATTTTACCTGCATCCATTCCTGAGACAAATGCACCAATAGAAATTTGTAAAAAGACTAAAAAAAGAAAACTCAATGGGAATATAATATTTATAGTATTTAGAAAGTTGTTTTTAACTTTTATTTTTAAATAATTCCAAAAAATTAAAGATAAAATAAGAAAGGCTACTAATAAATGTATAGATAATCTAAAATGGCTAACATCTACTCTATCGATAAGACCACTGCTTACCATATACCATCCTATAAATCCTTGAAAACATATTAAAGCAAAGATGAAATAAAGATTTATTAATTTTTTAAATTTAATTTTAAATGAGAAATATATTAGTGGTATTAGAAAAGCTAAACCTATTAATCTTCCCATAAATCTATGAGCCCATTCCCACCAAAAGATTACTTTAAATTCTTGCATGGTCATATCATAATTTTGTAATTTAAATTCGGGTATCTCTTTGTATAAATCAAAATACATAGTCCATTGAGAATTATTAAGTGGTGGAAAGAAACCAGAAAATAGTTGCCATTCAGTAATTGATAAACCAGAATCAGTTAGTCTTGTTAAGCCTCCAACTACAATCATTGCTGAAATTATCCAAAACATGCTCATAAGCCATATTGATATTTGATTATTAACCTTTAGATTTTCAGTATACATAAAGGGATAAATATAATAATTTTTGAATTATCCAAATATATAAATGTCGCCATTAAAAAAAAAAAAACTCAGTAAAATAAGAAAAGAACTGGATAATTTAGACAATATATTAATAAAAATAATCAAGAAAAGAACCAACCTTGTTAAGAGAGTTTTAGCACTTAAAGAAAAAAAAAACCAAATTGTTGACCAAAAAAGAATTAATTTAATCCTAAAAAATATTAAAAATAAATCAATTAAAAATAAAATTGATCCAAAGATTACAAATAAAATTTGGAAAAATATGATCTATGCTTACATTGATTTTGAAAGAAGAAATTTTAATAAAAAAAAATAAATTACTTACTATGCGGTGGTAATTTTTTTTCCACGAAAACCTCATGTTTTCTAGTTGCTGGGTTATACTTTTTTGCCTTTAGCTTCACTTTAGCCTTTTCACCACCTGCTGGTTTTTTAGCATAATAAAAAAAAGGACTATCTGGCTTTTCCTCGGGAACCAATCTAACTTTTACGTGCGTTTTTTTTGCCATTTTAATTCTTAATGCTAGTAATTAATTTTTTAATTTTTATAAGTTTTGTTTTAATATTATTTTTTTGGTTTATAGAGGTATTGTACCATTCGTCAATATCTGAATTATCGGAATTAAGAACCTTTTTAACTCCATTTAAAGTCATACCCTTATCTTTTAGCAAATATTTAATCTTTTTTAATATATTAATAGATTTTTCGTCATAATACCTTCTATTACCTGAAAAAAATTTAGGTTTAATTTGTTTAAACTGTTTTTCCCAAAAACGTATTGTATGAGTAGATAAGGATCCTTTTTTTTCATTAAAAAGATTTAAAATTTGAGCCACTTCGCCAATAGTTTTATATTTCCTATTACCCTTTGGATTATCCATTTTTATTAATATACTCTTTAAATTCTTTAGAGGCTTTAAAAAGTATTACATTTCTTTCAGAAATTATTTTAACCTCTTTTGTCTTAGGGTTTCTTCCTATTCGTTGATTTTTTTTTCTTAATGTAAATGTACCAAATTTTGCGATTTTTACTTTTTTATGTTTTATTAAGCTACTTAAAATAATTTGAAATATATCTTCCAACAAATTTTCGCTTATTTTTCTAGAAAATCCTATCTGCATATAGATAGAGTTAATAATTTCTTTCTTTGTTAAATTTATTCTTTTCACTTAATATATGTTTGTCTTTATTTGTTCTATAAGTTTGCCTCTAATAGTTTTTTCGCAAACTTTAAGAGAATTAGCAAAACCCAAGGCGTCTGTAGATCCATGACTTTTAATAACAGGTTTATCTAACCCTAGTAATATTGCTCCATTGTAAAGTCTTGGATCAAGTTTATTTTTAAAACTTCTTAAATTGCTAAAATTTAATAAAGATGATAATTTTCCAATCATAGTTGTGGTTAATGCTTTTTTTAACTCACTAATTATAAAGTTTGAGGTGCCTTCTGCAGTTTTAAGTGCTATATTGCCTGTGAATCCATCAGCAACTATAACATTAACGTCACCATCCATAATATTATTACCTTCTATATAACCCTTAAATTCAAACAAGGGATATTCATTATCATTAAGTATTTGGTAAGTATCTTTAATCATAGCATTGCCTTTTAATTCTTCAGATCCAATATTTAATAAAGCAACGCAAGGTTTTTCATTTGAATACAACGCTTTCAAAAGAGCTGACCCCATGATAGAAAAATCTACTAAATTTTTTGAATTGCATTCAATGTTGGCTCCCAAGTCTAAGACAACATTCATTCCCTTTTTACTAGGCCAAAGCGCAGATAGAGCAGGCTTATCAATATTATCTATCATTTTTAAGTTAAGTTTAGATATTAAGAAAAGAGCTCCAGTATTTCCTGCTGATACTATTGCATGGGCTTCATCTTTTTTTAAAGATTCAATTGCGAGCCATAAACTTGTCTTCTTGCCTTTTTTTGCTGCAGATAAAGCTGAGTCTTCGCCTTCTACAAATTTATCTGTATGTATTAAATAAAATCTATCATTAGAAAGGTTAAATTTTTTTATAAGAGGGTTTATTAAATTACCATCTCCAAAAATTTTATATTTTACATCTTTTGATAAACTTGAATGAAGACTGATACCCTCAATAACTTTGCTAGGTGAATTATCACCACCCATTGCATCAATTGCAATTATTATTGGGTTGTTCATAAAAACTAATCTTTTGGATCTAAAACCTGTCTACCTTTATACATACCTGTTTTTAAATCTAAATGATGTGATAGCCTATACTCACCAGATTTTTTATCCTCAATAATATTTTTTGAAAACGTTTTTTGATGTGAACGTCTTTTTCCTGCTCTTGATTTAGAAGTTTTTCGTTTAGGTACAGCCATAATTAAAATCCTATTTCTATTATATCTTTTGTTAAGATATTTAAAGAGTTTTTTGTCAAAAAATCTCTATATTTATCGAAGTAATTAACAATTATATCGTTATCTTCGTGAATATTTATGAAATTGGCAATTAAGACTAATTTATCAACTTTGGATAAGTTGTCCCAATTTTCAATCTTTTCTAAAATAGAGTAAAAAAGATTGACATATTCCTTCATTTTTTTATTAACCGCAACATCCCCATATCCTATTTCTCTTATTGATAATTCAATCTGTCTAATAAAAAAATCAAATAAATCCTGAGAATATTTTTTTGATAATTTAAATTTATTAATTTTAAATAAAAATCCAAAATGAAATAAAAGTATTACTAATCTATCTGAAAATGTATCGTTATTTTTAAGATTTAAATAGAGATTTTTATTTCTAGTTAAATTAATCAAATTATTGTAAATATTTAAAAAATCATTATTCATATGAGAATTATTTTTTTATTTATTCTATTTTTTCTTACACTGAATTGCTCAATAAATAAAGTTTCAAATCTTCACGGTTTTAGGTTTATTGAAACAAAATATGAAGAAATTAAAATAGATAAAACAAATAAAAATGATGTTAGAAAAATAATAGGACCACCATCCTCTGTAAGTAAATTTGATGACACATGGTTTTATATAGAGAGGAAAAAAACAAATCAAACATTATTAAAACTTGGAAAAAAAAAATTGGATAAAAATAATGTTTTAATTATAGAATTTAATAAGATGGGATTGGTTTTAAATAAAGAACTTTTAAACCTAGATGATATGAATGATATAAAAAGAGCAGAAGCTAAAACAAATAAAAAATTTGATCAAGATAATTTACTTAGTGACGTATTAACCACGCTTAGAGAAAAGATAAATGCCCCTACGCGAAGAAAAAAATGATGGCGGTCCCTAGGGGAATCGAACCCCTCTTTCATGGATGAAAACCATGTGTCCTAACCGATAGACGAAGGGACCAGTGTTGGATCTTTTATTGTAATTTTTTCAAATAATCAAGTAATCGAGGTCTCTTTTTTTACGATTTCTAAAATATTTTTATTATAAGTTACAATTGTTTCCGTAATGTACTTACCATTTTTTTTTACAATTCCATTCATTAAGTCACCAGGTGTAATACCTGTTGCACAAAAAATACTTTGTCCTCTAACAATTTCATTAATTTCATATTTTTTGTTTAAATCTTTAATGCCCATTCTTTTTGCTCTTACTTTATCCTCATTTGAATTAAACAAAAATCGACCTTGAAATTTACAATTTAATTTATCTAAAGCTGCAGCGGCAATTACACCCTCGGGTCCACCACCTATACCCATAAATATATCAACTCCAAATTTTTTATCTGAGACAAGTAATGCTCCACTAACATCACCATCTGATATATATTTTATATTAACATTTAATCTTTTTAAATCATTTATGATTTTTTGGTGTCTTGGTCTATCTAATAAACATACCGTTATTTCATTTAATTTTTTTTTTGAAGCCTTTGAATAGTTTGTAATATTTTTCTCCACAGTAAAATCAAGATCTATAGTATCTTTTGGAATATGATTCCCTGTTGCAATTTTTTCCATATACGTTTCAGGAGCTTTAAAAAGATTACCTTTTTCAGAAACAGCCATTACCGACATTGAGCCTGGTAAATTTTTGGCTACAAAATTTGTACCTTCAACAGGATCAACAGCAATGTCAATCTCTGGACCATTTCCTGTGCCAAGTTTTTCTCCTATATAAAGCATTGGCGCTTCATCTAATTCGCCCTCACCTATCACTACCTCACCCTTGATGTTTAATTTATTAAGCTGGTCTCGCATAATATCAGTTGCGGCTTTATCAGCTAAAATTTTTTCATTTTTACCAATATATGGATAACAAGCAATTGCTGAATTAGATGTAATATCTATAAGATTATTTAATAACTCTTGAGATAACTTCATTAAATATTAGGTTTTTAACTTTTCATCTATTTCATTATTTTCTAGTTTATACTCAAATTCTCTTAATCTTTTGTAAACGCTAGCTAATTCAATTATTGTTGGCCATGCTTTTAAGATATACTGCATTGATCCTTCTACACGTCCAAATGCTCTTATAATTTGCTGCATTACCCCAAGTGTAACTGCTCCTGCAACAATAGCAGGCGCAAGAAAAACATATGCAGATAATACATTTGCTTGTAGATAAGCTATTCTACCAATATTAAAGTAAAGATATCTAATATAACTAAGAAAATGAATCCCTCTTACATCGTCAAATAACTCTTCAATAGACTTTGGTCTTACAGTTCCATCATCTTCAGCAATAACCAATATTTTTCTGTATGCAGCCTCCTTTTTTTGAAGGTCATATTCGACACCAACTAATCTTAAAATTAATCCTAAAATGATTAAAAAAATTGTTCCACCAACAGACCAGATTAGAGCACCCACAATCAATCCATACTCCCAATCTCCAAAAAAGAATATTGGTATACCAATACTTAAACCAAATAAAATTGGCATAAACTCTATTAATATCATAATTGCTTCTATTAAACTGGTTCCGAGCGATTCCATTATACGAGAAAACTTAATAGTGTCTTCTTGTACTCTTTGTGAGGCTCCCTCTATCTTGCGAGCTTTTTCATAAACACTATGATAGTATTCTACCATTGCCGTTCTCCATCTAAATAAATAATGAGATGTAAAGTAACTAACAATAACTGCTACACCCACATACATAGCAGCTAAAACAATAAAAGAAAATAAACTTGCCCAATACTCATCAATAGTAATGGCATTTGGTTTTCCAAGAGCTTTTTGTATCATGTCATAAAATTCTCCAAACCACTCATTAATTTTAACATCTATTTTTACTTGTACCCAAAGCGAAGATAAGATGATCAATGATCCGATCCATGACCATAAATACCATTTTTTTATTGTAAAAAATCTAAACATTATTTTATAAAGTTATCAGCATAAGATTTTTTCACTATTTTTCTATTTTGTGGCTCTATTAACTCGTAGTTAATATTATTTTTTTTTGCATATTCTATAGCCAAATCTCTAGATTTAAATTCTAAATTTAATTCAGAATAAGTATCTGAAGAACTTTCCCATCCCATAAGAGGATTTCTGCCAGGATCTTCTGTTATAAATTCTATGATCCATTTATCAAATTTCTTCGAACCAGATTGCATAGCTGTTTTAGATGGTTTGTATATTTTAGCTTTTTTCATAAATAATGGTCGGGGCGGCAGGATTTGAACCTGCGACCCTCTGGTCCCAAACCAGATGCGCTACCAGGCTGCGCTACGCCCCGATTGCAGTACTAATACAGCAGATAAAACAAAATTCAAAGGTTATATTAGTTACAAATTTATAATAAATTTGATATTTAATGCTATAAGAGATCATATGATCATAGAATGTCCCAATTGTAATAAAAAATTCAATCTTGAAGAAAAATTAATACCTGAAAATGGGAGAACTCTTAAATGTAGTGCCTGCAACCATATTTGGCATTATAAAATTAACCTAGACACGAATACTAGTGACCAAAAAATATCTGAAGATAAAAACATTAAATTAAACATTAATATTTCTAGAAACGACAAAAAAGACAGTGAAATAAATGAAATTAACGATAAGGATATTTCGGAAAAAAGTGATGATGTTTATTCTGAGACCAAGACTAAAGATAAAGAAGTTAAAACAAAAGATGAAATATCAAGTGATGAAAAAACAATTAAACCAAAGATGATATTTATATATTTTATTATTATGATAATATCTTTATTGGGCTTAATATTTTTATTAGACACATTTAAGTATAATTTAACAAATGTATTTCCAGGTATAATTCCTATTTTTGATAGCATTTATGAAACTCTATTAGATTTAAAACTTTTCTTCAAAGATCTTGTTAACTAAATATGATTCAAAAAATTACAAAAGGGTTTACATCATTTTTTAAACTTGAAGCTGCAAGTGGAATAGTGCTTCTCTTTGCAGCTGTAATAGCATTGATTATAAGTAATTCTGAATTGTCTAATCTATATTTTTCAACATTAGAGAGATATTTATTTATTGGAATAAATAATTTTGGACTTAAGCTTTCTGTTTTGCATTGGATAAATGATGCTTTAATGGCAATCTTTTTCTTTTTTGTAACACTTGAAATTAAAAGAGAATTTTTACAAGGAGAGTTATCTAATATTAAACAAGCTTTGCTTCCTATAATAGCTGCTGTTGGTGGAATGATTGTTCCTGCACTTTTTTATGTTTTTATAAACTTAGGAGATCCAGAAACATTAAAAGGTTGGGCAATACCATCAGCAACAGATATAGCCTTTTCTTTAGGTGTATTATCATTATTAGGTAAGAGAGTACCCCTCTCATTAAAAGTATTTTTAACAGCTTTAGCAATTATAGATGATTTAGGAGCAATAGTTATAATTGCTTTATTTTATTCTGGTGATTTAAGTATTAAATATTTATCTCTGATGTTGTTAGCATTTATTATTTTATTAGTTATGAATAAATTTAATATAAAAAAAATTCTACCTTATTTGATAGTAGGGATTTTCTTATGGGATTTTACTCATAACTCAGGAATTCATGCAACTATCGCTGGTGTATTGCTAGCAATGACAATCCCGCATAGAAAAAAAGATAAAGATTTCTCACTTTTAATTAAAGTAGAACATGCAATAAGTCCTTATGTAGCTTTTGGAATAATGCCTATTTTTGCTTTTGCAAATGCAGGTGTATCTTTAGAAGGTTTATCTTTTTCATCACTATTAGATAAAGTTCCATTAGGAATAGTTTTAGGTTTATTTGTTGGAAAACAATTAGGCGTTTTTGTTTTTTCATTCATATCAATTAAATTAAATATTGCCCAAATGCCAAGTAATACAAGCTGGTATAATTTTTATGGTGTAGGCGTTTTAACTGGAATAGGTTTTACAATGAGTTTGTTTGTTGGAAATTTAGCATTTGCTGAAAGTATGCAGTATATGGATGGTGTAAAAATTGGGGTTTTAACTGGGTCATTATTATCCACTTTATTTGGGTACTTTTTAATACTACTTACACCAAATAAATAATTAAAATAATGAAAAACCTACTAATATTTGGCATTACAATAATAATGATTTTTTTTAAAAGTTCATCACATGCGAATTATGAAAAAATCTTTTATGACTTTAAAATAAATAGTATTTCAGGTGATATAATAAACTTAAATGACTTTAAAGGTAAGCCAGTTTTAGTAGTGAATACTGCTAGTTATTGTGGATTTACAAAACAATATGATGATATGCAAGAGTTGTGGGAAAGATATAAAGATAAGGGATTGATTGTACTTGGAATACCTTCAAACTCTTTTAATCAGGAAAAAAAAGATAATTCTGATGTTAAAGAATTTTGTGAAGTAAATTTTAATATTAACTTTCCTCTTACTGAAATAACTGATGTAAAAGGCGATAAAGCTCATGAAATATATAAATGGGCCAAAGAGAATTTTGGAAAATCTGCCGTTCCTAAATGGAATTTCTACAAAATATTAATAAACAAAGAAGGTAAAATTGAAGATACTTATGCATCTTTAACAAATCCAACATCCAAAAAAATTATAAACAAAGTAGAAAGTTTGTTAAATTGAAATAGTTAACCCGTCATGTGCAGGAATTACATTTTTAGGTAACTGTTTTTTAATTTTATTATAATCAATTTCGTTACTCAGATTTGTAAGAATTGATTTCTTAGGTTTAATTTTTCTAATTAGCTTAAGTACATCATCTAAATTAAAATGAGTTGGATGAAAATTATATCTTAAACAATCTATAATAAGATATTTTAAATTTTTTAAATATTTTAGATTTTTATTATCTATTTTATTAACATCAGGTGCGTATGCACATTTATTATTTATAATATAACAAATACTTTTGATTGAACCATGATGAACCTTTAATGATTTAACAACAATTTTTTTATTAATATCATTTATAATATGAGTATTTTTTAAGGTTTTCGCATCAAGTATGGATGGATAATTTTTATTATCTTTAAAACAATAAGCAAAAGTGTTTTTAAGAATCTTTTTTGTAATTAAGTCAGCATAAATTGGTATTTTCTTTCTATTCTTTAATGAGAAAACTCTTAATTCATTAATTCCATGCGTTTGATCAGCATGAGCATGCGTATAAAAAACTTTATCAATATTTTTAATTTTATTTAAAAGTAATTGAGATTTAAGATCTGGAGATGTATCAATAAGAATATTCAAATTTTTTGATCTTATCAATGCTGAACATCTTGAACGTATATTTTTTTTATTCTTGGGATCACAATTTCCATAATAACCGTCAATTCTAGGTATACCTAAAGAACTGCCACAACCTAAAATAGTAAATTTTAAGCTCATGCGTTAAAAAATAATCTATTAAAATTGTCTGTAGTTATTTTATCAAGTTCTTGAGAGTTAATATTTTTCAAATCTGATAGTTTTTTTAAGGTATAACGAACAAAAGATGGTTCATTTTTCTTACCTCTCATTGGTTCAGGTGCTAAAAAGGGGCTGTCTGTTTCAATTAGCAATCTTTCTAAAGGTAACTGTTTAAAAGTATTTTGAAGATCATTGCTGTTTTTAAAAGTAATAATACCACTGGCTGAAAAATAAGAATTAAGCTCCATTAATTTTAAAGCAAATGGCAGAGAACCCGTGAAACAATGCATTAGTATTTTTAAATTATTGTCTGAATTTTTTAATATTTCATAAGTTTCATCTTCAGCATTTCTTGAATGAACAATTAGAGGAAGGTCTAATTCTAAAGCAGCATTAATATGATTTTTAAAACTTGTTATTTGATTATCTTTATCACTATTGTTGTAATAAAAGTCTAAACCTGTCTCCCCTACTCCGATAATTTTATTATTTGATTTGATTTTACTTATTATTTCATCTTTAGAAATTTGATCAGTGTTTGTTTCGTGAGGATGTATACCAAAAGTGCCATATATCATTTCATCCTTATTAACTATTTCCAAAATTTTCGGGAAACCGCCTAATGTTGTGGAAATTGTTAATACTTTGTTAACTCCTTCTTTTTTGCATCTTGATAAAACATCGTGAATATTTTGAGCTAAAGGTTCATGATCTAGGTGGCAATGTGAATCAATCATTTTTTTCAATCTTTTTAAACAAAATATCTAATTTATTCAATTTGAGACCTTTTTTTAAATAATTATTTTCTTTAATAGTTTCAAAATTAATATTTTCCTCACTTATACCAAATATTCCTAAAACTTTTAGTGATGATGATGGTATAATAGGATAAAGCAATATGGTTACTTTTCTTATTAGTTCCAATGCAACATAAATAATTGTATTCATCCTTAATTTATCATTCTTTTTTTTCCAAGGTTCTTGATCATTAAAATACTTATTTGCTGAAAACAGTTGCTCAACAATAAAATTTATATAAGAATTAACATCTTGATTATTTGAATACTTTACTAAATCATCATAATATTTAGAGTATTGATCTAAAATAACCTTATCAGCTTCTGTTAGATTATCTATATCAGGAACCTCTAAGTTAGCGTTCTTATCACAAAATGCTAAAACTCTTTGACACAAATTTCCATAATTATTAGCTAAATCACTATTGATACAAGACTCTAATTTTTCTTGTGAGATATTTCCATCATTACCAAATGAAACTTCTTTAATTAAATAATATCTTAAAGGGTCTAGACCATAATTATCTATAATCTCAAGTGGGTCTAAAATGTTACCTTTGGATTTAGACATTTTTTCATCACCAGAAAGTATCCATCCGTGGCCAAATACTCTTTTTGGAGGTTCTATATTTGCAGCTAATAAGAAAGCCGGCCAATAAATAGCATGAAATCTTAATATATCTTTTCCAATTAGATGTAAATCTGCAGGCCAAAAAGATTTGTACAAATCATCACTTTCATTTGGATAATTTAAAGCACTAAGATAATTTGTTAAAGCATCCAACCAAACATAAATAACATGGTCTTTATTAGATGGAACTTTTATACCCCAATTAAAAGATTTTCTACTTACAGATAAATCTTTTAATCCTGATTTAACAAAACTGATAACTTCATTTTTTCTCGTTTCAGGTAGTATAAAATCTGGATTTTTATTATAAAACTCTATCAATTTATCTTGCCAATTTGATAATTTAAAAAAATACGATTCTTCTTCTAACCACTCTACTTTTGAACCTGAACTAATTGATTTTTTTATACCGTTTAAATCTTCAATTTCACTTTCTGTATAAAATGCTTCATCTGATACTGAATACCATCCAGAGTATTTGGATAAGTAGATTTCACCTTTTTTTTCTAAAATATTCCAAAGATTTTCAACAGATTTAGCATGTCTTTTTTCAGTTGTTCTTATGAAATCATTATTAGATAAATTTAATGTGTCGGATAAATCTTTAAAAGTTTTGCTAATTTCATTACAAAATAATAAAGGATCCATTTTTTTTTCTTCTGCAGCTCGTTGTATTTTTTGTCCATGCTCATCAGTGCCTGTTAAAAAATAAACATTAAAACCCTGTATTCTTTTTAATCTTGCAAAAAAATCAGCAATAATACTTGAATAAGCATGACCCATATGCGGTTTTGCAGATGGATAATAAATTGGTGTTGTAATGTAGTAATTTTTATTCACTTAATAATTTATCGTTAAATTCTAGAAAAAAAGATTCAAAATCTAAGTTATATTTATTAACAAAAGAAAGTTTAAGGTAAAAATATTTTTTTATTTTAAATGAAATTTTCTTAGAGATATTTATATTTTTATAGAAAAAAAGTTCAATAAATAAATTCAAATATTCTTTAATAAAATCGTTTGACATGTATGATTTATTTTTGATTATATAGGCCAATAGATCCTCTATAGAGTTGTCTTTAATTGATAAATCATTACGTTCTAAAAAGTTCACTAATGATATTAAAAAGGATGGAGAGTTGTAATTGTTTATAAAATCTAAATTTATATCTTTATATATATTAGCTTCAAAGTGGTAATTCACAATCTCCATTACTTCTGAATTTAGTAAATTTAATTTAAATTCTAAACATCTTGATTTAATAGTTTCCAAAACTTTAAATTCTGAGTTATTGATTAAAATAAAGTGTATTTTGTTATTAGGTTCTTCAATTGATTTTAATAACGCATTAGCAGAATTAATTCCTAATAGATTAACATTTTCAATAATTATAAACCTTCTATCATTATTAAAAGAGGTTTGATTGGTGAATTTAATCATTTCTCTAATTTGATCTATATCAATTATTTTTTTATCATTTCTTCGATAAATTTTGAAAATATTGGGATGAGAGTTCGAAGATATAAGTTTAGATATATTATTACTCAAATTATATTCATAATTTTTTAAATTATAAGATTGTTTGTTCTCTTTTAAATAAAAATAATTTAAAAAATGATTTACAAATAATTTTTTACCAATACCTCTCGGACCATTTAATAAAATTTTATTAGGAAATTTTTGTACCTGATCAAGGTAAATAAAGTTATTAAAAAGAGGCTTATGACCAATCATTTTACTTATCTCACTCATTTACTTTATAATTTTATCAATTTTGTTAATTAATTTATTTTCAATTATTTTTAAATTATCTTTATTGGTATCTAAAATTAAGTATTTAGATTTGTTTTTATTTGCAATTTTTAAAAAACCTTTTTGAACTTTATTATAAAAATTATAATCAAAATTATCGTATTTATTTTTATTTTTTCTAAACTTTAATCTATTGAGCATATTTTTTTTATTTACAATACTTAAGAAAGTAAAGTTTGGTCTTATATTACCTAATAAAAAGCTATTCATTTTTAAAATTAAATCTTTATCTATTTTCATTCCATAATGTTGATAGGCTAATGTCGAGTCAATAAATCTATCAATTAATATAACTTTTTTTTTGTAATTTTTTTTTAGAATTTTTTCTATATTTTCTGATCTAGAAGCCATTAGTAAAAATAAATCTGTTTTATTACTTAAAGCTGATTTTTTATTTAGCATTAAAGATCTTAATTTCTCAGATAGATTTGTGCCACCTGGTTCTCTAAAGGATACATACTTGATCTTGTTTGTTTTTAAATATTTAATTATTTTTTTTAAGCTAGTGGATTTTCCAGAAGCTTCTATACCTTCAAATACTAAGATGGGATATTTAGACATCACCCCAGATTAGGAAATTTATAGAAGAAATAAACCTAGAGAAAATATTTTGTCTTTTTACATCTTCAAAAGCTAATAGATCGTATTCACCTATTTGTTCATCTTTATATAATATTTTAACTTTGCCTATTATGTCATTTTTCAATATTGGTGCTTTCAAAGGACCTTGATAATTGACTGATACTTTTAGATATTTTTTTTTAGCTTTAGGAATTGTTTGATAAACATCTTCATTTATATATGATCTAATAGTTTTTTGTGTTCCTTGCCAAACATCTAATTCATCAAATATTTCATCTTTTTTTGCAATATTGATTGTGTCAAAATTTGTTAAACCATATGTTAGTAATTTAAGTGACTGTTTTGATCTTTCATTTTTTGAAACAAAACCACTTCCAACTGCAATTATTCTCCTATCATTTCTTTTAATTGTTGAAGCAAGTGAATATTTTTCATACGCAAGATATCCAGTCTTTATTCCATCAACTCCTATATTTTTATAAAGCAATGGGTTTCTATTGCCTTGTTTAATTGGGTCTCCACCTGTTCTATCCCAAGTAAATTCAGTTTCTTTGTAATATTCATAATAATTCGGGTAATTTTTTATCAAATAATTAGACATAATTAATATATCTCTAACTGTTGATAAATTATCTGGAGCATTTATTCCTGATGAATTTGAAAAGTTAGTATTTTCCATACCAATTTCTTTTGCCTTTTCAGTCATCATAATTGCAAACTCTTCTTCTGTGCCAGCAATACCTTCAGCAAGTGCAATACAAGCATCATTGCCTGATGAAACAATAATACCTCTTAATAAATTTTCTACGGTTATTTCATCTCCAACCATAATAAACATCGATGAATATCCTGCTTGTGACAATCTCCATGCATTTTCTGATATTAAAAATTTTTCATCTAATGATAACTCACCACTTTTAAGTAAATCAAAAGCTATAATCGAAGTCATAATTTTTGTCATAGACGCAGGAAAAATTTGTCGGTCGGCATCCTTTTCATACAATATTTTTCCAGATAAATAATCTTGCACAATAGCAGTTCTCGCATTTACATCGAAATTAGCAAAAACTGGTTTTATTAAAAAAGATAAAAATATTAAAATCAATGATAAATTTTTTATTCTCATAGTTTAATTATTTCAATGCTATCAAAATCAAGATTTTCGATATTATGAAATCCTTTCTTTAATTTCTCAAAATCTTTATAAGGTCCTTTATAAACTCTAAAATTATTTTGTGACAACTTTTTGATTAAGATATTCTCAATATTATGCTCATCAAATAACCTATTTTTTAACATAATAGCAGAATCTTCAAAATAAAAATCTGCAAATTTAATTATATAATTAAAATTTGTTACAAAATTATTAGTCTTAGATTCTTTAATTTCAGTTTCTAAACTTATGCTCTGGACCATTATATCGTCAACAGGAGCTTTATTAGCAACTTCTTTTTCTTCATCAAATGTTTTTACATCGTTTGCAACATATAAATTGTTAGAATTGATAGTTTCAATATACACATAAGGCTCATTAGGATTTATTGATAGTTCACTAGCAATTCTCTTTGTTATTACTGAATTATAAAAGGCAGGCAAAACAGTTTTGTTTTTAACAATAGTCATTAAAGATTTTCCGTTAATTATATTTGTTATTCTAACTGGTGTACCATTAGGTAGATTAGGACTTAATATATTCAGTGACGTATTATCTAATTTGCTTTCCAGTGAGTTATCTACATCTTCATTATATATCAATGCAAAACCTTTATTAGAATAAATAATATTAATTATTTCTTTTTTTTTATTTTTATCTGATGAGACTTTAATTTTATCTTTTTGGACAACAGCTTTTTTATCTTCAGGTTTATTTTTAATATTTATGTTTTTTGAATGATGCTCGCAGGCAAATAAAGTTAAAAATAAAAGATATAAAATATATTTAAATTGCATTTTTAAATTTGTTTTTTAATGTGCATACGGCTAATGCAAATCTTAAAGATCTATTCCATTTTAAAATTAATTCGTAATTATCAAAAACTAAATAAGCTGGAGTTAATTTTTGTGCGTCAGGTATAATATCATAATCAGGGGTCACAATTGCAGCCTTCAAATTATCAAGATCATTAAGATTTTTGCTGTTTTTGATATATTTTTTTAAATAGGATATTTTATTTTTATGCTTAATTTGTTTTGCAGATGTATTTAGATATTTATAAGGTGTTTCATTGATAAGTTCTACTTTGTAAAAACATGGTTTTTTATTATCCCATCCTATATTATTTAAGTAATTTGCAGCAGAAGCAAATGAATCCTCAATATTCTTCAAATTTATAATTTCATCTTCATTGTAATCAATTGCATAATTTTTAATTGTAGAAGGCATAAATTGGAAATTACCAAAAGCTCCTGCCCAAGACCCTAAATAATTATTTGGATCTATAATTCCTTTATCAAATAAAATTAAAAGTGTAAGTAGCTCTGATGTGAAGAATTCACTTCTTCTTTTGTCATAACTTAAAGTAGCTAATGATGAGACTATATCCATTTTGCCTAAATAATTACCAAAATTTGTTTCGATTCCCATAAGAGATAAAAGTAAATTCTTATCAACAGAAAATTCTTGAGTGATTTTATCGATTTTTGATTTGTTAATTTTATAAATTTTTAAACCAGAATTTACTTTTTTATTATTAGCTCTTTTAGAAATATATGTTTTGGTATCTTCATAAAATTCTGGTTGGTATCTATCATACTTTATAACATTCTTTAAAAAAATAGATTTATCAATTGTATTTTCGATTGTTTTTAAACTCACACCTTTTTCTAAAGCAATTAATTTAAAATTTTTTTTCCATTCATTAAATTCAGAGTCATTTGCATAGACGTTAAAATTGATTAAAATAAAAAGAAAAAAAACGTAAATTTTAATTTTTTTCATAAATATCTTTCAGATATATGAATACAGCAATCCATATTAAAATAAAACTAACTAACTGATTTATATTAAATTGCTCATTATAAATGAAAAAGCCAAGAATAAATTGCAAAGTAGGAGTAATATAAAAAATCATTCCAGCAGGTCCTAGTCCTGCTAATTCAACACCTCTTACATATAAAAAAAGAGGAATCACCGTCATTGGTCCTGCCAACATTAATAATGGCATCAATGAGGGATTTGATAAACTGAAATCATTATAATTATTTATACTTATAAAATAAAAAGCAACTAGTACAAAAGGAAGTATATACAAACTTTCTATAAGAAGCCCAATATCAGTTTCTACGTTAATTTTTTTTCTAAATAGATTATAAAAACTCCAACTTAAGGCTACGATTAAACCTACCCATGGAATTGAATTAAAATCTATTATCAATAAATAACTGACAGAAATAATTACTAAAAAGATCGAAATTTTTCCTTTTTTAGTTATAGGTTCTTTAAAAAAAAAATTACCAAGAAAAACACTTATAATTGGCATGATAAAATAGCCAAAACTTGCATCAATTATTTTATCTATGCTAATTGCATAAATCCACACACCCCAATTAATAAAAATTAAAAAACCAGAAATAAAGAGAATAAATAATTTCTGTTTATCATTGAGAATTTTTTTAAAAATACTCCATTTAGAAAAGAAAAAAGTAGTAACTATTAATAAAAAAGCTGTCCAAACACTTCTATGAATTAATACTTCTATATGACCTGCAAAGGAAATATATTTAAAGTAAATAACACCAAAAAAACCCCACCAAAACGAACCAAAGGATGTAAGCAAAACTCCTTTATTAAAATTTTTTTTGTTCATTTTAAAATATCTGAATATTTTGACTAACTACTTAAGTCATTTTATTGTTGAAATATATATTAATAATAATAAAACCTTGCACACGGAGAGATGGCTGAGCGGTTGAAAGCATCGGTCTTGAAAACCGACAAAGGGGCAACTCTTTCCTGGGTTCGAATCCCAGTCTCTCCGCCATTCATTTAAAATCAATCAACAGTTTTAATATTTTATTATTTTTAAATATCATTTCATTCTTTGAAATTTTGATAATGTCTTCATCATTCATATTAATTAACTTATCTAAATCCACTAAATCATCAAAAGATAATGTATCAATTATAGATTTAACAAAGCTACTGACAAATATATCCATTTCTTTTGTACCTCGATATTGAGATCTATAAATTATCTTATTAATTAAATTTTGTTTATTTGAATTCATTGGTTATAAACATATATATATATATTTAATGAGTAATTTTGAATATTTATTGTCACCTATTAATAAAATTAAAGGTGTTGGTAAAAAAACATTAAATTCATTCAACAAAAAAAAAATTTTTACAATTTTTGACCTGTTGTGGCATTTACCTATATCAAGAATTGAAACTGCTGAAGATACTGAAATTGATGATTTACAAGCAGGAAAAAATTACAACATAAAAGTAATACCAATTAAATATAATTTTCCACGAATTAGAAATTTACCTAATAAAGTACTGTGTGAAAAAAATGGAGTAAAATTAGACTGTATTTTTTTTAATAGTTATGAGGGATATATCAAAAAATTATTACCTTTAAATGAAGAAATAATAATACATGGAAAAGCAAATAATTTTAAAAATAAATTCCAATTTGTAAATCCAACGACAAAAAAGACAAATAATTTAAATATTATAAATGAAGATAGTAAATATAGTCTTTCTGATGGTTTAACATTAAATAAATATAATCAAGTAATAAATAGTGTTTTTCAAAATTTACCTGACCTAGAAGAATGGTTGCCAAAACAAGTATCGAGTTTATTTGATGATATAACTTGGAAGGAATGTATTATTAAAATTCATAAGGAAGAAATTACAAAAATTAGAAACACAAAATATTTTAGGAGACTCGTTTTTGATGAGATATTTGCAAATTTTTTACTTTCTTCTGATATTAGAAATAAAATAAAAAAAATAAAAAAAAAAAATAAAATCTTAGACTCACAATATCAAAATAAACTAATTAGTAATTTAAATTTTGAACTTACAACCGATCAAATAACTTCATTAAAAAATATTAATAAAGATATGGAGTCAAAACAAAAAATGTTTAGATTATTACAAGGAGATGTGGGATCTGGAAAAACAATAGTATCTGTAATAGCTGCATTAAATGCTATAAAAGCTGGCTATCAAGTTGCAATAATGGCTCCAACTGAAATATTAGCAATTCAACATTATAAATTTATATTAGAAAATTTTAATACCTTTTGTAATCCTGAAATATTAACTGGTAAAACTGATTATAAAAAAAGAAAAAATATTTTAAGTGATCTCATGAATAATAAAATTGATATTTTAGTTGGTACACATTCTCTTTTTCAAGAAAAAATTACCTACTTTAATTTGGGATTAATTGTAATTGATGAACAACACAAATTTGGTGTTAATCAAAGAAAAAAACTATCAGATAAAGGAGGTAAAGATTGTGATGTACTCGTTATGTCAGCAACCCCTATTCCAAGAACAATGATGATGACTATTTATGGAGATATGGATGTTTCTTTAATAAAATCTAAACCAAAAAATAGAAAACCAATCAAAACATATAGTAAAAATGAAACTAAAATTAATGAAGTGATTAATTTTATTAAAAGTGAAATTTCAAAAAAAAATCAAGTTTTCTGGGTTTGTCCACTTATAAAAGAGTCAAAAAAGATTGACCATCAATCTGCTACAGAGAAATATAAATATTTAAGTAAAATTTTTAAAGATAGAGTTGATATTGTTCATGGAGCAATGAATAAGGAAGAAAAAGATAAAGTTTTAAATAAGTTTAATGAAAGAAAGATAGATATATTGGTTTCAACTACAGTAATAGAAGTTGGCATCGATTTTCCAAATGCTAATGTAATCGTTATTGAAAATTCAAATAAATATGGTTTATCCCAGTTACATCAATTGAGAGGACGAGTTGGTAGGGGTAGCAAAGAATCTTCATGCATACTAATGTTTAAAGCAGGACTAAGTGAAAACGCACGTAAGAGAATAACAATCCTCAAAAATACTAATGATGGTTTTAAAATTGCTGAAGAAGACTTAAAAATTAGAGGATATGGCGATATTTTAGGATTTAAGCAAAGTGGCCTAAAAAAATACAACTTAGCAGACCCTATTCAGCATGAAGATCTTTTCAATATTGCAGAAAAAGAGATTAAAAAAATTGAAAAAAATAATATTAAAATAAATAACTTTAATAAGCTTATCAAGCTTTACGACAAGGTTGCTGTGATTAATGAGACTATTTAGTTTTAGTATCTGATGTCCCAGCTGACACTATAAACTTAGAGGCTTCTTCAAATGTCATATCCAGATATACAATCTCACTTTTAGGAAACATTAGTAGAAAGCCACTGGTTGGATTTGGTGTTGTAGGAACAAAAACGTTTATTAATTCTGTATTGGTTTTTTTAGATATTTCACCTTTGTTTTCTTTTGTGGCAAAACCAACTGCCCAGGTACCTTTTCTTGGGTATTGAATTAAAACTACACTTTTTTTTGATCCCTTTTTTGGAGCAAATGTTTCTGTCATTTGTCCAATTGCAGAATATATAGTTCTTAAAATTGGTATTTTTTTTAATAAATCATTAAATAATTGTAAAATTTTTTTTCCAATAAAAGAAAGCGACAGACCGCCTACAAGAGTAATAAAAATTACTGAAAGTAAAATTTCTAAGCCTGGAATAGCAAAAGGCAAATAGCTATTTGGATTTATTCCTTGTGGAATTAATTTTGATGAAATTGATATAAAAAACGTTGTAAGGTATAGTGTAATACCAATAGGAACTAAAACAACAATTCCTGTTATAAAGTAATTTCTTAATCTTGCTATAAATGAAATTTTTTTTCTTTTTAATTTAGACATAACTTTAATTGATTGTAAAATACATGTAATATAAATATTAAGAAAAGTGAATAGAAGAAATTTTATATATTTAATGGGTTGTGGCTGTATTTCTGCAGGTTTACATGCTTGTGCTAATACTCCGATCACAGATAGAAGGCAGTTGAGATTAATTCCAGAATCAAAGCTGAATGCTCAAGCTGCCCAATTATATGAAAAAGTAAAACAAAAAGCTAAATTAAGTGAAGATAAAGAAAATTTAGATAAAATTATTGCTATTGGATCAAAAATAGAAACATCAATATCTGAATATTTTTATAATAATAACATGGATGACCCAACTTCAAACTTTTCATGGGAATATATTTTAATAGATAACAAAAAAGTTAAAAATGCATGGTGCATGCCTGGAGGAAAAATTGCTGTTTACACTGGCATGTTAGATATTACCAAAAATGATGATGGGTTAGCGGCTGTAATGGGTCATGAAATTGCTCATGCTGTTGCTAAACATTCTGTTGAGAGAGCAAGCAGAACGGTATTATTAAATACTACAACTGGAATAATCGATATTGCAACAGGTGGTAAGATATCTAAAGTTAATAGAACAACAGGCATGAATACAGTTGGATTGTTATCACAAATTGGAATTATGAACCCATTTACCAGAAAACAAGAAAGTGAGGCTGATTATTTAGGATTAATTTTCTCATCATTATCTGGTTTCGATATCAGAGAAACGACCAAAATATGGGAAAGAATGAAGAAGGCAAATAAAGGTAAAGAGCCACCAGAGTTTATGAGCACACATCCTTCAAATGATAGAAGAATTGAGCAAATAAATAATTGGACGAATGAAATTATTTTAAAGTACCCACCAATAGCATGATGTGTTGGTGAGCCCTGATGGACTCGAACCATCGACCCATTCCTTAAAAGGGAATTGCTCTACCAACTGAGCTAAGGGCCCAACACGAAAATTCTTATATTGATTTTTTGATATTTGGCAATGGTTAAAATTTACAAAATATTAATATACTTGTCATGAAATTGATCAAAAGTTCCCATTTTGATATTTTTTCGAATTTCATACATAAGTTCTTGATAGAAATTTATATTATTTAATGTCAAAATCATTGATGACAACATCTCATTAGTATTGTTAAGGTGATTTAAATAATTTTTAGAGTATTTATTTAAGTCAAACTTTGTAACATTGCTATCTAGAGGTGTATTATCTAATTTATTTTCAGAATTTCTAATTTGAACTCTACCATTCCAAGTAAAAGCTAATCCAGTTCTTCCTGATCTTGTTGGAAGGACACAGTCAAACATGTCTATTCCCCTCTTAACTGCTCCCAATATATCGGATGGAGTTCCTACACCCATTAAATATCTTGGTTTATCTACTGGTAAATTATCCTTGATGCCATCTAATACATCAAACATTTCTTTTTGAGTTTCTCCAACAGCTAAACCACCAATTGCATATCCATCAAATTCTATTTCAATTAATTTATTAAGTGACTCATTCCTTAAATCATTAAATAAACCTCCTTGAACTATGCCAAACAAAGCTTTGTGAGGATTTTTTCCAAATTCTTCCTTGGACCTTTTAGCCCACTCTGTTGATAAATCCATGGAAGTTTTAATTTTGTTATAATCATTAGTATTTTTTGGACATTCATCCATTACCATTACAATGTCTGAATTAAGTTTTTTTTGTATTTTAATGCTTTCCTCAGGACTTAATATAAAAGTTTTTCCATCTATATGAGATTGAAAAATTGCTCCTTTAACTTTATCAATCTTATTAAATTTAGATAATGACATTACCTGGTAACCACCAGAATCTGTTAAAATAGGAAGTTTACAATTCATAAATTTATGTAACCCTCCCACAGCTTCAATTCTTTCAGTGCCAGGTCTAATCATTAGGTGATATGTATTTGAGAGAATAATCTCACTTCCTGTCTTAATAATATCATCAATAAAAACACCTTTAACAGTAGCTTGAGTACCCACCGGCATAAAAGCAGGAGTATTAATATCTCCACGATGGGTTTGAATTAATCCTACACGATAATTTTTATTTTGATGTTTTACGCTAAAAGAAAAATTCTTTTTAATGTCTTCCATCCATTTAATTCTACTCGGATTTAAAGCTAATTATTTTATCTGGATTAGAAACAGACCCATTAGATCCATCTCCTTTTGTAATCATATCGACAAATTCCATACCTTCTGTTACTTTTCCAAAAACAGTATATTGTCTATCAAGATGTGGCGTGGATCCAAAACAAATAAAGAACTGACTGTTAGCACTATTTGGATCTGAAGATCTTGCCATTGACAATGTTCCTCTCTCATGTGGTAAATCATTAAACTCTTCTTTAAGATCAGGTAGATCAGAACCACCCATGCCAGCTCTACTTAAGTTGAATTTATCAGAAGATGAATTTCCAAATTGTACATCGCCAGTTTGAGCCATAAATCCATCTATTACTCTATGAAAAACAACTCCGTCGTATTTTCCACTGTTTGCTAACTCAGTTATTCTTTTAACATGGTTTGGTGCCACGTCTGGAAATAATTCAATTTTTACATCTCCATCTTTTAATTTAAGTATCATTGTATTCTCCTTTGCATTTAAAGCTGTTGTTAATAAAAATATTGATAAAAATAAAATAATGATTTTTTTAAGCATAAATCTCTTTTAATGACTTAATTGTACTTTTTGTGGTAAATTTCCTTAAATCACCTTTGTGTAAAGCTATTTCTTTCACAAATCTCGATGAAATAATCTGATTTTCAACGTCTGACATTAGAAAAACTGTTTCTACTTTATTATTTAATTTTCTGTTCATGCCCGCTAGTTGGAACTCATATTCAAAATCTGATACTGCCCTTAAACCTCTAAGAATTAGGTTTGATTTATATTTTTTACATAGTTCTGTTGTTAAGGAGTTAAACTTGATTACTTGAATTTTACTTTTTGCTAATTTCAAGTCGCCATACAAGGCTTTTTTGACAATTTTGTATCTTTCGTCAATTGGAAATAAAAAATTTTTTTCATTACCATCTGATATACCGACAATTATTTTGTCAGCTAATTTTAACGCTTTTTTAATAACATCAATATGACCGTTAGTTATTGGATCGAATGTTCCCGGGTATATAGCTATATTTTTCATTAAACCAAATTATCATCTAATTTAATTGAAGAGACAACCTTTTCATCACCAGTTAATTTAATAATTCTTACTCCTTGAGTATTTCTTCCAGCAATTCTTATTTCTTTAACAGCTGTTCTAATAACTCTTCCTTTGTTTGTAGAAATTAATATTTGATCACCTTCAAAAACTGGGAAAGATGAAGATACATTGCCATTTCTTGGAGAATTTACAATTCCAATTATCCCCTTCCCTCCACGATTTGTAACTCTAAAATCATAATGGGATGTTCTTTTGCCATAACCATTTTCTGTAATTGACAAGATAAATTTTTCTTTGGCTTTTGTCTCTGTTTTTTCATCTTTAGTTTTATTTTTATTTTTTTTATTATCATCTTTGTCGACTATAGATAAAGAAACAATTGTATCTTTTTCTGAAAGATTTATCCCTCTTATACCTTTAGAAGATCGTCCTTTGAAAACTCTAAGTTTTTTTGATTCAAACCTTATGCATTTTCCAAATTTGGTATTTAACATTATATCTTGATCATCAGTACATATTTTTACACCAATAATTTTATCATCAGAGTCTAGCTTCATTGCAATTTTACCAGAAGCATTAATAGATGAAAAATCTTCTAAATTATTCTTTCTTATTTTTCCTTTACTAGTTGCAAATATAATATGCATATTTTTCTTATCAACATCATCTGCGGGAAACGGCATAATAGAACTAATAGACTGATGATTTTTTAAAGGCAGTATATTAAACAGTGATTTACCTTTAGATGACGCTGAACCTTCAGGTATTTTCCAGGCTTTAACTTTATAAGCTAAACCTTCTGTTGAAAAAAATAACAATGACGTATGGGTATCTACAGACAAAGTTTGAACAACAGAGTCTTCATCTCTAGTTTTAATCCCTGCTTTTCCTTTTCCACCCCTTTTTTGTTGTTTAACGTTGCTTAATGCACCTCTTTTTATATAACCCTGAAGCGTAATAGTAATTATAACTGACTCTTTTTGAATTGTTTCTTCAATATCATAATTTAAGACAGCATCTATAATTTGAGTTCTTCTGGGTACTGAAAATTTTTCTTTTATCATCTGCAAATCGTTGCTTATTACACTTAACAGCTCATTTTTTGAATTAATAATTTTTTTATACTTAGAAATCTCTGCAGCTAATTTTTTAATTTCTATCTCTATTTCATTTATTCCTATTGCAGTTAATTTTTGGAGTCTAAGTTCCAATATAGACGTCACTTGATCGCTTGAAAGTACATATTTTCCTTTATAATTTTTATTATCAACTAATTTAATAAGTTTTGATGCTCTATTAATTTTCCAAGTTGTTTTTAAAAGAGAATTTTTTGCCTCTTCAGGATTTTTTGATGATCTGATTATTTTAATAACTTTATCAATATTTTCAACACTCACGGATAAACCTAATAAAATATGAACTCTCTCCTCTGCTTTATTAAGATCAAATTTTGTTCTTTTTATAACTACATCTTCTCTAAATTTTAAAAAGTTTTCTAAGAAATCTTTAAGGTTACAGGTCTTTGGTTTTTGATCAACTATTGCAAGTGAATTAAAACCAAATGAAGATTCTATGGATGTGAATTTGTATAATTGTCTTTTGACAGTTTCTGGCTCAACATTTCTTTTGAGGTCTATAGATACTCTAATACCAACACTATTAGACTCATCTCTTATATCACTTATACCCTCTATTTTTTTATCTCTTACTAATTCAGCAATTCTTTCATTTAAATTTGACTTGTTAATTTGATAAGGTATTGAAGAAATAACAAGTCTGTCTTTACCATTTTTTAAATTTTCAACTGAAATTTCTCCACGAATTTTAAAAGATCCTCTTCCAGTTTTATATCCTTGTTTAATTATATCTTTTCCAATTATTAATCCACCTGTTGGAAAGTCTGGACCAGGAATATGTTTCATTAATTCATTTATTTTAATATCTTTGTTTTTGATCAAAGCTAATGTTCCATCCACAACCTCGCCCAAATTATGAGGTGGTATGCTTGTTGCCATTCCAACAGCTATTCCACCAGCTCCATTAACTAAAAGATTTGGATATTGAGCAGGTAACACAATAGGTTCTTGCTCTGTTTCGTCGTAATTACTTTTAAATGATACTGTGTTTTTTTCTATATCATCGATTAAAAACTGTGAGACTTTAGCAAGTTTAGTTTCAGTATATCTCATTGCTGCAGGTGGATCTCCATCTATAGAACCAAAATTACCTTGTCCATCAACTAATGGTAAGCTCATTGAAAATTCTTGAACCATTCTCACTAGCGCATCATAAACAGCTTGATCTCCATGAGGATGATATTTACCAATTACATCTCCAACAATTCTTGCAGATTTTCTGAATTGTTTTGACCAATCAAAACCACCTTTGTGCATTGCATATATAATTCTTCTATGAACTGGCTTTAATCCATCTCTGATATCAGGTAGCGCCCTACTCACTATAACACTCATAGCATAAGACAGATATGATGAACTCATCTCATCATACATTGAGATTGGTTTAATATTATTATTGATCTTAGGAATTTCGGTTTTTTCCATATTGTTTAAAATGGAATATCATCGTCTAAGCCGCTTTGATCAGGTGAAGGGCTGTCATCAAAATTTTGTTTATTATCTTGTGATGCAATATTATTTTGATTTCCACCTCCAAGCATAGTTAAAGATGAATTATAACCTTGTATTAAAATTTCCGTTGAGTATTTATCTTGTCCACTTTGTTCATCTTTCCATTTTCTTGTTGAAAGCTGTCCTTCAACGTATACTTGTGCTCCTTTTTTTAAATACTGCTGAACAACATTTACCAAACCTTCGTTAAAAACTACTACTCTATGCCATTCAGTCTTTTCTTTTTTTTCACCAGTATTTTTATCTTTCCAGGATTGACTTGTGGCAAGGCTTAATCTGGCAACACTTTTACCATTTACCATTTGTTTTACTTCTGGGTCTGCGCCTAAACGACCAATTAATAATACTTTATTTAAACTACCAGCCATAATATTTTAATATTTAAGAATGTTTATTATATCACTTATTAACTTGAATATTAATTTTATTAAACTAAAGCAACAAAAATTATGCTTAAAAAGATAGTTATTAAGGGTGCAAAAGAGCACAATTTAAAGAATATATCGCTAGAGATTCCAAAAGAAAAATTTGTGGTTATAACTGGTCTATCTGGATCAGGAAAATCCTCTTTGGCATTTGATACAGTTTATGCCGAAGGTCAGAGACGATATGTTGAAAGTTTGTCAGCTTATGCAAGACAGTTCTTGGATAAAATGAAAAAACCAAATGTTGATTTAATAGAGGGATTAAGTCCAGCAATCTCAATTGAACAGAAAAATACATCTAAAAATCCAAGATCTACTGTTGCAACTGTTACAGAAATTTATGATTATATGAGAGTGCTTTATGCAAGAGCAGGTATTCCTTACTCTCCATTTACTGGACTACCAATCACTTCTCAAACTATAAGTCAAATTGTTGATAAGATTAAAACACTGCCAAAAAAATCAACAATTTTTTTTATATGCACCAGTAGTTAGAGGAAGAAAAGGAGAATATAGAAAAGATATTCTTGGATACAAAAAAAGAGGTTTTAGAAAAATCAAAGTTGATAACAAACTATATGATATTGATGACGTTCCAGAACTTAATAAAAAATTAAAACATGATATAGCAGTTCTAGTTGATAGAATTGTTTTAAACGCTTCACTAGGAAACAGATTAGCAGAAAGTGTTGAAACTGCAGTTAATCTTGCAAACGGATTAATGTTTGTCGAATACGAGGATGAAACTCTTCCAAAAAAATTTAGAAAAACTGAAAATTTAATTTTTTCGACTAAATTTGCTTGTCCTGAAAGTGGTTTTACTATTGAAGAAATAGAGCCAAGACTTTTTTCTTTTAATAGCCCATACGGAGCATGTGAAGAATGTGAAGGTATCGGAGTTAAACTAAATGTAGATCCAAAATTAGTTGTTCCAGATGAGAAAAAAACTATTGCAGATGGAGCTATAGAACCTTGGTCAAAATCTTCTTCTTTATATTATGCTCAAACTTTAGCATCTATAGCCAAGCATTATGGATTTTCATTAAATGATAGATGGGCAAGACTATCAAAAAAAATTAAAGATGTAATTTTGTTTGGTTCTGATGATGAAGAAATAAAATTTTCTTATGACGATGGGTATGAGAAATACTCTCATAAAAAAACGTTTGAAGGAGTAGTAAATAATTTGGAGAGAAGATTTCTAGAAACTGATAGTGATTGGAAAAGAGAGGAAATATCTCAGTATCAATCAGATACAAAATGTGAGAGATGTAACGGGCACAGATTAAAGGATGAAGCTCTTTGTGTTAAAATTAACGAACTTAATATTAGTGAAGTAACAGAAAAATCTATATTTGATGCCAAAGAATGGTTCAAATCACTCGAAACAAAATTAGATAAACGTCAACTTAAAATTGCTCAACATATTTTGAAAGAAATAAATGAAAGATTAAACTTTCTATTAAACGTTGGTCTTGACTACTTAACTTTGTCAAGAGAATCTGGAACTTTATCAGGTGGTGAAGCACAAAGAATAAGACTAGCTTCGCAAATAGGTTCAGGATTAACAGGTGTATTATATGTTCTAGATGAGCCTTCTATTGGATTGCATCAAAAAGATAACGTTAAATTAATAGACGCATTAAAAAGACTTAGAGATTTGGGAAATACGGTCATAGTTGTTGAACATGACACTGAAACAATGGAAAATGCCGATCATATTATTGATTTAGGTCCTGAAGCAGGAAATAAAGGTGGTGAAGTAATTGCTCAGGGATCTTATAAAGATATTTTGAATAATAACGACAGTATTACTGGAAGATATTTATCTAATAAAAGCTTCATACCAATCCCAAGAAATAGAAGACTTGCAAAAAATGGAAGATTTTTAGAAATTAATGGAGCAACTGGAAATAATTTAAACAACGTTAATCTTAAAATTCCATTAGGAAGTTTTACATGTGTAACAGGTGTATCTGGAAGTGGAAAATCAACATTGATACTTCAAACACTATACAGCGCTCTAAATCTTACTTTAAATAATAATAAATCAAGAAAAATACCAAAACCTTTTAGAGGTTTTAAAGGAATAGAATTAGTTGATAAAATTATAGATATAGACCAATCACCTATCGGTAGAACACCGAGATCAAATCCTGCAACATATACAGGTGCATTTGGTCCCATAAGGGATTGGTTTACTAATTTGCCAGAGTCTAAAAGTAGAGGATATAAACCTGGAAGATTTTCTTTCAATGTAAAGGGTGGACGGTGTGAAGCTTGTGAAGGAGATGGTGTTATAACATATGAGATGCATTTTTTACCTGATGTATATATCACTTGCGATGAATGTAAGGGAACTAGGTATAATAGAGAGACATTGGAAATTAAATTTAAAGATAAAAGTATTGCAGATGTTTTAGCAATGACAGTAGATGAAGGTTGTGAATACTTTGAAAACATTTCAAATATTAAAACAAAACTACTCACACTGAAAAAAGTTGGTCTTGGGTATATAAAAATTGGACAACAAGCAACAACCCTATCTGGTGGTGAGGCTCAAAGAATTAAATTAGCAAAAGAATTATCGAAAAGATCAACCGGAAGAACAATTTATATTTTAGACGAACCAACAACAGGCTTGCATCAGCATGATATTAAAAAATTATTAGAAATATTACATACATTTGTTGCAACAGGAAATACTGTGGTTGTTATAGAACATAATTTAGATGTTATAAAAACAGCTGATTATATTGTTGATATGGGTCCAGATGGTGGTGTTAAGGGAGGAAATATCATTGCAGAAGGAAAACCTGAGGAAATCATTGATGTTAAGGAGAGTTATACTGGTAAATTTTTAAAACCTTTATTGGACAATAAGTTCAAAAAAACTGCTTAAGTTTCAACCAAAAATAGTATAAATTGGAAAAATTATGACATCGATTCTTCAATCATTATCAAAAACAATTCACATTTCTTTAGCTTTATCTATTCTATTATTTGTAGGTTTATACTTTGGAAATGGTGGTTTTGATATTGATCAAGTTTTTTGGAGTTGGTTATTTAGATATATACATGTCATCGTTGCAATAATGTGGATTGGATTACTTTGGTATTTTAATTTTGTTCAAATACCTAACATGGCAAAAATTCCAGACGAACAAAAACCAGCTATTGGAAAAGTTATAGCTCCTGCAGCTCTTTTTTGGTTTAGATGGGCAGCTTTAGTTACAGTAGTATCAGGACTTATTTTAGCTTATTTAAACGGTTATGTTCATCAAGCTATGACATTAGGAATTGGATCGGGTGGTGGAAAAGCAACTGCCATAGGAATTGGTATGTGGTTAGGAATTATAATGGCATTTAATGTGTGGTTTGTAATATGGCCTAATCAGAAAAAAGCTTTAGGTATTGTGGAGGTTGAAGCTGACATTAAGGCTAAATCTGCAAAAACAGCGATGCTTTTTTCTAGAACAAATACGCTTCTATCATTGCCAATGCTTCTAACAATGGTAATTGCTCAAAACCTATATTAATTTTTTTCTTCTTCTTTAACGATTGTTCGTTGGCTAACATTCAGTGCAACTAGAATAGGATTTGCGATATATATTGAGGAGTAAGTTCCAAAAATAACTCCTAATATCATTGCTAAAGAAAAGCCTTTGAGTATTTCACCACCAAATAAGTAGATTGATAAAAGAGCTAACAATGTAGTTACAGATGTGATTATTGTTCTAGATAAAGTTTCATTAATTGAAATATTAGTTAAGTCAAAAATTTTAATATCAGAATACTTTCTTAAATTTTCTCTTACTCTATCAAATATAACAACAGTATCGTTCATTGAATAACCAACAATAGTTAAAACAGCTGCTACGATAGAAAGGTTTATTTCAAGTGAGAAAATAGAAAATAAACCCAATGTAATTATAACGTCATGAAATATAGCTAAAATAGCTCCTAAGCTAAACTGCCATTCAAATCGTATCCAAATATACAAAAGCATTGCTGCAAGTGACAAACTTATAGCTATTATTCCAGATTTTAAAAGTTCTGAGCTTACTTTAGGACCAACATTTTCTACTCTTCTAAAGTCGATTTCACCAATGGAACTAGACAATTTATTTTTAATATTTTGAATAAATTCAGGATCATTTGAATTTTGCTTTTCAAACTTAACAATAAAGTCTGTTTCATTGCCAAATTTTTTGACTGACACGTCTCCTAAATTCATTTGATTAAAGCTATCTCTGATAAGACTAATATTATTAGTTTTATCTGTAGTTCTTAATTCAATTAAAGTACCACCTTTAAAATCAACACCATAATTTAAACCTTTAAAAATTAAAAATACTAATGAAATTACTATTAGGATAAGTGACAATATATTAAATTTTCTATAAAATTTATTAAAAGAAATATTATTCATTTTAAAGTAACTGCTCCTTATCTTTATTTTTAACTACATATAAAGAAGTTAACAATCTTGCTATGAAATAGACTGAAAACAAAGTAGTCAAAATACCAACACCTAAAGTTACAGAAAAACCTTTTACAGGTCCTGATCCCATAAAAAACAAAATGAATGCTGCAATTAGTGTTGTAATGTTTGCATCTAAAATAGTTGTTCTTGATTTTGTATATCCAGCATCAAATGCTATTATTGGATTTTTTTCATTTTTAGTCTCTTCTTTAATACGTTCAAAAATTAAAACATTTGCATCTACTGCCATACCGACTGTCAAAATGATACCTGCAATCCCAGGCAAGGTTAATGTCGCCTCAAATAAAGTTAGGATACCAATTAATAAAAAGAGGTTCGAGACTAATGCTAAATTAGCAATTAATCCAAACGCTCTATACTTATAAATCATAAATAAAATTACTAACAAGAAACCAATAAACAAAGATAAAATACCAGCATCTATAGAGTCTTGACCTAAGTCAGGTCCAACTGTTCTCTCTTCAATAATATTTAAAGGTGCAGGCAAAGCTCCAGATCTAAGTAGTAAAGCGAGATCTGTTGCAGATTGAAAAGTAAAGTCACCTGAGATTTGTCCAGAACCTCCAATAATTGGCTCTCTAATCGAAGGAGCGCTAATTATCTTACCATCTAATACTATTGCCAATTGTTTGCCAACTCCAGTACTAGTTGCTTTGCCAAATTTTTTGGCACCTACTCTATCTAAGCTAAATGAAACTACTGTTTCATTTGTTTGTGAATTCATAGTTGGCTTTGCATCAACTAGGTTATCACCACTTAAAATTATTCTTTTACTAACAATTGCATCTCTGGAACCATCTTCAAAAGATAATTTTTCTGTTCCAAACGACTCTTCATTATTTTGTGATATAAATTGAAATGTGAGATTTGCTGTTTTTCCAAGCAAAGATTTAATTCTATTTGGATCATCTAAACCTGGTAATTCAACTAATATTCTATCATTACCTCTTTTTAGAATATTGGGTTCATTTGTTCCAACCTCATCAACTCTTCTTCTTACAATTTCTATTGCCTGATCTAGTGAAGAATTTTTTAATAAAACTAAACCATATCTAGAGTAATTTAATGAAAAAAGATTTCCATCCTCTAAAACATCAAATTCATGTGATTTATAGGTTGGGTAATATGTATTAACATCACTTTCTTTATCATTTAAAATATTTTTAACATTTTCAATTTCGTTATTCGTTGTTTCAAATGAAATTGTATTTTCTTTAAGTGAAAAATTTTTAAGAGTTATTTGCTTTTCTTTAAAATATCTTTTTAATTCAATTATTTTTGCCTGTAGTTTTTGAGTAATTACTGGTCGGTTATCTATTTCAAGAAGTAAGTAAGATCCACCCTGCAAATCTAAACCTAAATTTATATTTTTTGAAAAAAATTTATCATCAAATTTAATAAAATTTGAAAAAGCAAAATAGGAAAAGATGACTGTAAAAACAATTACTGAAACTATTCGTAATTTTGAAAAGTATAACACTTTTTTGTTATGTTATTTTTTTGGTTCTGTAGAGCTTACTAAACCTTGAATTCCAGTTGCTCTGACAACTTCAACATTTACATTATCAGAAATTTGAACCTCAACTTTTTCGTTATCAATTATTCTTTCAACAGTACCAACTATACCACCGGAAGTAATTACCTTGTCCCCTCTTTTAAGTGCTTCAACCATAGCTTTATGATCTTTTACTTTTTTTTGTTGAGGTCTAATAAGAAAAAAATAGAAAATAACAAAAATTAAAATTAAAGGTATAAATTGTCCAATTCCAGCATCCATAACGTATCCTATTAAGTTAAGGCTATTTATCCTATCTATTATTCAAACTCAACTCTTAATTGATAGAAATTTTATCTATATTTGGCATATATGGCTTCAGAACATCTGGTATCAAAATAGATCCATCCTCTGTTTGATAGTTTTCCATAATAGCAATCATGGTTCTACCAACTGCCAATCCACTGCCATTAAGAGTGCCAACAAATTCTTTTGTGCTATCTTGTGCTTTATATCTAGCTTTCATTCTTCTTGCTTGGAAAGTGCCACAAGATGAGCAACTTGATATCTCTCTATATTTGTTTTCAGATGGAAGCCAAACTTCTATGTCATAGGTTTTTTCTGCACTAAAACCCATATCACCAGTACATAAAACAATTTTTCTATAAGGAAGTTTTAACGCGTCCAATATCATTGAAGCAGAATTAGACATTCTTTCTAATTCTTCTGAACACTTATCGTTTTCAACAATACTTACTAATTCCACCTTATAAAATTGATGCTGTCTGATCATACCTTTAGTATCTTTACCGTAACTACCTGCTTCTTTTCTAAAACATGGTGTTGATGCAACTACTCTAATTGGTAAACTATTCTTTTCTAAAATTTGATTTTTTACAATATTTGTCAAAATTACTTCAGCTGTTGGTATTAAGAACTTTCTTCCTTCACCATCATCTAACTTAATTTCAAATTGATCATTTTCAAATTTTGGCAATTGTCCAGTGCCAAACATTGTTTCAGCAGTTGCAATTAAAGGAGGTGATATTTCTGTATAACCATTTTTTTGAGTATGAGTATCAATCATAAAATTTGATATTGCTCTTTCTAATTGAGCTAATTCTTTTTTAACAAATACAAATCTTGAACCAGTTGTTTTTGTGGCTAAGTCAAAATCAAGCATATTTAATTTATCTCCTAGTTCATAATGAGTTTTTGGCTTGAAATTAAAATCTTTTATTTCCCCTTTTTTTTCTATCTCTTTATTAGAATTTTCATCTTGCCCTACTGGGACATCGCTTAATGGTATATTAGGGATAGAAGATAAAATATCAGTAATCTGGGTCTGTAATTTTATTTGATTTTTATTAATTTCTTCAATCTTTAAAGAAAGTTCTTTTGATTTTTCAAATAAACTTTGATCTTTAGATTTTGAAATGGTTTTTTTTTCCATTTCAAATTTTTCTTTTTCTTGAATAAGCTTTCTATTTTCCCCATCTAAACTTATTATGTTATCAAGACTTATATCAATATTTCGATTTTTAAGCTTTTCCTTAAAGTTTTCGAAGTCATTTCTGATATCTTTAATATTGTGCATTTTTTTCTGCTGCTTTCTTTTCAATTATTCCTACTGATATTATTGATAATTCATATAAAATTAATAAAGGTATGCCTAAACCAATTTGTGTGATTGGATCTGGTGGCGTTAATACAGCTGCTGCTGCGAATATTATTACAACAACATATTTTCTTCTTTCTTTTAAAAATGTTGAATTCACAACTCCAATTCTAGCTAATAAACTTAATACTACTGGCAATTGAAAACTTAAACCAAATGCAAAAATAAGCTTCATTACCAATGATAAATACTCATTTACTTTAGCTTCCAATTGGATTGGTAAATTTGTGGCTGCACCTAAGCTCTCGAAGGATAAAAAAAACTTTATAGCTAAAGGCATTATTAGATAATAAACCAACATTCCTCCAAGTATGAAAAGAATTGGTGTGATAACCAAGTAAGGCATTATTGCTTTCTTTTCATGATTATAAAGTCCAGGTGCTATAAATTTCCAAATTTGAATTATTATAAAGGGACTTGTAATAAAAAAAGCAGCAAAAAAAGAAACCTTTAGGTATGTTAAAAATGTTTCTTGAAGAGCGGTAAATATTAACCTTCTATTTGTGTCGTCATCTTTTACAGCGTTTGCATATGGCTCAACTAAAAATCCATAAATGTACTCAGAAAAATAATAACAAATTACAAATAAAATAGCTAAAAATATAAATGAATTTATTAGTCTTTTTCTAAGTTCAGTTAAATGACTTATGAAACTTCCTTCTTTTTCTTTACTCATCTTTTTTTTTCTCTTTGTTTTCTGATTTAGGTTTTTCGTCAATATCAGTATTTAGAGTTTCATTTGTTAAATCACTAACTTGCCCTTGAACATCACGAACATATCTCTTGGCTGAACCAATCCATGAACCAATTTTTTTTAACATGTAGGGAAAATCCTTAGGACCTACTACAATAATTGCTATTGAGACTATGATTAATATTTCTAGCCAGCCAATTGACGGCATTTGTTATTCTTTTTTATTTGAGTCTTGATTTTCTGAAATATTTTTAGTTTGGTCTTCATCATTAACATCTGTAGCCATCCCTTTTTTAAAACTTTTAATTCCTTTAGCTACATCACCCATTAGGCTAGAGATTTTTCCTCTACCAAAAAGTAAAACAACTAAAATTACTACAATTGCTATTTGCCAAAATCCTATACTCATGAATTATTTATAACCTTATTCTTGATTTATTAAAAGTGATTTTTTAGGTTTCGTCAGATTTGAGGGTACTACTTAACATTTCGTCAATATCAGAATAAATATTTTCCTTTTTATCGACTTGTTTCTCTTTAAAAAATTTACCTGTTCCAAATATTGAAGAGTCTACACTTGATGTATCAATTAGGCCAGCTGAACCTAATTCATTCACGGTTGGTAAATCAGACAATTTTTGTAGATTAAAATGACTTAAAAATTCATCTGTAGTTCCATATTGTATTGGTTTCCCAGGAACATTTTTTCTACCTTCGTGTTTAACCCAGTTTAACTCCATTAAGATTTCTAAAGTATTAGTTCCAAAAGCCACACCTCTTATCTCTTCAATTTCAGACCTTGTAACAGGTTGGTGATAAACAATAATAGCAAGAGTTTCGATTGCAGCTCTAGATAATTTTTTTTCAACAGTTTTTTGTTCTGACATTAAAGAAGATAAATTAACTGCAGTTCTGAATGACCATTTATTAGATATGCAAATCAAATTAATACCTCTATTTGAGTAAAAATCTCTTAGTTTTTCCAGTGATTGTTGAATATCTGTTTGTTTTGATAATTTAGACTCTATTGTTTCAACTGAAAGAGGTTCAGCAGCAGCAAATACAATAGCTTCAATCTCTCTTTCTACATCGGTGAGTTTGGTTGGAAAACTTACAATATTATTTTTTTTAATTTTGTTCATTAATTTTCCTTAATATAGATATCATCGAATAATTCTTTTTGTTTTAAAGATATATTTCCTTCTTTTACCAATTCTAAAGAGCCAGCAAAAATTCCAGCTTTACCTGTTTTTTTTAAATTGGGAGATTTATTAAATCCAGACGGAACCAACTCAGACAAATTTTTCCAATCATTAAGCGTGCCAAAGAACTCCTTTATTCTTTTAATAGCATCTTCAGTAGTAAAGACAGGTAGTTTAGGTATGTTCATGGTATGAAAATCTTTGGTCATGACAATCCCTGAATATGCTTTTAATAATTCAAATAAAGTTAAAGAAACTTTTTTATCATAAATCGACTTTACACCACTTTTAGAGCCACGCATAAAAACATCTCTACCCAGTCTTTTTCTATCTAACATTTGGGAGGATAACAATCTAATTAACTCTAATTTTTTTAATTGTAGTTTAAGTTTCTCAGCAACTTCAAAAGCCTTAAACTCATCTTCATCAGTTTCAGGAAGTAATAATTTTGATTTCAAATAAGTAAGCCAAGTTGCCATTAACAAATATTCAGAAGCTATTTCTAAATTTAAATTTTCTTTTTCTGTTAGATATTGATGAAATTGATCAGCAAGTTTTGTTATAGAAATTTTTTCTAAATCTACTTTTTGAGATTTAGCAAGATCTAGTAAAATTTCAAGTGAACCACTAAAATTATTTAAATTTACATTAAAGTCTAAAGAATCATCGGACATCGTAAATCACTCTAACCTATAATTTTTATTAATTGTGATGTTTTTTTTGTTACAAATTTGTCTAGTTTTGGTGAGTTTTGTGCAACTGTAACCATTTCACTTAAATTTCCATTGCAATGTAAGGCTAAATTGCATCCAGCTAAAAAAGATTTTTTTACTCTAACATCAAGTTTATCTTTTAAAGCTTTCATTGAAAGATCGTCTGTTAAAATTAGATTTTTAAATTTTATTTTATTTCTTATTAAACTAATAATTTTTTTTGAATGAGTAACATTATTTTGTGGATCAATTTTTTGAAATAGCAAATGGCCTGTCATTGCAATCAATGATTTCTTATTTTTAAAAGTATAAAAATCATTTTTAACTAAATAATCCTCATTTTTAGTTATTTTAGGAAGATTTTTATGACTGTCGACTTTAGCTAAACCATGTCCAGGAATGTGTTTCATCACTGTTGCAACACCATTTTTATGAAAATGATTGATACAAATATCTCCCATTATTGATACTATTTTTTTATTACTTGAAAATGATCTGTCATCAATAATTTTATGAAAATTTTTTCTTTTAAGGTCTAGAACTGGAACTGTATTGATATTTATACCTAATAATTTTAATAGGTATGTAATTTGTTTAACATAAACATTATAATAGATATTAAACTTTTTTTTATCTCTAATAAATAGTTTGCCAAAATATTCTGCTGAAAAAATAGAATTATCAATAAATTTTCTTAATCTACTAACTCTACCTCCCTCTTCATCTATCATAATAGGATAATTTTTATTTTTAAAAATTTTTTTAATAGAATTTGTTAGTTCTTTAGTTTGATTTATAGAATTTATATTTCTAGAAAATAAAATAATTCCCCATGGTTTATATTTTTTTAAAAAACTTATTTCCTTTTGGGTAAGATATTTACCTTTTATTCCACAAATAAAAGATCTATGGGATTTATTTGTCATTATAAAGAAGTTCCCAAAAGGAATATTTATTTTTTTTCTTATTATTTTTAAATTCTACATATTCAATAATATTATCTGTATCATTTTTTAATAATATTAGATCTTTTTCGATAATATTAATTTTTTCATCAATTGAAGAAAGTGATCTGTAAGATTTCTTAATATTTTCATCTGAAAAATAGTATCTGGCGGTAAAAAATATAAAGAGGAAAATTATAATAAGGAAAAAAAGATACTTTAGTTCTTTAATCATTACATTTTTTCAGGTGTGTCTACACCCAAAATATTCATACCAGTTTTCAAAGTATTGGCTATAGATTTTAGGAAAACTAGTTTTTCCATTTTAATTGTATTGTCTTGATCGATAAATCTTTTAGAAACATCTTCCTTGCCCATATTCCAATAGGAGTGGAATTCAGAAGCTAATTCATAAAGATAAACTGAAATTCTATGTGGTTCTAATTTTTCTGAAGAAACTTCAACACATTTAGGCCATGCACTAATTTTTTTGAATAATTTTATTTCTTCATTCGCAAAATTAAAATCTGAATTCTTGACCTCAAGATTGCTATTGATATCATTTTGGGTATTTCTAAAAACAGAAGAAATTCTAGCATATGCATACTGAACATAGTAAATAGGATTTTCTTTCGATTTTTCTTTTACTTTGTCAAAATCAAAATCAATTTCTGCATCACTGCTTCTGCTTAACATAATAAACCTTGTTGCATCCTTACCCACTTCATTAATAAGATCCTCAATAGTAATATAATCACCTTTCCTTTTAGACATTTTAAAAGGTTTTTTATCTTTAATAAGTTTTACTAACTGACTAACTTTGCAAATTAATTTATTTTTTTCACCTGACAAAGCTTCAACTACAGAAGTAATTCTTTTAATATAACCAGCGTGATCGGCACCAAGTATATTTATAAGAATATTAAAATCTCTTTTTAATTTTGTATTATGATAAGCAACATCACTTGCAAAATATGTCCATGATTTATCTTCTTTTTGAAGAGCTCTATCTTTATCATCACCAAATTCTGTAGATTTAAATAATAATTGCTCTCTTTCCACCCAATTTTCGTTACTTTCTCCTTCTGGAGCTTTAATTTTTCCTTCATAAATATATTTTTTATCTTTTAAATTTTTAATTACTTCATCAACTTCATTATTATTTATAACTTCAGTTTCGCTGGCAAAGTTATCATGTTTTATACCAAGATTTTCTAAATTAATTTTTATCAACTTTAAAGACTCTTGTATTGAAAGATGTTTTAGTTTTTCTGATACAGAGTCAAAATTTTTAAAATCTAAATCTTTATTATTTGAAATTATTTTTTTTGCTATATCTATAAGATAGTCTCCAGGATATAAATCCTTATCTTCTATAGGAAAAGTTTCACTATAAAGTATTTCTTTTATTCGTAAATAAACTGATTTTGTAAAATGAGAGATTTGATTTCCATAATCATTAACATAATATTCTTTGGTAACTTTATGACCATTAAAAGATAAAAGATTAGATATTACATCTCCAAGTATAGCGCCTCTTGAGTGACCCACGTGCAAAGGTCCAGTTGGATTGGCAGAAACAAACTCTACTAAATAACTATTTTTTTTCCCACTAGCACTATTTCCATATGATGAATTATTTAAGACATCTAATATAAAGCCATTCCAAAATTCATTTTTGAATTTAAGATTAATAAAACCTGGTTTTTCAATACTAATTTCATCAATATTGCTATCACTATCTTTTATTAAATCAGCTATCTGCTTAGCAAGTTCTATAGGAGGTTTTTTATTAATTTTGGATAAAACCATTGCAACATTTGTAGAAATGTCTCCACTAAACTTTGCAGGTGGAATATCAACATTGATACCCGATAAATTATCTGGCAACTCTAATAAATTATCTTTGTGGGCAGACTTAATAATTTTTTCTATCTTTAATAAATAATTTTCAAATATATTCATTTGTGTGACTTGTATAATTGTATTGCGTATCTATCAGTCATTCCTGATATATAATCAGAAATTGCTCTATATTTATTATTATCTATAGATTTATTAATAATAAACTTTTTGGGTTTCTTTTCTATTATTTTAAATAAATTTTCTACTATTTTTTTTCCTCGATTATTTTTCAATTGCACAATCTTATTATTGTACATATTTACTTTTAAAAAATTTTTAACTTCTTTTTCTAATGATAAAAATTTACTAGAGAAATTGATTATTTTATCTTTATACATATAAACGTCTCTTTTAGTATTGATCTTATTTTTCTTTAAATTTTTAATACTATTTTTAATTACATCTTGCACCATTAAATTTATCGAGTCTCTTATAATTTGATAAACTATTATATCTTTATTTGAACGATTAATTTTAGTTTTATAGGACTTGTAGATTTGTTTAAAAAAATTAATTTCGCACAATTGATTTAGAGAAAACAATTTAGCCTTAATTCCATCTTGTATATCATGATTGTTGTAAGCTATGTCGTCAGATATAGCTGCAATCTGTGCCTCAAGAGAAGAATTTTTTTTAAAATTAATTTTTTGTTTAAATTTTTTAGCTCCGATTATTCTATTTATTTTATCAATATTACTTATTGGTCCGTTGTGTTTTAAAAGGCCATCTAGTGTTTCAATTGTTAAGTTTAAACCTCTAAATTTTAAATATTTATTTTCTATGAACATGACTATTCTTAAAGTTTGAAGATTATGATCAAAACCACCGTGCTTGGTCATTGATTCATTCAAAGCTTCTTCACCTGCGTGACCAAATGGAGTATGCCCCATATCATGGGCTAAACTTAGTGTTTCAACTAAATCATCATTTAAATTTAGATATCTTGAAATTGATCTAGCAATTTGTGCAACCTCTAATGAATGAGTTATTCTCGTTCTATAATGATCACCTTCTGTATTAACAAAAACTTGGGTTTTGTGCTTTAATCTTCTGAATGACGCAGAATGGATTATTCTATCCCTATCTCTCTGAAAAGGCGTTCTAAAGGAGCTATTTGGCTCTAAAGTTAAGCGACCTTTTGATGTAAAAAAACCTAATTTTGAGTAATTATTCATTCTTTAAAAATGGCAAATATTAATTATATTAGTAATAACAGCGATAAATAATGATTAAAGAAATTAAATTTACAGATAATGCGTTAAAACAAATCAATAACCTTCTGTCATCTAAAGATGAAGGTTCTTTTTTTAGAATCGCTATCAAAGGAGGTGGATGCTCCGGGTTTCAGTATGATTTCTCATTTGATAAAACACCTCAAGACGACGATTTAAGACAAGATAATATTTTAATAGATAAAACTTCAGCTGATCTCTTGAAAGGATCAGAGGTTGATTTCGTAAAAGAATTAATCGGAGACCAATTTAAAATTAGTAACCCACAAAGCAAATCATCTTGCGGTTGTGGTGTTTCATTTTCTCTTTAATGATCATTAGCTCATGGAATGTAAATTCTATTAGGGCAAGAATATTAAACGTTCAAGAATACTTAAAAAAGTTCAATCCTGATATCGTTTTAACTCAAGAAATAAAAACTCAAGAGGAAACTTATCCGTTTGATGATATTAAAAAATTAAAATATGAAAGTTATGTATTTGGACAAAAAAGTTACAACGGCGTTGCAATACTTTCCAAAAAAAAATTAGATAAAATCGAAAAAGATATTTTTAAAGATAAAAACAAACAATCGAGAATAATTACAGCAGATGCAAAGTATAAATCTAAAACTATTAAAATTATAAATATCTATACGCCAAATGGTAACCCAGTAGATACTGAAAAATATGATTACAAATTATATTGGTTAAACAGTTTAATTAAAAAACTTAAAATTCTTTTAAAAAGTTATGATAATATAATTATTGCAGGTGACTTTAATATAATACCTTCTGCTG
>CACJFS010000006.1 GCA_902592715.1 uncultured Pelagibacteraceae bacterium
CCATAGCCTATCTTCAAAAAAAAATTTAAATATTATTTGTAAAGAGTTAAAATATATAATTAAAAAAGTTAACTAGCTTTTCCAACTAAACTTTTGTTTGTAATAGGATTTTCTAATTTATTTAACATTTCTTTAGGGCAAACTTGCAAGAAATTTTTAACTTCATCGTCAAAATTTTTAATAATCTTTGCTGATAAATTAGAGTTAGTTTCCTCATTATGTTTTAAAACTAAATCTTTTAGATAGTTTTTCCAGTATTCTGTCTCGGGGGTTTGCCAAATTATTGTTTCAGGATTAGCTTTTTTTGCAAATTGACTTTTCGGATCATATATAAATGCCATACCACCAGTCATACCAGCTCCAAAGTTATCTCCTACATCTCCTAATATTACTATTGAACCTCCTGTCATGTACTCACAACCATTTGAATCACATCCTTCTATAACTGCAGTTGCACCTGAGTTTCTAACAGCAAATCTTTCACCTGCTTGTCCAGCTGCAAAAAGATATCCTGATGTTGCTCCATAAAGTACTGTATTCCCTATTATAGTATTCTCATTTGAAACTAAATTACTCTCATCTTGAAGTTTAATTATAATAGATGCACCTGATAAACCCTTTGCAACATAATCATTAGCATCACCTTTTAATATTAGTTTAAGTCCTTTCACACCAAAGGCACCAAAAGACTGACCGGCAGAACCTTTGAAATTTATAGCAAAAGTATTTTCCTCTAATTTATTATTTCCAAATTTTTTATAAAGATTATAAGAAATTCTTGTTCCAACTGCTCTATCTGTGTTTTCGATTGCATAAACATTTTCTAGAGGCAATTTTCTGTTAATTAAACTTTCTATCTCAGGCCAAATTTTTTGGTCCAAAGTATCTGGAACTTCATTTATTATGGGTGTTTCACAATATCTTTTATTTATGCCAGGATCAGCTTGAACAAATAAAGGATTTAAATCTAAGTCATCTAAATTTGGTGATCCTTTACTGATTTGTCTTAGTAAATCCGTTCTTCCTATTACTTCGTTTAAATTTTTAAATCCTAAACTTGATAAAATTTCTCTAACTTCTTGAGCAATAAAAGAAAATAGATTTACTATTTTATCTGGGGTACCAGTAAATTTTTTTCTTAATTCATCATCTTGTGTACAAACTCCAACTGGACATGTATTAGAATGGCATTGTCTAACCATTATACAACCCATTGCAACTAGCGCTGTTGTTGCTACACCAAATTCTTCGGCTCCCATCATTGCAGCTATTACAACGTCTCTCCCTGTTTTAATTCCTCCATCTGTTCTTAATGTAACCAGGTGTCTTAATTTGTTTAAAGTTAATACTTGGTTTGCCTCTGTTAGTCCCATTTCCCATGGAATACCAACATATTTAACACTTGTTTGTGGAGTAGCACCTGTTCCACCATTGTGACCTGAAATTAAAATTATATCTGCTTTTGCTTTAGCCACACCTGCAGCAATAGTTCCTATACCTGAAGAGGCAACTAATTTTACACCAACTCTAGCCTTAGGATTAATTTGCTTTAAGTCATAAATAAGTTGAGCCAAGTCTTCAATTGAATAAATATCGTGGTGTGGTGGTGGTGATATTAAAGTTACGCCAGGTGTAGAATGTCTTAGTCTTGCAATTTCCTCTGTTACTTTAAATCCTGGTAATTGTCCACCTTCGCCAGGTTTTGCCCCTTGAGCAATTTTAATTTCAATCTCATTACAATTATTTAAATAGTTAATGGTTACTCCAAATCTAGCTGACGCAATTTGTTTTACCCTAGAATTTGCGCTATCACCGTTATCTAATACTTTAAATCTTTCTTCGTCTTCTCCACCTTCTCCACTACATGAAGCTCCTTTAATTCTATTCATTCCCATGGCAAGTGTTTCGTGTGCCTCTTTTGACAAAGCGCCATGAGACATACTTCCACTTCCAAATCTTTTCATGATTTCAGTAATTGGTTCAACCTGATCAATATCGATTGCCTCTTGATTTTTAAAATCAATTAAATCTCTTAGACTAATTGGTTTTAAACCATATATACCCTTGGTATATTTTTTATAAGTCTCATATGAATTTGAGCCGACTGCTGCTTGTAAAAGGTGAATTAATTTTCCTTGATATTGATGTGTTTCACCATTTTTTCTATATCTGTAAATCCCACCGATGGGTAAAATATTAGAGTGAATATCAAATGCATCTTTATGTATAGATCTTATTTTTTTTTCAATACCAGTTAGGCCTATTCCAGAAATTTTAGATAATACTCCTGGAAAATAATCTTTTACAATTGTTCTGCTCAATCCAACAGTTTCAAAGTTACAGCCTCCTCTATATGAGCTTAAAACTGATATACCCATCTTTGACATTATTTTTAATAGTCCAAGGTTTACTGATTTAATATATCTAGTTACACACTCATCAAATGAGAAATTACCAAAAAGTTTTTTTGAATATCTTTGATGCAAACTATCAAATGCTAAGTAAGGATTGACCGTTGTAGCTCCAACACCTATTAATGTTGCAAAAGAATGGGTGTCTAAGGCATCTCCTGTTTGTACATTAATTGATGCATAGCCTCTCAAACCTAGCTTTATTAAATGAGTATTTATCGCACCAATACATAGTAGTATTGGCATTGGTAATTTTGTTTCGGATATATTTTTATCAGACAAAATAAGTTGAGTATTACCTTCTCTAACTGCTTTTTCAGCGTTATTTTTTATTAATTCAATAGCTTCTTCTAAACTTTGATCATTATTGAATGTACAATCTAAAATTTTATAATTATTTCCAAAGTATTTTATAAATTTTTCAAACTGAGTGTTTGATAGAACTGGACTATCTAATACATAAATATTTTCTTCTGTAAGATTAGAAAAATCTAGTATATTTCCTAGATTTCCAAACCTAGTTTTCAAGCTCATCACTTTATTTTCTCTAAGAGAGTCGATTGGGGGATTGGTTACCTGACTAAAATTCTGTCTAAAATAATGATAAAGAGGCCTGTATTTATCTGATAAAACGGCAAGGGGAGTATCATCTCCCATAGACCCGGTTGCTTCTTTAGCATCCTCGGCCATTGGATGCAAAATTAACTCTAGGTCTTCAAGACTATAACCGAAACAATGTTGAATCTTTTTTAAATCAGGACCTGAAAACTCACTTTTTTCATTTTCTATAGTTAATGATTTATCTAATTCAATTATTTGATTATTAAAATGTTTATATTCTTTAGACAAATAATTTTTTATTTGATTATTTGTATATACTTTTCCTTTTTCAATTCTTACACCCAAAATTTCTCCAGGGCCTAATCTTCCTTTTGAAACAATTTTCTTCTCGTTTAAGTCGATCATTCCTGTTTCAGATCCTGCGAATAGAAGTTTATCTCTTGTAATTGTATATCTAAGAGGTCTAAGTCCATTTCTGTCACTACCTACAATAACCCACTCATTATCAGTTGCAGCTATAGCAGCAGGTCCATCCCAAGGTTCCATTGTACTGTTTAAAAAGTTAAAAAGTTGTTGATGATCTTTAGGAAGAACTTTACTTTTTTTTGACCAAGCATCTGGAATTAACATTAGTTTCGCTAATGGTGCTGAATGTCCAGAAATATTTAATAATTCGAATACATTATCTAATGACGCAGAATCAGAATTACCTGCAGGAATTACAGGTTTTAAATTTTCCATATCATCAAATAAAGGACTAAACATTTCCTCTTCGTGAATTCTCATCCAATTGATATTTCCTTTTAAAGTATTTATTTCTCCATTATGAGCAATCGATCTAAAAGGTTGAGCTAAATCCCAACTTGGAGCAGTGTTAGTAGAAAATCTTTGATGGAAGATTGCATAACGTGAAATGAAACGCTCATCTTTTAAATCTGGATAAAAATCAGATAAAGATTCTGCTAAAAACATTCCTTTATAAATTATTGATTTCGAACTGAATGAACAAATATAAAAATTATTTAATTGATTTCTTAGAGCTTCTTTTTCAATTTTTCTTCTAGTTTCATAAAGAGTTCTTTCTAAATCTTTACCATGAATTGACTTATCGTTATGAGTAAAAAGAACTTGCGTAATTTCAGGTCTAGTTTGTTCTGCCTTTTCACCTAAAACAGAAGGATCAACAGGTACTTGTCTCCATCCATAGATATTAAAATTTTTTTTTGTTAATTCACTTTCTACAATTGATCTGCATTGCTCCTGTCCTCCAAAGTCGTTTCTTGGCAAAAAAATCATCCCTACACATAAATCTGAGTTATCGTGCTCGTGACCTGTTATTTCAATTTTTTCTGCAAAGAAATCATTCGGTATCTCAATATGAATACCTGCTCCGTCTCCAGTTTTGCCATCTGCATCAATAGCACCTCTATGCCATACTGCTTTTAGAGCCTCGATACCGTATTCGACTACTTTTCTTGATTTTAGACCTTCAGTTGATGCTACTAGACCTACTCCACATGCATCATGTTCCATAGTTTCATCATAAACATGGTTTTTTTTTAAAAGTTTACGATTTTTGTTTTGAATATCCATTATGCAACCTTCATTTTTTGTTTTGATTGCAGATAGCTTTCAATTGAAATCGCAGCATCTCTACCGTCTTTAATAGCCCATACAACTAATGAGGCACCTCTTACTATATCTCCAGCCGCAAACACGCCTGGTATACTAGTTTCTAGGGTATCAAAGTCAGCTTTAATTGTACCCCATTGTGAAACTTGTAATCTAGGTTCCTGAAATAACACTGGCAAATTTTCTGGGTCAAAACCTAAAGATTTAATCACTAGATCAGCATTAATTTCAAATTCTGAGTTTTCTTCTGCAACAGGTCTTCTTCTGCCACTTTCATCTGGATCTGTTAATTTCATTTTATCTACAATAATACTTTTAACTTTATTAGTTCCCTTAAACTCTTTTGGATTACTTAACCAAATAAATTCTACACCTTCCTCTTCAGCGTTACCTACTTCTCTTGCAGATCCAGGCATATTTTCTTTATCTCTTCTGTAAAGGCATTTAACAGATTTAGCTTTTTGTCTTACAGAAGTTCTTACACAGTCCATTGCGGTATCTCCACCACCAATTACTACTACATCTTTACCTTCAGCATTTAATATTCCATTATCAAACATTTCGACTTTATCTCCTAAGCCTTTTTTATTTGAAGCTGTCAAGAATTCCATTGCAGGAAAAATATTACTTAAATCATTTCCAGGCAAATTAACTTCTCTTGCTTTATAAACGCCTGTTGAAATTAATAAGGCATCATGTTTTGATTGTAATTCCTTCAATGTAGAATCTTTACCAACCTCAAAATTATGAACAAATTTTATTCCACCTTCTTTTAAAAGTTTAATTCTTCTCTCGACTACATGTTTTTCTAATTTAAAATTTGGTATTCCGTAGATTAACAATCCGCCTGCTCTGTCGTATCGATCATATATTGTTATTTGGTATCCTTTTTTACGCAATTCTTCACCGCAAGCTAGTCCTGCAGGACCTGCTCCGATAATTCCAATACTTTGTTCATTTTCAATTTTTACATTTATTGGTTTTACCCAGCCATTTTCCCACGCTTTGTCGGTTAAATATTTTTCAACTGAACCAATCGTTACTGTTCCATGTCCCGATTGCTCAATTACGCAGTTTCCTTCGCATAACCTATCTTGTGGGCATATTCTTCCACAAACTTCCGGCATATTATTAGTGCTTTGGGATAAATGATAAGCATCTTCATATCTTCCCTCTGCAGTTAACTTTAACCAATCAGGTATATTGTTGCTTAATGGACAGTGAACCTGACAAAAAGGAACACCGCACTGTGAACACCTGCTCGATTGTTCTTTAGCTTTTTCATGAATAAACTCCTGATAAATCTCACCAAAATCCTCTTTTCTTTGGGATTTATCTCTTTTAGGTGGATTTTGTTGACCTATATCCACAAACTTAAGCATTTTATTTGTCATTTGAATCGGTTTATACACCACAAGCGTAAATCCTTAAAGTATTACTAGGTAATATATACTGACATATATTTTCAAAAAATATTGATTTTATTACATTTTCTATTTTATGCATATTTGATATGCATTTAAAAGATTGCCTTATTTAGGTAATCTTTTAACTATCTATTAAAAGTCCTTAATGATTTCAAAATATATAGAAGCATCAATTTTAGCGTTTGTACAAGGTTTTTCGGAATTTATTCCAGTAAGTTCCTCTGCCCACCTTATAATTATATCAAAAATATCGAACTTTAGTATTAGTTCGCTTCAACTAGATATTAGTCTTCACTTGGGTTCCCTTTTGGCAATTATTTTTTATTTTAAAAAGGATTTAGTAAATATTTTGAGAAATAAGTCTTTATTATTACTTATAATTTTAGGTTCTTTACCATTAGTTCTTGTTGGTTACTTTATTTATACCTCAGGGTTGATTGAAAATTTAAGAAGTTTAAAAGTAATAGCATGGACTACTCTAATATTTGGTATTTTATTATTTATTGCAGACCGATCTAGTATTAAAAATAAAATTGATAGCAGTTTAAGTTTAAAAAATATTTTAATTATTGGTATTTTTCAAATTTTAGCTGTTATACCAGGTGTGAGCAGATCAGGTATAATAATTACAGCTTCAAGGTTTTTAAATTTTGATAGAGTAGACTCTTCAAAAATATCTTTTTACTTATCAATACCTGCATTGACAGGAGCCAGTGTACTTAGCTTAAAAGATTTGGTGAATACGAATATAGAATTGAATATATTATTTTTATATTCAATAATTTTTTCATTTATAGTTTCTTATTTAACAATCAAATATTTTTTAATTTATGTAAAAAATTTTAATTTAAATATTTTTGTTTATTACAGAACTTTTCTCGCTTTAATTCTTTTTGTAATTGCTTATAGCTAATTTTTAGTACTAGGTGAAATTTGAGAAGAAATTACTGCAATCAATATTAATAAGCAACCAATCATGTTATTAGTACTTAAAAATTGATTGAGAATAATCCATCCTGCTACAGCTGCAAATACTCCCTCGAGAGAATAAATAATTGCTGCTGGTGCCTCTTCTATATTTTTTTGTGCATACATTTGTAATGTAAAGGCTATACCGCCTGATAATGCCCCTGCGTAAAGAATAGAACTACTTTCCATTAATATTTTTGAAATATTTAATTCTTCAAAAATATAAGAAAAGATAAATGAGAGTGTTGCAACAAATAATGCTTGAAGTGCAGCATAAAACATTGGGATATCAAATTCTTCCATGAACTTACCTGCAAAAATTATGTGCAAAGCCCAAAATACTGAGCACAATATAACTAGACCATCCCCTAACATTATTTCTGAGTTAGAAAAATCACTTAGAAGGTATACACCAAGAATACAAAGACCAATTGCTGGCCATATGCTCCAATGAACTTTTTTGGAGTAGATGAAAAATAACAAAATTGGAACTATTGGTACGTAAAACACTGTAAAAAAAGCTGCATTTGCAATATTTGTATATTGGAGAGCAGTTTGTTGTAAAAAAGTTCCCAAAAACAGTGATACTCCCATGAAAACTAAGTATTTTATAAAAAGTTTTGTTTTTGAAAGTATTTCAAGTTTAATTTTCTTCCTCTCAAATAATAAGGCAAGTGGCAATATTGTAAAAAAACCAACAATAAACCTTGCTGAATTAAAAGTTAATGGACCGATATTATCCATGCCAGTATCTTGGGCAATGAAAGCTGTCCCCCAGATAAAAGTTGTGACTAAGGCGCAAACCATTGAAAGGGATTTTGTCATTATATTTAATTAGATAATTTTGTTTATTAATTTATTCCGTTTAACTTACAAGAGCTATCAAAATCCTCTTTGTTAATATAACATCCAGACATTTTTCTAACTCCATTAAACGATCCTCTACCATGAAGTATTCGCCAATTATTAAATATTAGAAGTTCTCCAGGTTTAAGTATATGTCGCCACTGATAATCTTTATTGTTAGCAATAAGATCAAATGTTTTTATTGCTTCATAAAACTTTAATGTTAAATCTTTTTCAAATCTAAATGGTGCTCTATCATAATTATTAAAACTAACTTGGACTATTTCATTATTTTCGTTTAACTTAAATATTGGTCTTTCAGCCTCAAGGCAAACACCATCGCCGATATAATTTCCCTTAACATTTATTTTAGTCATTAATTCATACATTAGCTGGTTTTCTTTTTTGATTGTTTCTGCTATTTTTAATCCATCAACCATTATCGACTCTCCACCTTTAGCATTGTATTTACAACATAACAATAATTGCAATCCTGGGGCGTCATTACTATAAGTTGAGTCTGTATGAGGTCTGAGTTCTTCTTGAGTGTAAGCGCTATCAGCTTTATTTTCATCTGACTCAAAACTCCATAATCCTCCAAATATAGAGTTTCTTACGTAACCAATTTTATTTGCAATTGTTTCAACAGACTTTAAATTGGTTTCACAGTTTTTAATTACTGAAAATCCATAGTCATGAAGATTTTTTAAAAAATTTCTAAATCCTTCATTTGATAATATTGAGCTATAATCTAAAAAAATTTCTTCTTTTATTTCATTAGATTTCCAGATTTTTAAATTAGATTTAATTTTTAATTTCTTTTTTATTTTATTATTAGTTAGAAATTCAGATGAATATTTAACTGGTTTTTCTAAATCAGGCCAGGAGACACTCAAATATTTTCCATTTTCAATTATTTCTGCCTTTTTAATTTTTAAATTTATATCTAATGCTGCTGTATATGTCTTCCTTTGGCTAGATCTTTTATCCCAATTTTGCTCATCTTTTGCATGGTCTCTTAGCCAAATATTAGGAAAAATTTCAGAATTTTCTCCATTAAAGTGGACGTGTACATCATCTGCTAGTATTTCAATTTTAGTAATCATTTACTTAAATTATATGCAAAATTAGACCCAAGATTATCTTTTAATTCATTATTAAATTTAGCAGCCTCAGCACCATCTATAATTCTGTGATCATAAGAGAGAGATAGTGGAAGCATAGTTCTTGGAACAAATTTACCATCAATAAATACCTGTTTTTTGTAACTTCTACCAACGCCTAGTATAGCAACCTCTGGAAAGTTAATTATTGGTGTAAAAAACGAACCTCCTATGCCACCTAAGCTAGTGATGGTCATTGATCCCCCAAAGAATTCTTTTTTATCAATTTTTAGATTTCTACAATCATCACTTACTTTTTTTAATTCCTCACTTAACTCATTGATGTCTTTTTGATTAGCATCTCTAATTTTAGGAACCATAAGTCCATGTTGAGTATCAACCGCGATACCAACGTGAAAATACTTTTTAAAAGTAATCTTTCCTTTATCAATATCATCAATTGATGAATTAAATGATGGAAATTTTTTTAGTGAAAGTACCAATGCTTTAATAATAAATGCAAGTGGAGTAATTTTTATTCTTTCGCCAGTATAATTATCTTTAATTGAATTTCTAAATTCTTCCATTTCTGTAATATCAGCCTCATCATGGTTGGTTACATGTGGAATGTTTGTCCATGAATTTACAAGATGTGGAGCTGCTATTTTTTTTACTCTAGGAATATCTTTAATTTCGACTTCTCCAAAATCTGAATGTTGATATTCACTTTTAATAATTTTTTCTTTTTGACTTTCAACATTATTTTGAGGATTGTTAATTCTAGATGAAACAAAATCTTTTAAATCTTTTTCAACAACCCTGCCTGATCTCTCTGTTCCCTTAACATTATTTATATCTACTCCCAGTTCTCTTGCAAATTTTCTAACTTTTGGACTTGCAGATATTTTATTTGATTGATCGGACATTTACATTTTTGTTGGCATGGGTTTATTTTTATCAATTTTATACTTTTTGATTGCGTCTTCAGCATACTTTGACGCAACAAGCTGTTCATTAGCTAAAACGCTAAGGCTATAAGCAACTATGTGTTCTTTATCTACTTCAAAAAAATTTCTTAAGTTTTTTCTTGTATCACTTCTTCCATATCCGTCAGTACCTAATGAATAAAAGCTCTTTTTTGTAAAAGGTCTTATTTGATCAGCATTTATTCTCATATAATCAGTTGCTGTAAGGATAGGGCCTTGTTGTTTCCCTAAGCATTCCTCTACATATGATTTTTTATTTGTTTCTGAGGGATTTAGAAGATTAAATCGTTCAACTTCCATTCCATTTTTTCTTAACTCATTAAAACTAGTAACACTCCAAACTTCACTATCGACCTGATATTCTTTTTTGAGAATTTCTGATGCCGCCATCATTTCTCTTAGTATTGTTCCTGAGCCTAATAATTGAATTTTTGCATCTTTAGAACTTGATGTCTCTTTAATTTTGTACATTCCCTTGAGAATTCCATCCTCACAATCATCTGGCATTGTAGGGTGGGAATAATTTTCATTCATGGTTGTAATATAATAAAAAATATTTTCATTTTTTTCATGCATCCTTCTTAAACCTTCTCTAAAAATCACAGCTAATTCAAAATGGAATGTTGGATCATAAGAAATACAGTTTGGAATAGTCGATGCTAACAAATGACTATGACCATCTTGGTGTTGAAGACCTTCTCCTGCAAGTGTTGTTCTTCCTGCTGTCGCACCAATTAAAAAGCCTCTTGCTTGACTATCTCCTGCAGCCCAAGCAAAATCCCCTATTCTTTGAAAACCAAACATAGAATAAAAAAGATAAATTGGTATCATTTCAATGTCATGATTTGTATATGCTGTTCCTGCTGCTATCCAAGAAGACATTGAACCAGCTTCTGTAATACCTTCTTCTAATACCTGACCACTTTTTTCTTCTCTATAGGATGAAAGTTGTGCCGAGTCCTCTGGCTCATATTTTTGACCTTCATGAGCATAAATACCTATTTTTTGAAAGAAACCTTCCATTCCAAATGTTCTAGCTTCGTCAGGAATAATCGGAACCAATTTTGGTGCAACATTTTTATCTCTCAAAAGATTAGTTAACATTCTTACTAGTGCCATTGTTGTAGACATTTCTTTTTCACCAGTAGACTTTTTCATAAAATCAAAAATATCTTTAACTGGTGCTTTAATCGGTTTTGAATATGATGTTCTCTCTGGTATAAATCCACCAAGTTCTAATCTTCTTTTTTTAAGGTATTTAATTTCTTCAGAATTTTCATCTGGTTTGAAATATTCAATATTTTTGACTTGAGAATCTGTTAAAGGAACATCAAACCTATCTCTGTAATACATCAAATCATCTACATCTAATTTCTTTTGTTGGTGAGTAGTATTCACGCTTTCACCACTTTTGCCCATACCATATCCTTTTATAGTTTTGGCTATTATGACTGTTGGGCTTCCTTTGTGATTGACCGCTTTATCATATGCAGCATAAACTTTATGAGGATCATGACCTCCTCTATTAAGACGCCAAATATCGGTATCTGACATCGATGAAACTAATTCTAATGTTTCAGGATATTTGCCAAAAAACTTTTCTCTTACATACAGTCCATTTCTTGCTTTAAATGCTTGATATTCACCGTCTACGGTCTCATTCATAATTTTTACTAAATGTCCCGTCTTATCATTTGCTAAAAGTGAGTCCCAATAAGATCCCCAAATAACTTTTAAAACGTTCCAACCACCTCCTCTAAAAATACCCTCTAATTCTTGAATTATTTTTCCATTTCCTCTTACTGGACCGTCTAATCTTTGTAAGTTGCAGTTTACAACAAATATTAAATTATCTAAATTTTCACGCGCTGCTAAACCAATCGCCCCAAGTGACTCGGGTTCATCCATTTCTCCATCTCCAAGAAAAGCCCAAACTTTTCTTCCTTCATCCTTAATTAATCCTCTATTAATTAAGTATTTCATAAATCTTGCTTGATATATTGCTAACATTGGACCAATTCCCATTGAGACTGTTGGAAATTGCCAAAAATTTGGCATAAGCCACGGATGAGGATAAGATGAAAGTCCACCAGTTTGTACTTCTTGTCTAAATCTATCTAACTGCTTTTCATTTAATCTTCCCTCAAGAAAAGCTCTTGCATACATTCCTGGTGCACTATGACCTTGAAAATATATTAGATCACCCCCGAATTTATTATTTTTTGCTCGCCAGAAATGATTCATTCCAACATCATACAAGGTTGCAGCTGATGCAAATGTTCCTATATGACCTCCAAGTTCAGGATATTTTTTATTTGCTCTTACTACCATTGCAGCAGCATTCCATCTAATTAATGATCTTAACTTACGTTCTATATTTTGATCTCCGGGTGATCTTTTTTCTTCTTCAGGTGGTATTGTATTCACGTAAGGGGTAGTTTGAGTATGAGGAATTTTAGATCCAGCTTTATAAGATTGATCAATTAATTGTTTAATTAAAAAATGAGCCCTTTCAGAACCATCATTTTGCAAAACTGCACTTAAGGAGTCTAACCACTCTTTAGTTTCAACAGGATCAATATCGTCGTTACTACTAACCATTTTAACTTCATTAATCAATCTTGTTTGCTTGATTTGTGTTGGCTCTATAACTTCTTTTTCAACTTTTGTGTCAGATTTTTTAGCAGTTTCTGCTTCATCTATTAATTTCTCAGTTGAGGGTGGAATTGTTTTGTCTAAAGTTTTACTAATTTTCTTATGTCCATCTTTATTTTCTGAAGATAGAGTTAATATTAAATCCCCTTTAGAAACTTTATCACCAATTTTTACATTTATATTTTCAATTGTGCCTTCATAATTGGATGGTACTTCAACACTTGATTTATCACTTTCTAATGTGACAACAGGGTCATTTTTATTGATTTTGTCACCTCTTTTTACAAGTACTTCAATTATTTCAACGTTTTCAAAGTCTCCTATATCAGGAACTAATAAATCTAGATTCATTTTTGTAATATATATATATCAATATTTGCTAAAAAAATAATTTACATTATTAATTATGTATAAAAACTGTACAAATTGCGCCTGTAGCTCAATTGGATAGAGCGCTTGGCTACGGACCAGGAGGTTCTGGGTTCAACTCCTAGCAGGCGCACCAAAATGAAAGGATAAATGAAAATATCACTTGAAAAATCTGTAATATATTTCTTTTGTTTAGTTTTATTATTTATACTAATTATGACAATAATTCTTTAATGAAAAAAAAATTTGAACAATTAAGCAATAAGCCAAGCTACATGAAACATAATGGTGGTTTATTATTTAGATCTATTAGCAAGAAAAAATTTGAGTTTAAAACTAAGATTAAAAAAACACATTTAAATAAAGCTGGGATAACCCATGGTGGTTATATTTGTACAATCATTGATGCAGGTGCGGGTACTGCTTGTCACAGAGCAAGTGGAAATAAACCATGTGTAACTATTTCATTGGATATAAAATTTATAGCTCCCTCGAACACTGGAGACGAATTATTGGGAACAGTAGAAATTCAAAAAGTTACAAATTCAATGGTATTTATGAATTGCAAACTCAAGTGTAAAAATAAATTAATTGCAAGTGCAGTTGGGATTTGGAAAATTTTAAGAAGACCTCTTCCAGATGCTGGACTAGGTGGATAAGTCTTATTTTCTTAATTGAAGAATAAATATTGGCAACACTAAAAATAAACCAATAATTGATGAACCTAAACCAGGCGCAATAAATAGTAATGAAATAATTCCTAAATACCATCTTTGAAACGTAGAAACTTTTTTAAATAGATAGCCTGTAAATCCAATTCCAATCAAACCAATTCCAATCATCGCAGAAATTAAAGTTACAAAAAAATCATAAAAATTAAACCCTTGAGCAACTAATAATAGAGATGGTGAATAGACAAATACAAAAGGCACAAGGGCTTTAGCAATTCCTAATCTAAATGCTGTATTACCTGTAGTAAATGGATTTGATCCAGCAATTCCAGCGGCAGCATATGCTGCAAGAGCAACTGGCGGTGTTATGTCAGCTAAGACACCATAATAAAAGACAAAAAAGTGAGAAACAATGGGCTCAATTTGTAATTGAGTGAGAGCAGGCGCAGCAACAGCAACTAGTATTATGTATGTTGCAGTAGTTGGTACTCCTGTACCCATAAATATGCATGATATTGCAATCAATATAAGTGAGAAAAATAATGTTAGATCGGCTAAAGAAAAATAATCAAAAGGTAAAAAGTTTAAGAAGAAACCTCCAATATCACCAGCCGTTTGGATTACTACATAACCTAATCTAAAACCAACACCTGTTAGTGTAACTACACCAACTATAATCCCAATTGATGTTGCAGCAGCCCCAACTGCTAAAGTATTCTTTGCACCTCTTGCAAGACACTCAAATAAGTCGTTAAAAGTAAGTCTATTTTTTTTTCTAATAAATCCAATAACGACACATGCAATTATTCCATTTACTGCAGCATAATCTGGAGTCCGACCAATTAAAATTAAATATACCAAGATAAATAATGGAACTATTGCAAGCCAATTGTCTTGTATAATTTTTATAAATTTAGGAACCTCACTTTCGTTTAAGCCTCTAAGTCCTAATTTTTTTGCCTCTAAATGAACCATTACAAAAATTCCAAAATAGTGAAGCAGTGCTGGAATTAATGCAGCTGCTAAAATATCCCTTAAAGGTAATTCTAAATATTCCACCATAATAAATGCGGCAGCCCCTAAAATAGGTGGAGTTATTTGTCCGCCAGTAGATGCTGTAGCTTCCACAGCTCCAGAAAAATGTGGGGGATATCCAACTTTTTTCATTGCAGGTATTGTTAAAGATCCAGTTGTTACTGTATTTGCAATTGAGGAACCAGATATGGTTCCTAAAAATGCCGAAGAAAATATTGCAACTTTTGCTGGTCCTCCAGAGTATCGTCCAGCTATTACCATTGCTAAATCAATAAATAATTGTCCTAGTCCAATACGTGTTGCAAGCACGCCAAACAAAATAAATAAAAAAACATATTGGGCCATAACACCAACAGCGATCCCATAAATGCCTTGATTGGTTATATAAATATGATTTACAAAACCAGCCCAGCTACTGCCTCCATGTTTTAAAGCTCCAGGAAAAATAGGACCATAAAGTGCGAAAATCATAAATATTACGCATATTAATGGCAATGTGTATCCAATAGACCTTCTTGCTGCCTCAAGAGTCAAAATTATAAGAATTGATCCCATTATAACCTCCGTGCTTGATGGATTTCCTACTCTGCTAGCTAATATTTCGGGAGGCAATAAGGGCAAATAAAGTGCGGTTATGACAACTAAAATTGAAAAAATAATATCTATTATTGGAACTTTCCTTTTTGATTTGTCATCAGAAAAACTTTTCCAATTATAAAATAGGAATACTAGACCAACTACAAAGGAGATATGAATGCCTCTATGAAGAATATCTCTAATTGTTCCAAATCCAGAAGCATAAAAATGGTAAATTGACATTGCAACTAATGCAACAAACGTCAATGATTTAAGGAAATTTTTTAATTTTCTTTCGTTGCTTTTTATTTCAAACTTTTCTTCAAGTTTTGAAACCTCTTCAGGGGAAATATTAAATTGAGACATAATAATGCCCTAGATCTTTAGATCTAGGGCATAATATATATAGTGTATACTTATAAAATTAATTTATAAGTCCCGCTTCTTTATAGAACTTTTCTGCACCAGGATGTAACGGCACACCCACTCCAGAAAGAGCAGATTCAGGTGTTATTGTTTTACCTTTGGCATGACCAACATCCATCAGCTTCCTAGACTCTTTATTCCATAAAGCTTTAGTAATTTGGTAGATAAGTTCATTATCTTCTTTTGCAGAAGTAAACCATTGAGCACCTACTGCTACAGTATTCACTTCATCAACACCTTCGTAAGTTCCTGAAGGAATTGGACTTTGTGAGAAAAAACCATATTTTGAAGTTAATGCTTTAGCTCCTGCACCATCTATAGGAACTAATTTTACATCAACTGCAGATGCTAACTCAACTATGGCCCCTGTTGGGAAACCCGCTACAACAAAAATTGCATCAACTTTACCATTTCTTAATGCATCGGTAGCTGCTTTACCTTTTAAAGCTTCAGCTTTTACGTCACTAGTACTTAAACCATTAGATTCTAAAATTAATTTAGCATCAACATACGTACCAGATCCAGGCTCATCGAGTGAAACTCTTTTACCCTTTAAATCTTTAACAGAATTAATTTTGCTTTTTTTAAGCGCAACTAAATGAATGTGTTCTTGAAAAAGTGCTGCGATAGTTCTTAAATCTTTTGCTGGTTCTTTTCCTTCCATAGTTCCAGTACCAGTATAAGCCCAATAAGCAACGTCAGACTGTGCAAATCCTGAATTTCTCAAACCTGAAATAATAGCATTTACATTATCTACTGATCCTCTTGATGAAACAGCAGATGCAATTAAGTTAGGAACTCCACAACTTCCACCTTTTCCGCATTCTCTTGATCCTGGCGGTTTAGAAATTGCATTAGCAATCATTCCACCAACTGGATAATAAGTATAAGCTGTTCCTCCTGTACCAATTGTAAAAAATTTTAGTTCTTGAGCAAATGATTTACCTGACAAACCAAGTGTCAGAAGTAGTATCATTAGAGAACTTTTAAATAAGTTTTTAATCATTTTCTCTCCAATTTATTAATTAATGTTACTATTAAATATTAATCAATTATTATTGTCTATATAAATTTAGTGGTATTTATGGTTTCTTAAGTTCATCCAAATTTTTAAATTCATTTAGGATATTTGGATTTATTAGAGCTTGAATATTTTTTATTTTATTTCCCTCAATAGTATTTCTAACAGCAATCTCAACTATTTTTCCATTTTTTGTTCTTGGTATATCCGAGACCTCAATTATTTTTTTGGGAACATGCCGTGGGGATGCATCTAAACGTATAGCATTTTTTAAGTTTAAAGATAAATCTTCACTTAACGACTTAGGTTTCTTAAGAACAACAAATAATATAATTCTCACATCATTATCCCATTTCTGGCCTATAACTATTGATTCTTTAACTTCTTTAAAATTATCAACTACAGAATATATCTCAGCAGTGCCTAATCTTGCTCCACCAGGATTTAGTGTAGCGTCTGATCTTCCATAAATTACATAACCTCCGTTAGATTTTCTTTCGGCAAAATCTCCATGATGCCAAACATTTTTATATTTTTTGAAGTATGCACTCTTATATTTTTCATTATTCTTATCATTCCAAAAAAGTTTTGGCATTGAGGGAAAAGGCGATTTACAGACTAATTCCCCTTTTTGATTTATTAAAGATTTTCCTCTTTCAGAAAAAACATCAGTATTCATTCCTAATCCATTATTCTGAATCTGTCCCCTGTAAACTGGTGAATATATATTTCCTAATACAAAGCACGATACTAAGTCTGTTCCACCTGCAATAGATGCTAAATGAACATTTTTTTTTATATTTTTGTAAACATAATCAAAACCCTCAGAGGATAAGGGTGATCCAGTAGAGCAAATAGTTTTGAGATACTTTAGTTTAAATTTTTTTTTAATATTTACGTTAAGCTTTTTTAATTGGTCAATATACTTAGCGCTTATGCCAAACAATGAGATTTTTTCTTTCTCAGCTATTTTAAATAGTAAATCACTTCTTTTATGCATTGGAAACCCGTCAAATAGAATAATAGAAGCTTTTGATGCCAAAAAAGTCATTAACCAATTCCACATCATCCATCCACAGGTAGTAAAATAAAAAACATTGTCTCCTGGCTTAACATTACAGTGAAGTTTATGTTCTTTTAAATGTTGCAGCAAAACACCACCCGCTCTATGACATATGCATTTTGGTTTCCCTGTTGTTCCGCTTGAATATAAAATAGCTAGCTCTTTATCAAAATCAAATTTTTTAAATGTAATTTTGCTTTTTACTTTGCGCTTTAATTTATTGAAATAAAAGATTTTTATCCCCTTAATTTTTTTTTGTTTTAAATTTTTTTTGCCTGGATAATTGGTAATTAAAACACTTTTAATAGATTTAATTTTTTTAAGAATAGTTGGTAATCTTTCAAGGACATTTATTTCTTTACCATTATAATAATACCTATCAGTTATGATTAATAATTTTGGTTTTATTTGAGAAAATCTCTCTATAACTCCTTGTGTACCAAAATCTGGTGAACAAGAGGACCAGATAGCACCTATTGCACTAGTTGCAATAAAACTTTCAACAGTTTCAATTTGGTTTGCTGTATATGCTGCTATTCTATCTTTATCTTTAATTTTATTATCTTTAAAAAATTTTACTAATTTTAAAGTATTATTATTTAATTCCTTCCAGGATTTTTCTTCCCTATATCCATTTTCACTAATAAAAGTTACGGCTTTCGTAGTATCACTTTTCGATAATAAGTTTTCTGCATAATTTAACTTGGATTTTACTAAAAATTTACTTTTAATAATTTCTTTGGGAAAATGAAATTTATCATTTTTAATACCTTTAATATTTGAAAATTCCCAAATTGAAGTCCAAAAAAGCTTTGGGTTTTTGATTGTCCAATTAAACAGTTTTTTATAATTTTTTTCGGGTTTATAATTAAATTTATTTGATAAAAATTTTTCAAAATCAAATAAATTAGATTTTGATTTTGTTTTAGAATTAGCTTCCCATAGTTTTTGAGGCATAAAAAAATATATTTAATTTTTTGAAATTATGATAACCTTAAAACATTAAATAATAAAAATGAGAACTTTTTCCTCAATGATTCGGACTAGTTTTAGCCTATTTTTGTTCTTTAGAGGTAACAATATATAGTATTGGTAAAAAAAATCATACCAAAGCTAGAAATGACAAAAAATAAAATCACAGCAGTTCTTGGACCCACAAATACAGGAAAAACCTTCTTGGCAATAGAGACTATGCTTTCTTTTGATTCGGGCATGATTGGCTTCCCTTTAAGACTTTTAGCAAGAGAAGTTTATGACAAAATAATAAAAAAAGTAGATCCATCAAAAGTTGCTTTGATTACAGGTGAAGAAAAAATTATACCAATAAACGCAAAATATTTTCTTTGTACTGTTGAGTCTATGCCATTGGATAAAAGTTTAGAATTTGTAGGTATTGATGAAATACAAATGTGTAATGACCATGAGAGAGGTCATATTTTTACAGATAGATTGTTACATATGAGAGGTGAAAAACTCACTATGCTCATGGGTTCAAATTCTGTAAAAAAAATTATCCAAAAACTTGATGAAGATATTGAATTTAAAAACAGAGAAAGGCTCTCTAAATTATCTTTTGGTGGTCACAAAAAAATTTCAAGAATAGAGAGAAAAAGCGCTGTAATTGCTTTTTCTACTGAAGAAGTATACGCGATTGCAGAATTGATAAGACGTCAAAAAGGTGGGGCTGCTATTGTTATGGGCTCACTTAGCCCCAAAACAAGAAACTCTCAAGTAAGTTTATATCAATCTGGAGATGTTGATTATCTAGTTGCAACTGATGCAATTGGAATGGGAATAAATATGGATCTAGATAATGTTTATTTTTCAAATTTGAAAAAATTCGATGGAAAAAAACTTAGAAATTTAAATATTTCAGAAATTGGACAAATTGCAGGAAGAGCGGGAAGATATTTAAACGATGGTATATTTGGTACAACAGGTGAATGTAAAGAAATAGGACCTGAAGAAATTGAGGCATTAGAAACACACAATTTTCCAGATATACAAATGATCTTTTGGAGAAATTCAAAATTAAATTTTGCTAATAAAGTTTTTTTATTAAAATCTTTAGAAGAAAAACCTCAGAAAGACTGGCTTAGAAGAATAAGTGAATGCCAAGATGAAAAAGTGTTGAAATATTTTCTGAAAGAGGCTCCAAATATAAAAATTGAGGATAATACTGAAATTTTACAAATACTCTGGGAATGTTGCCAAATACCTGATTTTGTAAAAAAAACTTATGGTCATCACTTTGAAGTTGTAAGTAAAATTTTTAGTTTCTTAACAAGTAGAGATAAAAAAGTTCCAAATCACTATATGAAGGAACAGCTATCCTTACTTGATAAATTGGATGGAAATGTCGACTCTTTATCAAACAGAATTGCTAACGTTAGAACATGGGCTTATGTATCAAATAAAGCAAATTGGGTTGAAAATCAGGACTACTGGATAGAAAGAGCTAAAAACCTTGAAGATAAACTCTCAGATAGACTTCACGAAGAATTAACAAAAACTTTTATTGATAAAAGAGCAAGTGTTTTAGCTAGAGGTTTAAAACAAGATATATTGTTTGAAACAGAGATTATTAATAATGAAGAGGTAATGATTAATGAACAGTACATTGGTCGTTTAAAAGGTTTAAGATTAGAATTAGATCTAAAGGTTGATACATTAGATTCTGACGTAAAATCCTTAAAAAAAGCTGCAAGACAAAACGTTGTTCCCGAAATTATAAAAAGAATAACACAAATTATTGATACTGGTTTAATTGAACTAAAAGATGATTTTAAAATTTATTGGAACAGCAACCAAATAGCAAAATTAATTCCAGGTTCAGACTATTTAAATCCGCAAATACAGTTGACTATTGATGAAATGATTGAGAATAGTGAAAAATCAAGACTTAATAATTATTTACAGAACTGGCTAAATAATAAAATTGATTCAGAGTTAAAAAGTCTAATAGATTTAAAAAATGTTAAAGATAATAATTCAGAACTAAGAGCTCTAGCATATCATCTTTACGAAAATAATGGAGTTGTAAAAAGAGATGAAGTTTTAAATTATCTAAATAAACTTAATCAAGATGAAAGAAAAAAATTGAGAAACTTAGGTGTTAAGTTTGGAAGGTATCATATTTTTTTATTTAAATTATTTAAACCAAGTTCTGTATCATTAAGAATTTTATTATGGAAAAACTTTAGTGAGAAAAATTTTGATTTCTCGCCGCCAACTTACGGATTGAACTTTTTAGAAGAAAAGAAAATATTAAATAAAAATCTAATGCTTTTATGTGGTTTTGAAAAATTTGAAAATTTGTATGTTAGAATAGATATTTTAGAAAGGTTATTTTTAATGATTTTTAACACTAAATCAGAAGATAAAATTAAAGAGATCAAGTTAATTCCTGAAATGCTGAATTTGTTAGGTTGTAATAAAGAAAATTTTGTGAAATTAATAAAAAAAATGAATTACAAAACTTATGAGAAAGATAAAAATCTTCACTTTAAATATATTCCATTTAAAAAAGTAATTAAAAAAGATACAAAGAAAAATATTAATGACAATCCATTTAAAGTACTTTCACAACTTAACTTAAAATAATGTTTAATATTTTTAAAAAAGAAGAAACAGAAAAAGAAAATAATCATCCATCGATAACGGCAGTGGCTTGTTTGCTAATTCATTCAGCAAGAATTGATGAAAATTATACAGATAAAGAAAAAAAAATTGTTAAAGATGCAATTATTGAAATGGGAGCTGAAACTAAAAATATTGATAAAATAATACAAGATGCTGAAGAAAAAGAAAAAGACGCAAATCAAATTCTTGATTTTACAAGAGAAATTAAAAATATTAATGAAGAGGACAAAAAAATTATTATAGAAGCATTGTGGGATATTATATATTCGGATGAAGATGCTGATATGTATGAAACAAACCTAATGAGAAGACTATCTGGATTACTTTATTTAGACTCAAAAGTTGTAGGTGATATTAAAGAGAAAGTTCGCCAAAAAAAAACATGACATATTTAGTAAATGATAAATGCATTAAATGTAAATTGATGGATTGTGTTGAGGTATGTCCAGTGGATTGCTTTTACGAAGGTAAGAATATGCTTGTAATTAAACCTGATGAGTGTATAGATTGTGGCGTTTGTGAGCCAGAATGTCCAGTAGACGCGATAATATCGGATAATGATGATATCAGTAAAAAATGGTTAGAAGTAAATAAAAAATATGCAGACTTATGGCCGAACATTAGTGAAAAAAAAGATCCACCAGTGGATCATGAACAATTTAAAGACGTAAAAGATAAGTATGAAAAATATTTTAAAGAAAATCTTGAATAACAAAAAGACTAAAAAAGTAGTTAAGAAAAAATCTAAAATAGCAAAAAAAATTGATAAGCAAAAAAAAATTTCTAAAGTAATTAAAGCCAAAAAAATAACAAAAGAAATAAATAAAAAAAAAATAATAAAAGATAATAAAAAAAAAGATAAAATTGAAATAAAGGGCGATCCATTAAGAATACCTAAGAATAACGAGCAAAAACCTGAAATTAAAAAAGTAAAAAAGCAAGATACAGAAAAAAGATTGTTTAAAGTCAAAGAGTACGTTGTTTATCCAAAACATGGGGTGGGACAAATTATAGAAACTAAAAAAATTAATATAGGTGGGATTGATGTTGAAACATATATTCTTAAATTTGAAAAAGATAAGGCAAATGGAATGGTGCCTGTAAATAAACAATCTCATTTAAGACCATTGGCAACAATAAATCAGATAAATAAATGTGTAAGTATTTTAAAAAGTAAGCCGAAAATTAAACGATCTATGTGGAGTAGAAGAGCCCAAGAGTATGAGGCTAAAATATCTTCGGGTAAAATTTATGATTTAGCAGAAGTTGTTAGAGATCTAAATAAAGGAGATGATATTATGATCGATCAATCTTACAGTGAAAGGCAATTATTTGAAAAGGCTTATGAAAGACTGCTTACTGAGTTTCATATAGTGATGGGGTCAAGTTTAGAAGATGCACAAAAAAAGCTTGATAAAGCTTTAAAGAGAAATTTAGAAAAACAGGCACAGAAAGTTGAGGAAAAACCAGTAGCTGAAGAGCCAGTTAATCAAGAACTAACAGAATAAAAAAAAACGCTCCCCACGCAAGCGCTATGAGAAGCGTTATCAGTTAAAAAGAATACTAAACTATCTTCTTTTTTTCTTCTTAGCTTTTTTCTTAGCTTTTTTCTTAGTTTTCTTTTTAGCAGCTTTCTTTTTTCTTTTAGCCATCTTTAGCTCCCTTTTTTTATAAACGAATCTTTATGATTCGTTAATACCTAATTTTTATTTTTTTTGAATAGTTATGTCAAACATATAATTTTTGAAAATAATTTAAAAAAAATTATTTTTTAAATTTTTTTTATTAACATAAAAAAAGTTAAATAAATCGCTATTAATAAAGTGTTTTCAAAAATATTTTAATAAAGTTTTTCAAATTCATTTTGATATTTCTGAATAATTTTATATCTTTTAAGTTTTAAAGTTGGGGTTAACATTCCATTTTCAATTGAAAATTTTTCATTAATAATAAAAAATTTTTTTATATTTTCTATTTTAGAAAGATTTTTATTTATTTTTTCAACCTCTTTTTGTATTTGTTCATTAGTTATTTTAGTATTTTCTTCAGATATAACTAATAGAGCAACCAAATACGGTTTGTTATCTCCATAAACAACTGATTGATCAATGAATGTGGAATTTAATAATTCATTTTCAATTTTAACTGGAGAAATGTTATCCCCACCTGGTGTAATTAAAATATCTTTTTTTCTATCAGTTATTTTTAAATATCCGTTTTCAAAAATTCCTATATCTCCTGTATATAACCATCCATCTTTTAAAACTTTATTTGTTTCTTCCTCATTCTTCCAATAACCTAACATCACATTTTCACCTTTTACTAATATTTCTCCATCTTGAGCTATTTTTACCTCGTTACCTTTGAATGGTGGTCCTACAGTCTCTACTCTAATGTCGTCTATGGGGTTACAACTTACAACTGGAGAGGTTTCAGTTAACCCATAACCTTGTAAGGTAGGAAGACCTATAGCATTCAAAAAAATACCAACTTCTTTATCAAGGGCTCCTCCACCCGAAACAAAAGTTTTAAGCTTTCCTCCAAATTGACTTTTGATTTTTTTTCTTACAATTTTTTCTAAAATATTATCTATTAATTTTTCTAAAATTGTTAAAGATTGTTTATTAATCTTTTTAGTACCTAGCTCTAACATTTTTAATATTAATTTTTTTTTTAAACCGGTTGATTTATTAAAACTTGAATTAATCTTTTGAAATAAATTTTGATAAAACCTTGGCACTGCAGTCATTAATTGTGGTCTACAATCATTCATATTTTTAATTAATTTCTCTATACTTTCTGCATAAAATATTTTTGCTCCAACACTAATTTGAACAAATTGAACAGTATGTTCATAAGAATGTGAAAGAGGTAACCAGGTTAAAAATCTAGTCTGATCTTCTATTAAAGGTTTCAATATATCAAGTGCTCCATCACAATTATTTAAAATACCACCATGACTTAATATAACTCCTTTTGGGTTACCTTGTGTTCCTGAAGTATAAATAATACAAGCTGGATCATTTCTTTTAATTGTTAAAACTGGGACAATTAAATCTTGATAGTCTAAATTAGAAAATAATTTATTAACATTAATATAAGTGTCAGTATCTATATCTAATTTTTCAAAAGAAAATATTTTAACTACGAAACTTTTTTTTTTTATGATTTCTTTAACTTTATTAAATTGTTCTTGATTAGAAACAAATATTAATTTCGGATTACAATTATCGATTATATATTCATAATCCTTTTCAGCATAAGTTGTATAAGCTGGAACAGTTATCGCTTCAGATAACATTACCGAAAGATCAGTTATAAACCACTCAGGTCTATTCTCAGATATTAATAAACATCTGTCACCTTTATTTGTATATTTTTTTATTTCTGAAGAGAGTTTTTTAATTGAATGAAATGTTTTTTCCCATGTAAAATTATTATTAGTATCTTTTAAGGATGTTAAAAGAATATTATTTTTTTTTTGTTTTTTATAACTAATAAAAAATAGTTCGACTAAATTATTAATATTTTGTGTACTCATAAATTTTTGGTGGGCAAAGAGAGAATCGAACTCTCACAGTATTGCTACTATTGGATTTTGAGTCCAACGCGTCTACCAGTTCCGCCATTCGCCCAAAGCTTTGCAAATTTTAACTAATAGTATTAAATCATTTAATATATTAAAAGAAAATATGTTTAAAGAACTGTTCAATAAAACTATTAAACTTGCAGGTCACAAAAGATCTAAATCTATATTAGGTATTATATCTTTTATAGAAAGTTTTATATTTCCAATACCTCCAGATGTTTTAATAATTCCTATGACTATAGCTCGAAAGCATGAGTGGTTTCGAATTGCTTTAATTGCAACTTTAGGATCTGTTTTAGGAGCCTGTCTTGGTTACTTTATTGGATATGTTTTTTTTAATGAAATTGGCCTTAAAATTTTTGAAATTTATGGTGTAGATGATTCATCATTTTTAAAAGATAAAGTATCTTCAGAGGGAGGGGTCATAGCATGGATTACTCTTTTGGCAATTGCTGGTTTTTCGCCAGTACCATTTAAATTACTTACAATTACAAGTGGTTTTATAAATTTTAATATATTGTATTTTGTTATAATTTCTATTTTGACCAGAGGTTCACGTTTTTTTTTAATAGCATTCTTAATTGGAAACTTTGGAACAACAATGAAAAAAATTATTGAAAAAAAAATTCTTAAGTTTTCAATTTTTTTATCAATTATTTTAATTATTTTTGCTTATTTTGTTTATAAATTTTTAAATAATTTTATAAATTAAATATGATCCGGCTGCCAAATAGAAAAAATTTCTATTTAATTATTTTAATTATTTCTATGATTTCGATTATTTCGGCTTTGTATATTGAATATATACTTCAGTATGAACCGTGTAAGTTATGCATTTATCAAAGATTACCCTACATGGCAGCAATATTTATAAGTTTTATTGGATTTAATTATTTTTCCAATGACAAAATTTTAATCATTTTAATAATGATATTTGTATTGAGTGCAATAATTTCTGGATATCATTTTGGAATTGAGAATAATTTATTTGATGAACTTTCTGCTTGTGTAAATGACTCATTAGATATTTCAAATAAGTCAAAATTATTAGAGTCTCTTAATCAAAGTATGCCAGTTAACTGCAAAGATGCTACTTTTAAAATTCTTGGAGTTTCGCTAGCGGCAATAAATACAATTTTATCAGTTTTAATTGTAATTTTTTCTATTAGAACATTGACTTATGAAAAAAACTAATAAAAGAAAATTAGAAGAGTTTATAAGAGTAGATCATGCTGGAGAAAGAGGCGCAATCAAAATTTATGAAGGTCAACTGCTTGCTTTAAATACCTTGATAAAAAATGACGATTTAAAAGAAAAAATCAGTGAAATGAAAAAACATGAGGAGGAACACTCAAATTTTTTTGAAGATGAAATAGAAAAAAGAAATATAAAACCAACTAAATTACTACCACTATGGGATTTGCTTGGGTTAAGTCTTGGATTTGGTTCAACAATACTTGGAAAAAAAGCTGCAATGTTATGTACAGCCTCTGTTGAAGAAGTAATTGATGAGCATTATAAGAGCCAAATTGATCAAATAGAGATGGATGAAAAGGCTTTAAAAGAAAAGATTATAAAATTTAGACAAGATGAATTGGACCATAAAGATATAGCCTACGGGGAAGGGGCTACAAAAAAAGGTCTTTATTCGATTATGGATAAGGTAATTAAAACTGGTTCTAAGGTTGCTATAAAAATTTCTGAAAAAATTTAGTTACGGTTCAAGTTCAACATCCCAATACAAATAGTCCATCCAACTTTTATGTAAAAAGTTTGGTGGAAAATTCTTACCATTTTTATGAAGGTCCTCTGTGGTAGGTTGAAAAGGCCATTGGTTTAATGTCATACCTGAATTCTTTATGAGTCTTCCTCCTTTTTTAACATTACAGGACGAACAAGCTGTCACAACATTATCCCAATTAGTTTTTCCACCTTTGGATCTTGGGAGTAAGTGATCAAACGTTAATTCATTTTTGCTACCACAATATTGGCAGCTAAATTTATCTCTTAAAAATACATTAAATCGAGTGAAGTTGGGATTAGATTGTGGTCTTATATATGATTTGAGAGCAATTACACTTGGAAGTTTCATGCTAAAAGAAGGGCTTCTGATTTGTCTATCATAATAACTTACAATCGAAACTCTATCTAAGAAAACAGATTTAATTGAATCTTGCCAACTCCACAATGAAAGTGGATAATAACTTAAAGGTCTATAATCTGCATTCAAAACTAATGCAGGACATTTTTCTAAAGAAATACTTTGATCAGACAACTCAATCATTCTTAAAACATACATTAAATATATTTTTTATCAATACATCTAATATTATATTAAATATTTATTAACTAATTAATTTTTTTTTAATAAAGTTTAATGCCGCACTTGATGCTTCGATAGGTATGTGGTGATCACAATTTTTAATCATTAAAGTTTCAATATTAATTTTATTTCTAATAAAAAAATCCTCAGCTTCTAGTAAATTATTTGGCGGCACAATTGGATCATTTTCACCATGTATCAATAAAATATCAGTTTTAGTTTTTATTCTTGTAGATAGATCTTTCATGTTTATAATTCTTCCAGAAAACCCCACAATACAACTAAATTCTTTTTCTGATGTCAGACCAATATTTAATGACATCATGCATCCTTGACTAAAACCAGAAATGCAAATTTGTGAATATTCTAAATTAAAATAATCACTTACCTCTAAAATATAATTCTTAAGAACGTTTTCTGCCTTTTTCGACTCTTGAAGTGTATATTCGGGATCCTCATTATTTAAATCAAACCATTGAAACCCTGTTGGATTTATACTGCATACTTCATGTGCATCAGGACATAAAAAAACTGTATTTTTCAAAAATCTTTTCCAATTTAAGGTAAGCATACTTATGTCTTTGCCATCACCTCCATATCCATGGAGTAAAATTACTGCACTCTTAACTTCCTCGTTGTTTTCTGGTTTTATTATTGTTGTATTTAAAGAAAATTTCATAGGTTTTTTGCTAACCAGTCAAGTAAAGATTGATCATTAAAATCAATGTAGCCAACAATTCTTCCAACTTCAAAACCGTTTCGGTCTATTAAAATTGTTGTGGGTAATCCTCTAAGTTTAAATAGCTGTGAAAACTCTGGTCCAGATCCTGTAAATACATCTAAATTCTTAATTTTGATTTCGTCAAAAAACTCTTTTGATTTTTTATAACTGTCACCACCAATATTAATTGGGATTATATTAATATTTTTAAATTCACTTAAAGTTTTAATTTTATCTAAAGATGGCATTTCTTTTTTACAAGGAGCGCACCAAGTAGCCCAGAAATTTATTATTAATGGGTTTGATTTATAATTATTTAAACTTACTTTTTGACCGTCAGATTTAATAAATTCTATATTTTCAATTTTTTTTTTGTCTTTATATACTATAAGATTCTTAATTTCTGGACGTTCTATTGAATATGAGACGCTAGATGATATTAAGTAAAATATTATTATAAGATAATTTAAAAAAATGAATTTCATAAAATTTAAAATAATTAAATATCATGGGAAAAAATAAAAACAATCAACCAATTTGGAATACTAGAATAAAAAAGGAATCAAAAAACCTTTTTAAAAAGGTTGGTGGATCAATAGCAATTGATAAAAGGTTATTCAGGGAGGATATTGAAGCTTCAATTGTACATGTCGAGATGCTGTTTAGACAAAAAATTATAAATTTTAAAATTAAAAATAAAATAGTATGGGGTTTGAATAGAATTCAGAACGAAATTATAAAAAAAAAATTTATTTTTGATGATAAGCTTGAGGATATCCATATGAATATAGAACACAGACTTTTTGAGCTGATTGGAGAGGACGCGGGATATATTCACACTGCAAGATCAAGAAATGATCAGGTTGTCACAGATTTTAAAATTTGGTTAAGGAAAGCCAATAAAGAAATTGTTAAAAATATTGATATTACAGTTAAAAATATTTTAAAAAAAGCAGAAAAAAATGTTGAAACAATTATGCCTGGTTTCACGCACCTAAAAAATGCACAACCAGTTTCCTTTGCTCATTATTTAATGGCTTACTTAGAAATGTTTAACAGAGATAAAAATAGATTTAAAAATAATTTAGAAAGTCTTAATGAAAGTCCACTTGGTGTGGCTGCTTTAACAGGTACTTCTTTTAAAATAGACAGATTTTACACTTCAAAAAAATTAGGTTTCCAAAGACCAACTAAAAACTCAATCGATACTGTTTCTGATAGAGATTTTGTAATTGATTTTCTTTATTCTTGTTCTGCATGTGCTGTTCACATTTCTAGGATTGCAGAGGAATTCATAATCTGGAATTCAGATGCTTTTAAACTTATTAATTTAAATGATAAAATTGTAACTGGATCGTCTATTATGCCTCAGAAAAAAAATCCTGATCCTCTAGAATATTTGAGAGGCAAAACAGGTTTCATGTTTGGAAATCTATTTTCTATGCTTACAACATTAAAAGGTTTACCTCTTTCTTATTTTAAGGATTTACAAGATGACAAAGAAATTGTTTTTAAATCGTTTGATCAATTAAAAAATTCCTTAATTATATTAAATGATGTTCTTAAAAATTTTTCACCAGATAAAAAAAGAATGATTGAACTTGCAGAAATTGGCTACATTACAGCAACTGATTTAGCAGATTACATGGTCAGAGAATTAAATTATCCATTTAGAAAAGCCTATTTGCAAACAGCTAAAATCATAAATTTTGCTGAAAAAAATAAAAAAAGACTGTCAGAACTCACTGTAAAAGAGATAAATAAAATTGAAAAAGGTTTAACAGCTGATGTTCTAAAAGTATTTGAACTAAAAAAATCTGTTAATTCTAAAGTTTCTTACGGTGGAACTTCTTTCGACAACATTAAGAAAATGATATTAAGTTACAAAAAGAAATAACTATGATTAAAAAAATAACTTTAATTACTATGTGTCTAATTTTATTAACTTCATGTGGAAGAAAAAATGAGCCAAAATATGAGGCATCATTAAATAATAATGTTATGAAATTAAATAATTTTGATAAAGTTTTTAAAATGCCAAAAAAAAATGAAATATATCAATAATATTTTTACAGTTGAAAAATCCAGACTCACTAAAGTAATTAAAAAATTTGAAACACCAATTTTTTGCTACTCTGAAAAAAAAATTAATGAAAATATAAGTGATTTTAAAACAAGTTTTAAATCGTTTTCTCCAATCATATGTTTTTCAACGAAGTCAAACTGTAATCTAGAAATACTCAAACTAATTAAAAGAAGTGGATTGGGAGCTGATGTTGTCTCAAAAGGTGAATTAATGATTGCACTTAAAGCAGGAATAACTTCCAAAAAAATTGTTTTTTCTGGAGTGGGTAAAACAAGGTCAGAATTGATTTATGCAATAGATAAAAATATTTTATTGATTAACTGCGAGTCAAAAAGTGAAATATTAGAAATAGAAAGTATAGCAAAATTTAAGAATAAAAAGGTAAATATTGGAATTAGATTAAATCCAAATACAGATGCAAAAACAATTAAACAAATTTCAACTGGTAAAAAAGAAAATAAATTTGGTGTTAATGAAAAAACATTTATTGAAGTTTCAAAATATATAAAGAGTTCAAAATTTTTAAATCTAAAATGTTTAAGTGTACATATTGGAAGTCAAATTCTAGATTATAAACCTTACCAAAAAATGCTTAACGTCTTAGACAAATTAATAAAAAAAATTAACTTTAATTTTGAGTTTATAGATCTTGGTGGTGGTATGGGTATTGACTATAACAAAGACAATAAAAAATTTAATTATAAAAAATATAATGAAATTATTACTAATTTTTTAAAAAAGCATAAATCAAAAATTATTTTTGAACCTGGTAGATCAATTATAGGTGATACCGCAATATTAATTTCAAAAATTATTTATATTAAAGAAAATTCTAAAAAAAATTTTATTATTATAGATGCAGCTATGAATGATTTTATGAGACCTGCGTTGTATGGAGCTAAGCACAGAATTATTCCATTAAAAAAAACTAATAATATTACTAAGAAAAGTTATGATTTTGTTGGTCCGATTTGTGAAACAACAGATAAATTTTTAACGACAAATAAATTTCAAAAATTAAATGAGAAAGATTATATCATTATTTGTGATGTAGGGGCATATGGCTCGTCGTTATCTTCAAATTATAACATTAGACCAAAACCTGCTGAAATATTAATCAAAGGTTCAAAAATTAGTGTGATTAAAAAAAGACAAAGACTAAAAGATATAATTTAGTTTTTGACAACAATGATTAGAAAATTTCTATTTTTATTTTTTTTCTTTCTAGGTATATCTATAATTTCAATAATATTCCTTCCATCACTAGTTATGCCAACTAAAGTAGTTTTGTTTGGTGGAAAAATAATGGGAGTGTGGACTGCCATATGCCTTAAAACTTTTTTACAAACAAAAATTATTGTTAATGGAAAAGAAAATATAATCAAAGATGAAAAATTTTTTATTGCTTGCTCTCACCAATCAATGTTTGAGACTTTTTACTTACAAACTATTTTTAATGCACCGATATTTATTTTAAAACAAGAGTTAATCAAAATACCTATATTTGGGTGGTATTTGAAAAAGATAGGCTCAATTTCTATTAATAGAAATAAAATTAGCAAAGATAATTTAGGTTTAATTGATAAAATAAAAAATTCTGTAAAAAATTCTGAAAGGCCTTTAATTATATTTCCACAAGGAACAAGAGTTTTACCAAACGATATAATTCCTTTTAAAAAAGGGGTTGGTAGAATTTATGAGGAATTAAAAATAAATTGCCAACCTGTAGCCATAAACTCTGGAAATGTTTGGCCAAAAAATTGGAAGTTATCTTCAAAACAAACTATAATTGTTTCTATCATTCCAGTAGTAAAACCTGGAATGGGATCAGCAGACTTTACAAATTATATAGAAGATAAAATATATAATGAGTTAAATTCAATGAATTAACCCTTCATTGGCATTACAACATAAATGCTATCGTAATCAGCCGGGTCCCTAATTAAAGCAGGTGAACCTGTATCCTTTAAATAAATCTCAATGTTATCTCCATCAAGTTGGGAAGCAACATCAATCAAATACCTCGAATTAAAACTTATATCTAGCTCGTGCTCAAACTTAACACTTAAACTTTCTTTACCATCTCCACTGTTTGTATTATTAACTGAAAGATCAAGATTATCTTTTGAAAGATTAAATTTAACACCATCCTTTTTATCCAATGAAACTGATGCAACTCTATCCACTGAATTTAAAAATGATTTTAAATCAACTTCTAACTTTTTTTGATTATCTTTAGGTATGACCTGAACATAATTTGGAAATTTTCCATCTATAAGTTTAGATATTAAAATACTATTATTAATTTCAAATTTGATTTTTGATTTTATATTCGATATTTTTACTTCACCTTCATAGTCCTCTAATAATGAACAAAGCTGAAAAATTGTTTTTTTTGGTAAAATTATCTGATCAAATTGTACTTTATTTTGCAATCTTATCTTTGAAATAGACATTCTATGACTATCGGTAGCTGCTGCTGTTAAGAAATTTTTATCATCAACTTCTGTCTGGTGCAAAAAAATTCCGCTTAGATAATGTCTTGTTTCATCATTAGATACTGAGAATTTGCATTTATTTAGAAGTTTTAATAATTCTTTTGATTTTATTGAAAATTCATTTTCATTGAAGTTTTCATCAGTTAAAGGAAATTCAGATGCACTGATACAATTTAAATTAAAAACTGATTTATCCGACTCTAAATGTAATTTATTTTCACTTGGATTAGAGAAATTTATTTTACTACCAGATACAAACTTTCTTACAATATCATACATAATCGACGAGGATGAGGTAGTTTTTCCTTCTTCAAATATTTCAACATTTGGAATTTGATGCACAAAAATTAAATCGAGATCAGTAGCTGTAATCGTAAGCTTAGAATTACCTACATCTAGCAATACATTTGAAAGTATTGGTAAGGTACTTCTTTTTTCAATTACACCTTGACAATAATTTAAAGATTTTTGAAGATCCTGTTGATTTACGCTAAACTTCATTTTCTTTATTATACAAAATCTTATTTTTTAAACTATCAATATTAATATTTAATTCACTATCCTCTTTTTTTAATCTCTCTATAGTTTTAACGGAGTGAATTACGGTTGTATGATCTCTATTAGAAAACGATCTACCTATTTCTGGTAAAGACTTAGATGTTAACATTTTAGCAAGATAAATTGCAGTCTGCCTAGGTCTTACAAGATATCTTGATCTTCTTGGTGAAAGCATTTCATTTTTACTAATTTTATAAAATTTACACACTATTGTCTGGATTGTATCAATATCCACTTTATTTTCTGTCAAATTGAGTAAATCTTTAAGGATTATTTTAACCTCTGATAAACTTGGAACTTTATTATAAATCCTTGTGAAAGAGACAATTCTATTTAAAGCACCAACTAATTCTCTTATGCTAGTTTTAATTTCCGTACTTAAAAATTTTTGAATTTCCTCAGATATTTTTACTTGGTTTGAATAAGATAGTTTTAACTCTTCTGTTTTAGATTTGATGATTTTATATCTTAGTTCATAATCAGGATTTTGAATATCCACAACTAAACCTCCTGAAAATCTAGATTTTATTCTCTCTTGAATTCTAGTTAGTTTGTTCGGTGGTCTATCTGCTGAAATAATTATTTGTGAATTTTTATCTAATAACGCATTAAAGGTATGAAAAAATTCTTCTTGCATTGCTTCTTTGCCATTCATAAATTGAATATCATCGATTAACAAAATATCAGTATTTCTGAAGTACTCTTTAAACTTTACCATTTCATTTGATTTTATAGACTTTACAAATTGATACATAAATCTTTCTGCTGATATAAACATAACTTTATTCTTTTCTTTCAACTTTAGACCAATTGCGTTTAATAAGTGGGTTTTTCCCATTCCTACACCACCATACAAATATAAAGGATTGTAGTGAGCTACATCTGTAGAAACTTTTTTTGATGCTTCAAATGCTAATTTGTTACTTCCTCCAGTTATAAAATTTTCGAAGTTTTTATTTGGATCTATTCTATTATATTGAAGATAAGAGTCTTTTATAAACGACACATTATCATTATTCGTTTCAATAGGATTTTGAGGTGATAAATTTGTCTCGCTAGATTCAGTTTCTTTATTATTTTTTATTGTGAATTCAATTCTTACTAAGTCTTTTTTGTATTCTTTAATTGTCTGCAATATTTGGTCTAAATATCTTGACGCTATCCAATCTCTTATAAACCTTGTTGAAACTGAAAATAATATATAATTGTGAAATTCCTCAACTAATTCAATTTTTTTTATCCAGCTCTCAAAAATATCGTTTCCAAACTTTTCTCGTAATTCTTTTTTAATATTTTGCCAGTCAACTTTCTTTTCGAGTGCTTTATTGTTTTGTAAATTATTTTTCATGAAGAAATTCCACTTAAGACTTATGATAAATTATTGCAATAAGTTTATTTATAAAAACAAAAATAAATAAAATTTATGATTGAATAAATTTCTGATTGAATTTTTTTTAAAATTATTTTTTCAACCTAGTGGGGTAAGAAATTTAAAGTTTAAAATCTTACTTAATCTATATCTAGTAATTTTTTAAATTAATCTTTTAGATATAGTAATTTATTAATAAATTGTACGTTTAAGTTGTATGCGAAAAAGATTTTACTTATTGCAGGTTGTTATAAGGAATTAATTTTTTTTGTAATTCTTGACACATTCCTTGAGGCGTTTTGTCTTTTAATGATTCCAGTTTTTGCAATTGTCATCAATTCAGAATTTAGCTTGGGTAGAAATGCTAATGCTTCTTTTTTATCTTTTTTTTCGATTATAGAGTTCATTTTTTTTAATGCATTTCTAAAACGACTTTTTCTAGATTTATTAACAGCTGTTTGCCTTTTAATTTTTCTAGTACGTTTAATTGCCGATTTTGTATTCGCCATAAGCGTGAGTGTATATCTTCAGATAATGATTGGGTCAATACAATAATTGTTTATTTTTGACATAAATTGCAAAAAAAACTAGACCTATTTGAAATAAATTTTTTATGTACTATTCCTTTACAACTATATTTTAAACATTTTTTATTTTCTCTTTGATAAACATTAAAATTTTTTTGAAAGGAACCTTGGTCTCCACTTGTATTCATAAAATCTCTGATACTTGATCCACCTTTCTCAATTGCTTTTCTTAAAACTACTTTTGAAAAATGAGAGATTTTTTGACATTCACTTAAACTAAGTGAATTTACCTCCCTAGATGGTAAAATCTTACATAAAAACAATATTTCACTTGCATAAATGTTACCAATTCCTGAAACAAAATTTTGATCAATTAAATAATTCTTAATATTTTTTTTTTTATTTTTAAAATAATTAAAAATATAGTTTTTATCAAATAAAGAATCAAAAGGTTCTGGTCCATATTTTTTAAAGTTATTATTTATCTGTTCTTCATTTTTAAAGTAAGAAAAATAGCCAAATCTTCTTGGATCATTATAGATTAATTTAAAGTCATCAATTTTGATTTCTACATGATTGTGCTTTTTGGGTAATAATGGAGAATGATAAAAACTGGTGTTTGTTATGGAATTTTTTTTTCTAGATTTATTAATTAAATGAATAGTTCCTGACATTCCAAGATGTATCATTAAATTAGATCTATCTTCAAATTTAAGAATTAAATGTTTTGAAAACCTATCTACTTTAATAATTTTTTTTTTTACTATATTTTTTTCAAAATTTTTTGGGATCTTAAACCTTAAATTTCTATTTTTTATTAATATGTCTCTAATAGTCTTACCTGTAATACTCTTATTCAAAGATTGTTTGACAATTTCTACTTCTGGTAATTCAGGCATTTCATACTATATTAGTGTTTTAATATAATTAATATGCAACAAAATCTTCAAAATAAAGTAGGACTTGTCGAAGGAGTATTTAATAAAGTCTATGATAAATATGATTTGATGAATGATTTTATGTCATTTGGAATTCATAGACTTTGGAAAAAAAACCTTATGAATTGGATGAGTCCAACCAAAGGTAGGAAGTATTTAGATGTTGCTTGTGGAACTGGTGATTTAGGAAAATTATTTTTAGATTATACAGATAAGAATGGAGAAATTACCTCTTCGGACTCTAACAACAAAATGATTGAAAAAGGCAAAAAAAGACTAAGTAGGTATAAAAATATAAAATGGGTTGTTGCAGAGGCAGAAAAACTACCATTCGAAAATGACACTTTTGATTTTTATACAATTAGTTTTGGTTTAAGAAATACAAAAAATTTAAGTAAATCTTTATCAGAAGCCTATAGAGTTCTTAAACCTGGTGGAAGATATATGTGTTTAGAATTTTCAAAAATTCAAAATTCTAATTTAGATTTTTTATACAAAAATTACTCGAAATTAATTCCTCACATAGGAAAAGCAGTTGTTGGTGATAAAGACCCTTATGAATATTTGACTAAAAGTATAGAAGAATTTGTTAATCAGGAAGAATTGATAGATTTAATGAAAGGAAATAATTTTAAAAATTGTTCATATAGAAATTTATCTGGCGGGATAGTAGCTATTCATTCTGGTTGGAAAATATAATGCTTAAAAGATTAATTACATTATTTAAACTCGGTAGAAAACTCGCTAAATCTGATGTTTTAAGTATTTTATCAAAATTTAATAAACCACCTTTACTAATAAGTGTAATATTTAAATTACTTTCCCTTTCCTTTACTAAAAAAGATGAGTCATTTGATAATTTAAGTGAAGGCGAAAAATTATCTAATTCATTAGCATCTATGGGTACAACATTTATTAAACTTGGCCAATTTTTAGCCACAAGGCCTGATATAATTGGAGATAAATTGTCTAGGGAGCTAGAAAATTTACAAGATAAACTTCCACCTTTTTCACAATCCAAAGCTAAAGAAATGATTAAAAAAGATTTAGGTGATGAACTATATAATTCAATAATTAATATAAGTGAGCCAGTTGCGGCTGCTTCAATTGCCCAAGTACATAAAGCTCAAATTAACGATAATGGAGTTATTAAAAATGTAGCAATAAAAATATTAAGACCAGATATAAAAAAAATTTTTAACGAAGAAGTAGATGCTTTGATGCTTTTTGCCTACATCATTGAGTCATTAATCAAGAAAACTAAACGATTAAAGCTAGTTGAAGTAGTTTTTTTATTGAAAGAAATTACCAGTCTTGAGATGGATTTAAGATTTGAAGCCGCTGCAGCTAACGAATATGCAGAAAATACCAAAAATGACGCGGGTTTTGAAGTTCCTAAAATCTATTGGGATTATACAAGTGAAAATATAATGACGCTTGATTGGATTGAAGGTGTATCAATTAGAGAGACGGTAGAGCTAGAGAAAAGATCAATTGACACAAAAAAAATTGCTACTGATATAATTCAACATTTCTTAAGGCATGCAGTAAGAGATGGCTTTTTTCACGCAGATATGCATCAAGGAAATATTTTTGTAAATGAAAGTGGTCAAATTGTTCCTATAGATTTTGGTATCATGGGAAGGCTAGATAATGTCAGTAAAAGATTTTTAGCCGAAATTTTATTTGGTTTTATACAAAGAGATTATAAAAAAGTTGCAGAGGTACATCTTGCAGCAGGACTAGTCCCGAATAATGTACCTGTCAATGATCTTGCTCAAGCATTAAGATCAATTGGTGAACCAATTTTTGGTCACTCCATAAAAAATATTTCAGGAGGTAAGCTTTTAAAACAACTATTTGACGTTACCGAAAAATTTAATATGCAAACGCAACCTCAGTTACTTATGTTACAAAAAACAATGGTAGTAGTTGAAGGAGTTGCAAGAAGATTAAACCCTGAAACAAACATATGGGAAACATCCAAACCAGTTCTAGAAAAATGGCTAAAAGAAACAAAAGATCCTATAAATTCAATTAATGAAACATTAAAAGACTCTGTGGAAGTATTAAAACGTCTTCCAAATTTACCTGAAGTAATGGATAAAGCAAACCAAGCCCTTAATTATCTTGCAAGTGGTCAAATACCCCAAAATTCGAATTCTTATAATGAATTAAATACTAAAAAAGAAGAAATGAAGTCATTTAGAAACCAGTCTATTATTGGCTTATTATCTCTTGTAATTTTAACCCTATTGGTATTTTAATTCTCTTCATGAAAAATAAAAAAATACTTCTAATCATATGTGGTGGAATATCTGCTTACAAAAGCTTAGAAGTGATAAGAGGTTTAAAAAAAAGAGATGTAAGTATTAAAACAATACTTACAAAGAGTGGTAAAAACTTTGTAACACCTCTATCTATTTCATCACTTTCACAAGAAAAGGTATATGAAGATATATTCAGTGCAGAAAATGAGGCTGAAATGGATCATATTTCACTTTCTAGATGGGCAGATTTAATTTTAATTGTGCCTGCAACAGCAAATACAATCTCAAAATTAAGTTATGGTTTAACTGACGACCTAGCTAGCACTGTCGTTTTAGCATCTGATAAACAAGTGTTTTTGGTCCCAGCTATGAATGTCAGGATGTGGGAACACAAATCAACTAAAGATAATTTATCAAAATTAAAAAGTTATGGTTATAGGATGATTGGCCCAGAAATTGGGGATATGGCTTGCGGAGAGTATGGAAAAGGCAAAATGTCAGAACCTTCATATATATTAGAGAATATAGAAAATTATTTTAAGAATATTGAAAAAAATAAAAAATATAAAGCATTAGTTACAGCTGGACCTACTCAAGAGTTTATAGATCCAGTAAGATTTATAACTAATAAATCAAGTGGAAAACAAGGTTATGAAATAGCTAAATCATTAAGAGATAATGGTTTTGAAACAACACTTATTTCTGGAGAAACAAATTTAGACCCAGTAGAGGGTGTTAAATTTATTTCAGTTAAAACTGCAGAAGAAATGTTTAGGGAAACTCTCAGCAATCTGCCAACTGATGTTGCTATTTTTAATGCAGCAGTAGCTGATTTTAAAGTTAAACAGATCAATAGTGAAAAAATTAAAAAAAGTGAATATTTGGATCTTAAGTTAGAAAAAAATATTGACATTTTATCAAACATATCAAATCATAATTCTCTTAGACCAAGAATTACAATTGGATTTGCAGCAGAATCGCAAAATCTTGAGATAAATTCAAAGAGAAAATTAGACCAAAAAAATTGTGATTGGATTATTGCAAATGATATTTCTGATAAAACAATAGGTTTTGACTCAGATGATAATGAAGTTTCTATATTTTATAAAAATAAAAAAAGTGAAAAGTTATTCAAGAAAAACAAATCTTTAATAGCATCTGAGATAGTTAATAGAGTTATCTCTGAGCTTAATTAAGTAATGGTGAAGGTTTTATTTAAGAGACTTAACCAAAAAGCAAAACTTCCAAGTTATAAAACTGCCGGATCTTCAGGAATGGATCTGATGGCATGTATAAATGAAGCTATAACAATAAAGCCGAATGAGTCGAAGTTAATCCCAACAGGTATTGCAATTGCAATTCCTGAAGATACAGAGGTTCAAATTAGACCGAGATCTGGCCTTGCCGCAAAATCAAGTATTAGTGTACTAAATACTCCAGGTACAATTGATAGTGATTATAGAGGAGAGCTAAAAATTATTTTATTTAATCATGGTAAAGATGAATTTACTGTCAATAATGAAGATAGAGTTGCTCAAATGGTTTTAATGCCTATTTTAAAAGTAGAAATTGAAGAAACAAATGAATTACCAGAGACAATCAGAGGGTCTGGAGGATTTGGATCTACTGGTAAATAGAAATGTTTAGTAACAAGGACCTAGAGCGATATTCACGACAGATTATTTTAAAAAAAGTTGGAGTTTTAGGTCAAAAGAAATTTCAAAATGCTAAAGTTTTGGTTGTTGGGTGTGGTGGCTTAGGGACACCTGCTATTGATTTACTTTGTCGAGCAGGTATTGGTGAAATTGACATGATGGACCATGATAAAGTGAGTATATCAAATTTACATCGACAAGTTATGTTCACTGCTGATGATGTTGGAAAATATAAAGTTAATATCTTAAAAAAAAAAATTAATAAAATTAATAAAAAGGTAAAAGCAAAGACATATAGAGTTAAAGCAGAAGAAAAAAATTTAGGAAAAATTCTTAAACAGTATGATGTTATTGTTGATGGTACAGATAATTTTAAAGCAAAATTTCTTTTAAATAAATTTTCGATAAAATATAAAAAAAAACTTATTATTGGAGCTATAAGTAAATTTGAAGGACATATTTTTACATTTGATTTTAGTTTAAAGAAAAGTCCCTGTTTGAAATGTTTCTACCAAGGAGAACCAGCAGAAGGAGTTTTGGATTGTGAAACAGATGGTATATTGGGATCAACTGCAGTTATTACAGGCAGCCTACAAGCTAATGAGGTTTTGAAAACAATTTTAAATGTTGGTAAAAATTTAAATTCTCATATTTTAATAATAGATTTATTAAATCTTAAATTTAGGAAAGTATTATTTAGAAAAAGAAAAGGATGTATATGCGAAAATATTTAATACTTTCATTTCTTTTTCTTCTACCATTTTCATCGATTGCTCAAGAAAATGACTATTTTCTTATGTTAAAAAATAAAAAAGTAAATGTTAGATATGGCCCAAGCTTTGATTATCCAATTAAATATGTTTATAGAAAAATTGAATTACCATTGAAAGTAATTGATAAAAAGGAAAATTTCAGAAGAGTTATTGATTATAAAAAAAATAGCGGTTGGATCCATATTTCACAATTGAGGAATTCACTTTCTATAATCACCAAATCTGAAAAAATTCTATTTAAAAAACCTACGAAATATTCAAAACCGTTAGCTAAGTTAGGAGAGGGTCGTCTTTTAAAGGTTATTAAATGCGAAGAAAAATGGTGTAATATTAAGACTGGTGATTATTCAGGTTGGATTGTTAAAGACGACAAAATTTGGGGTATTGTTAATTAAAATCTGCAGAAAGAGCTTTAATGTTATCTTCCGAAAATTTAGTTGTGTGTGAATACTCCTTATGATCAATACCTACTTCAATTAAATTGCTTTGGTCTTTGAACCTATTTACTTGATCATTAGAAAATTTAAAATGTATAAACTGAACTGAAGATGCTTTTCCATCATCTGAGGTTCTATCAACATCCATTTCTGGAACTGCATAAATTTTTTCATCTCCAACTTTAATAAATATATTGTTTTCCACTCCACCTAACTTTCCAAGAAATTCTGCTCTAATTATAGGATTGTCTATCTCAAACATTAAAGTGGCAACTAATTCTTTTCCATCAGGGATTAAAGGATTGTATGCAGCAAGTTCATCTGCAACTTGTTCATCTCCACCTTTTTCAATGTAAAGCATTTCTTGTACCTGAGCTATCATTGTTTCATAACATTCAAAATAAAATGTTGCATAAGGCCCTAAAAGAATTCTTCTATTCTTTTTAAACTCAACTAATTCTTTTCTCATTTGCCTTCTAACCTTAGTGTATGCATCTAAAGGTAGAAGATCTTCTTTTGTAATAATTTTTTCTTTTTTTGACATTCTATAATCCATAACTTTTTGAGACTATCTCGATTGGATGCACAGCTTCATCATTTATTATGTTTGTGTCATTAGCCAACTGCTTAATATGTTTACCAGCCAATGGACAGTCAGATGCCATATATTTATTATTTTTTCTTTTAACAGTGCTTGCGGTAGTTTTGCCCACCTTGTTTGCTATATCATGAGTTTCTTTCATAATGCCAAAAGTTCCTCCATGACCTGCACATCTTTCAACAACATCTAATTTAATGTTTGGAATTAATTTAAGCATATCTCTTGCCTTGTTACCCATATTTTGTGCTCTAGCATGACAAGCATTATGGACTGTTACTCCTCCATCAATTTCTTTCAAACCATCAACTAAACCCTCTTTATTTGCAATATCCATAACATACTCATCAATATCGAGAGTATTTTTAGAGATTTTTTTAATTATTCCATCATTTGGCATCAATAAAGGCCATTCAAACTTTAACATCAATCCACAACTTGCAGTTAAGGTTATAACTTTATAACCCTTTTCGACATATTTGATTAATTCTCTAGAAACTAACTCTGCTTGCTTTGTAACTTGATCTAAATCTGCTTGTTCCAGATAAGGCATACCACAACAGCCCGCATAAGAGTGTTCTACTTCTACATTATTATGATGAAGTACTTTTAAAGCTGCCTCTCCAGTTTTTTTCTTGTTAAAATTTACAAAACAAGTGGAGTAAATTACAACTTTTCTTTCTTTATATTTTGGTAAAATATTTTTTTTAAATTTTTGAAAATAATTTGCGAATGTTTCTTTATTATATCTTGGTAAAATAGCTCTTTTGTCTATCCCAGTAAAAAATTCTAAAACTTTTCTAGCAAATTTATTTTTTACATTTGTAATCCAATTAATAAAAAAGCTAAAAAATACTCCTATTTTTGAATTTCTATCAATTTGAGTTAATTGGTTGGCAGTTTTTGAAATATCACCATTTTTTCTTTGAGCCGTTCTATATCTCAGCATCAAATGAGGAAAATCTAAATCAAATTCATGTGGTGGGACATAAGGACATTTAGTCATAAAACACATGTCACATAAAGTGCAAGCATCTACAACAGGTTTAAACTTATTACTTGAAAGATCTGATACCTCACCTCCCTCAGTTTCATCGATGTAATCAAATAATTTTGGAAAACTGTCACACAAATTAAAACATCTTCTACATCCATGACAAATATCGAAAACTCTTCTCATTTCCTGATCAATTTTTTCAGGATTTATAAAATCTGGATCCTTAAATTTTAATGGATGTCTTGTAGGTGCTTGTGTGCCGCCTTCTTTACTCATAGATTTTTTATAAATGTGGTTTTTGTGGACGGGAGGGGATCGTCCACAAATTTTATTTACGCGATGCTTTCTAAAGTTTTTTGAAATTTGCCAGCATGTGATTTTTCAGCTTTTGCTAAAGTCTCAAACCAGTCAGCTATTTCATCAAAACCTTCATCTCTAGCTGTTTTAGCCATTCCAGGGTACATATCTGTGTACTCATGTGTTTCACCTTGAATTGCAGATTCTAGATTTGCTTTAGTTTCACCAATTGGCTTACCAGTTGCTGGGTCACCAACTTCTTCCAAATATTCTAAGTGACCATGAGCATGTCCAGTTTCACCTTCAGCAGTTGATCTAAATACAGCTGCTACATCGTTAAAACCTTCAACATCCGCTTTTTGAGCAAAATAAAGATATCTTCTGTTTGCTTGACTTTCACCAGAAAATGCTTCCTTTAAATTTTCCTCTGTTTTACTACCTTTTAATGACATTTCTACTCCTTCTTTTAATAATGATTCTAAGAAGGTTTATATATATGTGATTAATGATAAGTCAACAGTTTAGAATAAATATAATTTATTATTTAAACTATTGATATTATTAAATTATTTTTGAGATTGATTATCACTCACAATTTTAGCGATAACTTCTACTGATCTTATTTTTTTTCCTGGAATAGTTCTTTTGATATTAACTTCGTCAACATCATCTTGATGAATATCAATCAATTTATTTTCGTCTTCGTCGAAGAAATGGTGATGATGAGTTACATTTGTATCGTAATAACTTTGTGTAGCATTTAATGGAATCTCTTTTAAATAACCCTTCTTCATAAATGCGTGAACAGTATTGTAAACAGTTGCTAAAGAAACCTTAATATTTGCTTGATTTTCAATGATTTTAACCAGTTCTTTAATTGTAAAGTGAAAAGTCTTTTCAGCATCAAACAAGACTTCACAAATTTTAATTCTTTGTTTTGTTGGTCTTAGACCTGATTCTCTTAACTTATATATATATTTCTCTGCGTAAGTCATTACTAATTATAATTATTCTAAAGAATATCTATATTATAATGTTTGTAAATCAAGTAATAAGATTAAAAAAATTATGAAAAAAAGTTCCTTTAATTATGATGAATTAATAAGTTGCGCAAATGGGGAACTTTTTGGCCCTGGAAATGCAAAATTACCTTCTCCACCTATGCTTATGTTTGATAGAATTACTGAAATAAGTGAAAAAAATGGAGCTTTTGACAAAGGATTAATGAAGGCTGAACTTGATATAAAAGACGATTTGTGGTTTTTTGATTGTCACTTTAAAGAAGATCCAGTGATGCCAGGATGCTTAGGTTTGGACGCAATGTGGCAACTGGTAGGTTTTTATTTAGGTTGGCTTGGGAATCCTGGAAGAGGAAGAGCTTTAGGAGTAAGTGCTGTGAAGTTTACAGGAGAGGTTTTAAAAAATGTCAAAATGGCGACATATATTATTGATATGAAAAGAATATTGATTAAAGGTGAAACAACTGTTGGATTAGCAAATGGTATTCTTCTTGCAGATGGTAAAAAAATATACTCTGCAGACAGTTTAAAAGTAGGATTATTTAAATAATGAGGAGAGTAGTAATTACAGGTTTGGGAATTGTTTCGTGTCTTGGAAATAATCAAGAGGAAGTTCATCAATCTTTATTAAATACTAAATCAGGAATTTCTTTTTCTGAAGAATACAAAGAACATAATCTTAAAAGTCATATTCATGGAAAGCCTAATATTAAACTGGAAGATCACATAGATAGAAAAACAATTAGGTTTATGGGTTCGGGGTCGGCTTACAATTATATTGCCATGAAAGAAGCAATTGAAGATTCTGGTTTGGAAGAAAGTGAAGTAAGTAATTTTAAAACAGGAATTGTTATGGGTTCAGGTGGACCTTCAATTGAAAATGTTATTTTAGCAGCAGATAAAACTAGAGCTAAGACTCCAAAATTAATGGGACCATTTATAGTTCCAAGAACAATGGCAAGTACAGCCTCAGCAACACTTGCTGTTCCTTTCAAAATAAAAGGTACAAACTATACAATGAGCTCTGCTTGCGCAACAAGTGGACACTGTATAGGTAATTCTATGGAACTTATCCAAATGGGAAAACAAGATGTAGTTTTTGCAGGTGGTAGTGAAGAAATACACTGGGCGATGACAGCCATGTTTGATGCGATGACAGCATTATCTTCAAAATATAATGATACACCTGAGAGAGCATCAAGAGCTTATGACAAAACTAGAGATGGTTTTGTAATTGCTGGGGGTGCTGGAGTTCTTGTTTTAGAAGAATATGAACATGCAAAAGGTAGAGGGGCTAAAATATACGCAGAATTAACGGGTTATGGAGCAACTTCGGATGGATATGATATGGTAGCGCCTTCTGGTGAAGGTGCAGTTAGATGTATGGAAATGGCTATGGCAACTTCAAGAAATAAAGTTGATTATATAAATACACATGGAACATCTACTCCAGTTGGAGATATTACTGAATTAAATGCTGTTAAAGAGGCTTTTGGAAATGAAGTTCCAAAGATTAGCTCAACGAAATCACTATCAGGTCATCCTTTAGGAGCTGCATCAGTGCATGAAGCAATATATTGTTTAATTATGATGAAAAATAACTTCATTACTGGGTCAGCTAACATAACTGAAATGGATGAAGAGGCTAAAAAATTTCCAATTGTTAAGAAAACTGAAACAGAAGTAACTTTAAATACTGTAATGTCTAATAGTTTTGGTTTTGGCGGAACAAATGCAACTCTAATATTTGAGAAAGTTTAATTAATGACATTAATGAAGGGTAAAAAAGGACTGATAATGGGTGTTGCAAACGAAAGATCTATTGCTTGGGGTATTTCACAGAAACTTGCAGAGGCAGGAGCAGAATTAGCCTTTACATATTTAGGTGATGCTCTTAAAAAAAGAGTAGTACCTCTAGCAGAAAAACTAAATTCTAATGTTACTTTTAGCTGTGATGTTGAAAAAAAAGAAGACGTAATAAAATTATTTGAAGATGTTAAATCCCAATGGGGAGAAATTGATTTTGTTGTTCACGCAATCGCTTTTTCTGATAAATCTGAACTTTCAGGAGAATATCTAAATACGACAAGAGAAAATTTTTTAAGAAGTATGCTAATTTCATGCTTTTCATTTACCGAAGTTGCAAAAGAAGCTTCAAAAATCATGAAAGATGGTGGAAGCATTATTACACTTAGCTATGAAGCTAACAAAGCAATCCCTAATTACAATGTAATGGGTGTTTGTAAAGCAGCATTAGAGTCAAGTGTTAAATACTTAGCAAGAGATTTGGGAGCTAAAGGAATAAGAGTTAACGCAATAAGTGCTGGTCCAATAAAGACTTTAGCGGCATCAGCTATTGGAGATGCAAAATTTTTATACAAATGGAATGCTGACCACTCATTTTTAAAAAGAAATGTAGATAATATCGATGTTGGAAACTCAGCATTATATCTTCTAAGTGATATGGCAGGTGGTGTTACTGGTGAAATTCACTATGTTGATGCTGGTTATAATAAAGTAGGTATGCCAGATCCAAAAAATATATCTTAATAGTTTGTTAATATGCTAATTTTAATTTGGTTTGTAGTTTGTATAATATTTATTTTTGTTCAATTAATTCTTGAAGGTTCTGGTCATGCACTGGAAGTTTTTGCCCTATTGACTGCTATTTCTTTATTTTTAATAAATAAGCTTGGGAAAAAAAATAAATAAATAATAACTCATTATTGATTGTGAAAAGAAAATTTTTGAAAATTGCTGGAGCTTCTATGTTGGGTCTTATATTTTATCCATTAACATTATTAGCAAATAACATAGTGGGTTTTAAAAAAAAATTAAAAAAAGATGAGAGTGAATATAATATAATAAATCCTGACCTTACAAATGAGCAAAAAATAATAATGTTTGAAGAAGGAACTGAACGTGCTGGAACTAGTGAATTAAACTATGAGAAAAGAAAAGGTTCATACCATTGTGCAAATTGTGGTGTAAAATTATTTGAGTCTGTTAAAAAATTTGACAGTGGCACAGGATGGCCTTCGTTTACAGAGGCACTACCTGGTGTATTTGTAACAAAAACTGATTATTCATTTGGTATGAAAAGAACTGAATATTCTTGTGCAAATTGTGGTGTTCATCATGGTCATGTATTCAATGACGGACCAGATGGCGGAAAAAGATATTGCAGTAATGGACTTTGCTTACTCTTCGTTCCAGAGAGTTAATCTTTAATTTTCTTCCACTCAGCCATTCCACCAGATATGTTTTTAACATTTTTTACTCCCATATCTTTCATGGTCTTTGTAGCTAGAGTACCTTGTCCGCCAACACCACAAAAAACAACATATTCTTTATCTGGATTATTTTTAACAATATCATTTTCAATTGGACTGCCTTCGGCTAAATAAAATTCTAATAATCCTCTATCCATATGAATGGCATTTCCAATAGTTTCTTTGGAAAAACTCTCTTTATCTCTTACATCAATAAATTGAACATTAGGATCATTTAGCTTTTTTTTTGCCTCTTCCGGAGTAATATTTTCTATCTCACTACTTACAGACATTAATTCATCAAATTTTTTCATATATATCCTTTAAATTAATTAAATTACTGCTTGCTTAATTGAAAGTTTTACTTTTCCTCTGTCAAATCCAATAACTTTTACTTTAACTTCGTCACCTTCTTTGACAACATCTGTTACTTTCGCAACTCTTTTATCTGCAAGCTCAGAAATATGAACTAATCCATCTTGTTTGCCTAAGAAATTTACAAAAGCCCCAAACTCCATAATTTTCATAACTTTTCCGTTATAAATTTTATTTAATTCAGCCTTTGCAGTTATGTCTTTGATCATTTGCATTGCAATGTTTCTGGACTCTTCATCTGGAGCGGCTACTGTTACTACACCTTCATCGTTAACATCAACTTTAGCACCAGATTTTTCAACAATCTCTCTGATTGTTGCACCACCTTTTCCAATTACAGCTGCGATATCTTTTTTATCAACAGTAACTTGTTCCATTTTTGGAGTGTGTTTTCCAACATCAGCTCTGGACTTACTTAAAGCTTTATTCATTTCACCAAGTATGTGAATTCTTCCATCTTTAGCTTGTTTTAAAGCCTGTTCCATTATTTCAAATGTAATACCTGTAATTTTAATATCCATTTGTAATGATGTAATACCATCTTTAGTTCCAGCAACTTTAAAGTCCATATCACCTAAATGATCTTCATCACCTAAAATGTCAGATAGAACACTAAATTCATCGCCCTCTTTAATTAAACCCATGGCAATACCTGCAACTGGCTCTTTTATTGGAACACCTGCATCCATAAGTGCAAGAGATGCTCCACAAACAGACGCCATTGAAGAAGATCCATTAGACTCTGTTATCTCTGACACAATTCTAAAAGTGTATGGGAACGTTTCTTTTGAAGGTAATGAAGAATTAATTGCTCTCCATGCTAATTTTCCATGACCAACTTCTCTTCTACCGGTTCCAATTCTCCCAGTTTCACCAACTGAAAAAGGAGGAAAGTTATAATGAAGCATAAATCTTTCTCTATGTTGTCCATCTAAACTTTCTAAACGTTGTTCATCATCAGAAGTTCCTAGAGTGGTAACTACAATTGCCTGTGTTTCTCCTCTAGTAAATAATGCTGAACCATGCGCCCTTGGCAAAACTCCAACTTCACACATAATAGGCCTTACTTCTTCTAGTCCTCTTCCATCAATACGATTTTTATTTTTTAAAATGTCAGTTCTTACTATAGATTTTTCTAAATTTTTAAGCTGTGAGTTTACATCTAGGTCTGAGTAATCCTCATTTTCTTCGTAAAGCTTTTTTGCTTTCTCAGTAATATCAGAAATTTGATTAGATCTATCTTGTTTATCTCTTGTAGAAAAAGCTTTCTTTAAATCTTCAGTAAATTCGTCTGCTAATTTCTTTTTTATCTCTGAAAGATCTTTTTCTTCAACAATCCATTCGGGTTTTCTACATTCTTTTGCAAGCTCCTCGATCATTTCTATTATTGGAACAAATCCTTCATGCCCAAATTTCACTGCCTTCAGCATTTCTTCTTCTGTAAGACCATTTGCCTCTGATTCAACCATTAAAACTGCATCTTTAGTTCCTGCTACAACAAGATCCAATTTAGAATTTTCTAATTCTTTTTTAGATGGGTTAAGTACGTATTTTCCTTCAATAAAGCCAACTCTAGAAGCTCCAACAGGACCCATAAATGGCATTCCTGAGATAGCTAAAGCTGCTGATGAAGCGGTAATTGCTAAAATATCTGGTTGATTTTCAGAATCGTATGAAATTACTGTTGGTAACAACTGTACTTCATTTTTAAATGCATCTGGAAATAAAGGTCTAATTGGTCTATCAATTAATCTTGAGATTAATGTTTCACTTTCAGTTGGTCTAGCCTCTCTTTTAAAATATCCACCAGGAATTTTTCCACCAGCATAATACTTTTCTTGGTAATTGACTGATAAAGGAAAATAATCCATATCCGGATTTACTTTTTTTGCACCAACAACAGTAGCTAAAATTACTGTTTCTCCACATTGAGCTATTATCGCTCCATCTGCTTGCCTTGCTACTTTTCCTGTTTCTAAACTTATTTTTTTTCCACTAACTTCAATCTCTTTTTTTACTACTTTAAACATTTACTTCCTTAAATTTAATTTTGTTAATACTGCTTTGTAAGACTCCATATTATTTTTCTTTAAGTAGTCTAATAATTTTTTTCTTCTATTTACTGCTCTCAAAAGACCAACCGAAGAATGTTTGTCCTTTTTGAATTGTTTTATGTGTTTAGATAGACTCTCAATTTTTCCAGTCAATTGAGCAATCTGAACCTCAGAAGATCCAGTATCTTTGTCATGAATTTGAAGTTCTTTTACTTTTTCTTTCATTTTTTCCCTTATTTATTTGTTTGTTTAATTAAATTTTCTATTTTTTCTGCATAATCAAAAGAATCATCTTTCACAAAAAAAAGTTTTGGTAAAAATTTCATTATAATTTTTTTTGATAAAACTTTTCTGATCATAAATGATGATATTTTTAATTTTTCTATAATTTCCTCTGAATTTTTTCCTCCTAAAGGCATTACAAATATTTTTGCAGTTTTTAAATCTGGTGACATCCTAACTTCTGTAACAGTAATTTCTTTTGTAGATAAGTTTGGTATTTTTGCTTCATCTCTTATAAAGAGCGTGCCCAAAGCTTGCTTTATCATTTCACCAACTCTTAGTTGTCGTTGTGTTATAGGTTTCCCTAAATGTTTCATTTAAATTGTTCTCTCGGTTATTGTTGAATTATAAACTTCTATAATGTCTTTTTTTTGATAATCGGCAAAGTCTTTCAGAGTGATCCCACATTCCAAACCAGCAGAAACCTGCTTTGTTTGGTCTTTTTCTCTAAAAATTGAACCGATTTTTCCATTAAATATTATTGCCCCATCTCTTATAACCCTTGCACTAGAGTTCTGAGTTATTTCTCCCTCAACTACTTTAGATCCAGCAACTTTACCAACTTTCGAAACTTTAAAAATTTCAAGAATTTCTGCACTTCCAATTATTTTTTCCTCTACGTCTGGGGATAACAAACCTCCCATCTTTCCTTTTATAAAGTCTAAAACTTCATAAATTATATTGTAGGAAGAAATTGAAATCTTTTCTTGTTCGGCTCTTTTTTTTGCTTCCTTGCTTGGTTTAACGTTAAATGCAATTATCACTGCATTTGAGGCTTTTGCCAAAGTTACATCAGTTTCAGTTACCATTCCTATATCTGATAGAAGTATTTTTGGTTTAACTTCATCATGTTTAATTTGATCAATAGCATTTTTGATTGCTTCTGACGAACCATGAACATCTGACTTAATTATTATATTTAATTCTTCTGAGGCTGAATTTTGAAAAGCTGAGTCTTGTGTAACAAATGTAAGTGGGATTTTGTCATCTTTAGCTTCTTGTACTCTAGCCTCACATAAAGATTTAGCCTCTTTTTCATTAGGCAAAACAATAAAATCATCACCTGATTTAGCAGCACCATTTATTCCAATTATTTCAACTGGAGTAGCTGGTTCTGCAATATCAATATTTTTACCTTGATCATTTATTATTGCTCTTACTTTTCCCCATTTTAATCCACTCACAAAGTAATCCCCTTTTTTTAAAGTGCCTGCGGTTATGACAATATTTGCAACTGGACCTCTTCCAATATCTATTTTTGACTCTAAAACTATTCCTTTTGCATTTGTTTCAAAATCTGTTTTCAAATCTAATAGTTCTGCTTGTAATAAAACAGACTCTACTAACTTATCTAAATTATTTTTAGTTTTTGTTGAGATCTCTACCATCAAAGTATCACCTGATAAATCTTCAGCTATTAATTCATATTCTAAAAGTTGATTTTTTATTTTTTGTGGGTCTGCTTCAGGTAAATCACATTTATTTATAGCCACAACTATCGGAACCTTTGCGGCTTTAGCATGCTTTATTGACTCTATTGTTTGTGGTTTAACACCATCATCTGCAGCAACAACTAATATTACTATATCTGTCAGCCTAGAACCTCTGGCTCTCATCTCAGTAAAAGCTGCATGACCAGGTGTATCTATAAATGTAATTTTATCATTTTCATGCTTTATCTGATAAGCACCTATGTGCTGAGTAATACCTCCAAATTCTCCAGAAACTACGTTTGCTTCTCTTAATACATCCAAAACTGAAGTTTTTCCATGATCAACATGACCCATTACTGTAACAATGGGGGCCCTGTTTTTTAAATTTTCTGATTTGATCTCTTTTATTTTTTCAATTATGTCTTCGGCCTTTTTCTCTCTTATAGGATTATGCCCAAATTCTTTAACTAAATATTCTGCTGTATCAGCATCAATTGTGTTATTTATAGTTACTGTTACCCCCATACCAAGCAAGTGTTTAATAATACTACTAGACTGCTCTGCCATTCTATTAGCTAGCTCTTTGATTGTTATTATCTCTGGAAGGTTTACTTCTCTTTTAATTTGCTTAAAGTTATCATTGGTATCAGACTGACTTAAACTTCTATTTTCTTTTTGTTTGGCTCTTTTTAGAGATGCCAAACTTCTTGATTTGGTCTCCGAATGATCATCACTCAGAGCCCTTGAAATTGTTAGCTTTAATTCCCTTCTTTTACCAACATTTTTATTTGATTTGTTTTCTTTTTGAGGTGTTTCGCCCTTTAGTCTTCTAGTAGCTCTTTGCTCAGCTAATTTTCTTTTTTCAAAGTCCGTAGAAGGCTGTGGAGATGGTCTAATAAAATTATTAGGTTTTGAGGAAGTATTGTTGCTTGTTTTATAATTATTATTATTTTGTCTTAAAAATTGAGGCTTTCCTACAAACTTCGGATTTTTTTTCTCAATAACAACAGTATTTTTTGATTTTGATTTAGCTTGTTCTATACTGCTAAAAGCTTTTTTTGAACTTCCAACAATTGATAACTTTAATTTTTTTTTCTCCATTTATCATCTCTCAATCTTTGTACGCTTTATCTCGCGCTGACATAATTAAATTATCAGCTTCTTGCTTTGATAGAGCAAAATCTTCTAAGTATCCTCTAATTTTTACTTTTTCACCTTTTATTACATCAAATGTACCAGTAAGTTCATCTGATGCTAAATCCGCTAGATCTGTTAAAGATAAAACCTTCTGTTCTCCTAATGTAACTAGCATACCTGGAGTAAGTCCTTCATGATTAATTAAATCATTTTCTAAGCCTAGATCTTTTATTCTTTTTGAAATTTCTTCTTGATCTTTTTCATAAAATTCTTTTGCTCTTTCAATCAATTCTTTTGCAGTATCCTCTTCAATACCTTCGATTTTAGTAAGAGCATCAGATGAACTATCTTTTATATCATCTATTGATGAAAATCCTTCAGCTACCAATAATTGTCCTAGAGTTTCATCTAGTTCAAGGTTTTTAACAATATTATCAGTTTTTTCTTTAAATTCTAGTTGTCTTCTTTCAGAGTCCTCTTGCTCTGTCATTATATTAATTTCGTAGTTTAATAATTTAGTAGCTAATCGTACGTTCTGCCCTCTTCTTCCAATAGCTTTACTTAAATTATCCTCAGTTAATATTACATCTAGTTTCTTGGCTTCATTATCTACATTTACTCGCTGCACCTCAGCAGGAGACAACGCATTAGCAACTACCACTGCCGTATCCTCTGACCAATTTACAATATCAATTTTTTCACCTTGAAGTTCATTTACTACTGCTTGGACTCTACTCCCTCTCATTCCCACACATGCTCCGACAGGGTCTAAAGAAGTATCTATCGCTCTAACACATATTTTTGCTCTACTTCCAGGGTCTCTTGCTGATGATTTGATTTCAATTAATCCATCGTATATTTCTGGAACCTCTTGAATAAATAATTTATCCATAAATTTTGGGTGCGCTCTTGATAAAAAAATCTGCTGTCCTCTTGGCTCTCTTCTTACATCTAGGCAATAGGCTTTAACTCTATCACCAGCTTTAATATTTTCTCTTGGAATCATTTCGTTTTTTTGAATTATTGCTTCGGTTCTTCCTAAGTCAACAATTACATTTCCAAACTCTAACCTTTTTACTATTCCACTTAAAATTGTATCTTTTTTATCAATAAAATCATTGTACTGTCTTTCTCTTTCTGCCTCTCTTACGTTAAAACTTATAACTTGTTTTGCAGTTTGAGCTGCTATTCTTCCAAAATCAAAAGATGGCAAAGGTTGTAGAACTTCATCACCAATTTTTTTGTCTTTGTTAGATTGATTTAATTTTACTGCATTTTCTAATGTGATTTCTATGTTCGCATTTTCAGGATTTTCGACTATTAATAACTTTCTAAATATTTCTATATCTCCATTATCTCTATCAATCTCAACTTTTATCTCATTTTCTTGCCCGAATTTTGATTTTGCGGCTTTAGCAATACCTGTTTCCATTGATCCTATAATAAGTTCTTTATCAATAGATTTCTCCAATGCTACTGCCTCAGCAATTCTTAATAATTCTAATTTATCAGCTCTTCTATTTAACATAATTTTATTAGCAAAAAAAAATGGGCCTAAGCCCATTTTTGAATTTTCAACAATGTGTTTGGAATATAGTTATTTTGAGTTAGTTTTCAACAATATTTACTTGCTAAAAACATCTGATTTGTCTGTTTTTTCCCATGAAAATGAACCATCACTCTCCGGAATTCTTCCAAAATGCCCATAAGCTGCAGTTTTTTCATATATTGGTTTGTTTAAACTAAGCATTTCTCTAATTCCTCTAGGGCTTAAATCAAAATTTTCATTAATAAGTTTTTCAACATGCATGTTTTTTTCTTCATCATTGTCAAACAAATCAACGTAAATTGATAGTGGTTTAGATACACCAATTGCATAAGCTAATTGAATTAAACATTTATCAGCAATTTTAGATGCAACAACATTTTTAGCTAAATATCTTGATGCATATGCTGCTGATCTATCCACTTTTGTTGGATCTTTTCCTGAAAATGCTCCACCTCCATGAGGTGCAGCTCCTCCATATGTGTCTACAATAATCTTCCTGCCCGTTAAACCACTATCCCCATCTGGACCTCCAATTACAAAATTTCCAGTAGGATTGATGTATATCTCCTTTTCATCAAGACTTCCTAATAAGTTTTTAGGTATAGATCTTTCTATGTAAGGCATACAAAGTTCTTTAACTTGAGCCAAGTTAACATCTTTAGAATGTTGTGTAGAAATTACAACTGATGTTACAGCTGCTGGCATACCGTCTTTGTATTCAATGGTAATTTGACTTTTTGAGTCTGGTTCAATTCCATTCAACTTTCCTGATTTTCTGTCTTCGGCCATTAGTCTTAAGATTTTGTGTGAATAATGAATTGGAGCTGGCATTAACACATCTGTTTCATTGCATGCATATCCAAACATAATTCCCTGGTCTCCAGCACCTTCATCTTTATTACCTGCAGAGTCTACTCCCATTGCAATATCAGCTGACTGAGAGTGTAAATGTGTTTCGATTTTAGTTTGATCTCTCCAAGAAAAGCCATCTTGGTCATAGCCAATATCTTTAATACAATCTCTAACTTTAGAAATTAATTCATCTTCTTTAAGCTCTGGACCTCTTACCTCTCCTGCCAATACAACTTTATTCGTTGTTGTTAAAGTTTCACAAGCAACTCTTGCTTGAGGTTCGGAAGCTAAAAAACTATCAACAACCATATCTGAAATTCTGTCACAAACTTTGTCTGGGTGTCCTTCTGACACTGATTCACTAGTAAATAAAAAATTTTTCTTCATTAATTCCCCCGTTTTTTAAAAAAAAAAATTAAACTAATATAAATAGATAGAAAATAAAAGAAGATCTTATTGCCATAAGAACTAAAAATAGTTTTATTGGACTGTTTAAAAGAGTTAATTTCAATAAATCCCTTATCAGTTGATAAAATTAGTTCTAATTGCTGACCTTTTGCATTAATAAAGGCTGAAATTCCATTGTTTGCAGACCGAATAACAGGCTTACCTTCTTCAATTGACCTGAAAATTGAGTGTGAAAAATGCTGATGTGGACCGATTGAGTCACCAAACCATCCATCCTCAGATATATTTAAAATAAAATCATAATTTTGATTACTTTTATTTATTTGACCAGAATAAATGATTTCATAACAAATAAGTGGAATAAATTTAAAATTGTTCAAACTAAGAGGAGGCCTAGAGTTATCTGGAGAAAAAGACTGATATCCTTGAGTAATTTTTTTGAAACCCAAATTACTTAATATTTTTTCAAAAGGTAAAAACTCTCCAAATGGTACTAATTTATTTTTGGAATATTTTCCCAAAACATTAAGCTCACTATTTAGTAATAGCAGAGAATTATAAACCTTTTTATTTTCATAAATATTCATACCCAAAATAATCTTATCTTTTTTAGAAAAATTTCCTAAAAAAAGATCTTTATACTTTTTAAGTTCCTCAAAATGAATACTTGAGAAAATTCCCTCAGGCAAAACAAACAATGTTCCATTTGACGATGCTGGTTCAGAAATATCAATTAATTCTGAGATAAATTCACTAGGATTTTCATTTTGAAAATACCTATTAATATTTATTTTTGGAGAGATTATTTTAATAGTAAATCCTAAATCCTCCGTCTCAGCTAATTCAAATTTTTTTAAATTTGAATATCCCCAAAAATAATTAGTAAAAATAAATAGTAATGAAAAAGTAAATATACTTATTTTTATTTTTTTTTTTAAATTAAAAAATAAAATTGCTGGCAATAAATAAAGTAAAATAACTATTGAGTTAAAAGCATAAGTTCCTGTTAAAGAAAGTAATTGAATGAATTCTAAATTGTTTACAAAACTAAAAGCAATTAAGTTCCATGGAAATCCACCAAATATAAAACTTCTAATATACTCAAATATAGACAAAGAAGTAGTAAAGATTAAAATTGATAAAAAGTTTTTTTTTGGCTTTAAAAGAGAAAAAATTAAAGTTGAGGTACCATAAAATAAACCTAAAAATAACGGTATTAAAATTAATGCAAACGGAATCAAAGGTTTAAAAATATCTTCGAAAGTAAGTGAATTGGTTATCCAATATAAATTAGAAATGAAATAACCAAAACCAAACATCCATCCGATATTAAAAGATATAAATTTATCTTTTGAATAAAATAGTAAACTCCAAAAAAAAAATGAGTATGAAAAAAAATTTACATAAAATAGATTATAAGGTGGAAGACTAAATGAGGATATTATACCTAGTGAAAATATAAATGAGTATAATAAAAATTTATTTTTATATAATAAAGTCAATTTACTTTATGAAAATATTTCAATATTAGTTTTTCTTTTCTAAGCATAGTTTTAAAATCGTTAAATTTTTTATGATCATAACCAATTAAATGTAGATATCCATGTATCCATAATTTATCAAACTCCAAAAAAAAATTAGTTTTTTTTGCTCTTTTTTTTATAATTTCATAACTAATTGCTATATCACCTACGTACAGATTTTTTTTTTCTTTAATTTGCATAGGAAAAGACAAAACATCAGTAGTTTTATTTTTTTTTCTGAATTTAAAATTTAAGCGTTTTATTTCTTTATTGTTAGATAAAAGTACAGAAAATTCATGATTTTTGCTTTTAAATAAAGGTGATCTAGATAAAATTTTAAGCCTTTTGTTTAAATATTCATTCGGTTTTTTTATAATTCTTTTCCAACTTGAATAGCCTGATATTACATTCGCCTTTATCATCCAGAGCTTTGATCAGAATATGCCTTAACAATTTTAGATACAAGTGGGTGTCTAACCACATCTTTGTGGTCGAAATCAATTACAGAAATTTCTTTTAAGTGTCCTAGCAATTTTTTTGATCTTTGTAATCCTGAAAATGATTTGTTTGGTAAATCTATTTGAGTAGGGTCACCGTTAATAACTATTTTAGAATTTTCTCCTATTCTAGTTAAAAACATTTTGATTTGAGTATCTGTTGCATTTTGTGCCTCATCAAGAATTGCAAATGAATTTTTTAATGTTCTACCTCTCATGAATGCTAAAGGGGCTATTTCAATATCACCTACCTCTATTTTTTTTTGTATTTTTTCAAAATCTAATAAATCATACAAGGAATCGTATAATGGTCTTAGATATGGATCTACTTTCTCTTTCATATCTCCAGGTAAAAATCCAAGTCGTTCTCCAGCTTCAACTGCAGGTCTAGATAAAATAATTCTCTCTATTTTTTTATCTAGTAACATAGTTAGCGCTACAGCAACTGCTAAAAAAGTTTTACCTGTCCCAGCAGGCCCTGCTGAAATGATTATATCGGACTCCTTTAATGCTCTAACATAATCTTTCTGTTTTTCAGACCTTGGAATTACAGATTTTTTTGGAGTTTTAACAATATATTCTATTTTTTTCTCAGAATTATTTTTTTCATCTATCATAAATTTATTTATTGAAGAAAATATATCTTTTTTTTCAACTGTTCCATTGTTTAAAAATTGTTCAGTCAAGAATTGTATAGCATTTTTAATTAAGTTATTCTTTTCTGGATCACTTTTTACAAGGATAGAATTTCCTCTTGAATATAAGCTAGTTTTTGTAATTTTCTCTAACTCTTTTAAGTTATTATTAAACTCACCTGCTACACCTAATAACAAATCATTATTTTGAAATATTATACTTAATGTATTATTTTCAGAATATACAAATTTTAATTCTGAAGTAATATTTTTAATTTTAGTATTATTCAATTCAGGCTGCTTTCATTTTTTTATTTACTAAACCAAATAGAGTATTTTGGTTACTAGTTTGAATTTTTACTTTTACAATTTTACCAATATCACTCTCCACTCCATCAAAAATTACAGGTGAAATATATTTATTTCTTCCAAAAAATTTGTTTTGTTTTTTCATTTTATTTTCAACAAGTACATCAACTATATCATTCTCCATTGATTGATTGATTTCTATTTGATTATTAAAAAGCTTCTCCTGAATTATTTTAAGTCGTTCTTTGGCTATATTTTTATTAATCATTTCTAATTTTGATGCTTTTGTCCCCGGTCTCGGACTAAAAATAAAGGAAAAAGAATTTATAAATCTAATTTTTTTTAACAAGTTACAGGTATCATGAAAATCTTTTTCTGACTCTCCAGGATAACCAATAATAAAATCACTTGAAAATTCGATCTCTTTATTAATTTTTTTTAATTTTCCATAAACTTTTAAGTAATCGTCAACGGTATGTTTCCTATTCATTAATTTTAACATTCTATCAGAACCACTCTGAATTGGTAAATGAACAAAAGGCATTAATTTTTTATTAGAAGAATAACAATCAATTAAATCGTCAGTCATATCTCTCGGGTGTGAAGTTGTATATCTAATTCTCTCTAATTCTGAATATTGATTTAAATGATTTATTATGTGAGAGAGTCTAAATTCTTTAGAATTTTCTATATGTGAGTAAGCATTAACATTCTGTCCAAGTAATGTTATTTCTTTTGCACCGTTTTTAATCAATTGCTCTGCTTCAGCAATAATTTTATTGAATGGTCTTGAATACTCTGGCCCTCTTGTGTAAGGAACAACACAAAAATGGCAAAACTTATCACATCCTTCTTGAATAGTTAGGAAAGCAGATATTTTATTATTATTATTTTTAATTTTGTCGAAGTATCCAAATTTTGAAATCGTATCAAACTCTGTTTCTTCTTGTTTAGTATTAAATTCATGTTCTTTTAATAAGTCATTTATTTTATGATAAGCCTGAGGTCCTATAACGATATCAATATAAGGCTCCCTTTTTAACATTTCTTCATTTTCTGCTTGAGCAACACATCCTGCAATAACCATAATTGGTTTTTTTTTATCTCTGTATAACTTTTTTACTCTACCTATTTCATGATAGACTTTTTCTTTTGCTTTGTCCCTAATGTGACAAGTATTTAAAATATAGCATTCTGCATTCTCTTGGTTCTCTGTCTTCACAAAACCTAACTTACTTACATTGTCATAAATTCTATTCGAGTCATATTCATTCATTTGACATCCAAATGTTTTAATGAATATATTCTTCTGTTTCATAAGTTTAATTAATATTGAATTTTTGCATTAAATGACACCGATCTTCTTTCTTCATCTGTTCCTGTAAAAGGATAAACAGTATGCATTAAATAATTCGGAAATAAATAGAAATCACCCTGCTCTGGTTTCACTAGAAAAGTAGATTTTGAGAATAAATTAGGAGATCCAAAAATTAATTGCAATTTACCATTTTCGTTAGTTTTTTTATCAGGTTGTGACGTATTACCTAAGTTAGATGGGACTTTTAAATAACCTACACCAGATATATCTCCGGTGTGCCAATGAACAGGATTATAATCGTTTTGAAATTGTCTTACTACCCAAGACTTAATCAATTGAAAATTTTTAATTTCCTTTTTTAATTCCGTTTTTGCCCAACTTGAAACATTATGTGCTAAAAATTCAGCCCATTTAATTTTTTTCATAAAATCTACCTCCATCAAAAACTCTTGCTGAACTTTGCCTATAAGTTTATCTCCTTCATCTAATTTTTTTATTTTTTGTTCATCTTTGATTACTAGATCAACGTATTCGTTTATTCTTTGAATCATCTCGTTTGGCATTTTTATTTTTACAATCGAAGGGCCAAAGGGTTTTAAAACTTCAAAATTTTCCATTTATTTTTTTTTTATTCCATACAGTTCCAACTTATGATCAACTAATTTGTATCCATACTTTTCGGCAACCTTTTTTTGTAATTTTTCAATCTCTTCATCTACAAATTCTATAATTTCTCCAGATTTAATATCTATAAGATGGTCATGATGGCTTTCAACTAACGTTTCATATCTAGCTTTTCCACCTTTAAAATCATGCTTTGTTAATATTCCAGACTCTTCAAAAAGTTTTACTGTTCTATAAACTGTAGCAATACTTATTTTTGGATCTAATTTTGAAACCCTTTTGTATAACTCATCAACATCTGGATGATCAGATTCTCCATAAACTTCTTTTGACTCAGATAAAACTTTTGCTATTATTTTTCTTTGATCAGTGAGTTTAACACCTTTCTCTTGACATATTTGTTCTATAGTTTCAGACATTGTTTATTTTAACTTGAGTATATAGGTTTTATCAAATCTTTAATTATTAATTTTTTTTTATCAAATTGTAATAAATTTAAGTAATTATTATTTATTAAATCTGATGATTTAAAACCTATTAAATTGGCTTTATTTGCCAAAGATAATGATTTTGCAATTGATAAGGATATTCTTAAGCTTGTAAATTTTCCAGGCCCTAAATTTACAAAAATTCTATCAATATCACCTATCTTTAATTTTTTTTTGTTTATAAAATTTAAAAGTAATTCCATAAATTTATCAAAGTTTTCTCTACTGTTTGTGTGTATGCTAGTATATGATTCTTTATCAGCAATGATCACAAAAACAATTTTTTCGTTAGCCGCATCAATTATTAAATTTATCTTCATTTACCTATTTTTTTTAAATGCTTATGCAGATACTGTAAACAAAAAATATGAACCTAAAGAAAAGGGGATTTTGGCTTTGATGTATCATAGATTTGAAGAAAATAAATATCCTTCTACCAATATAAAAATTGGTGTATTTCAAGATCATTTAAATATTATCAGAGAAAATAATTTCTCTTTTTTAAATCCAAAAAACTTTGAATTAGAGTTTAATAAAGTAAGTGAAGAAAAAAAAATTTTACTTACTATTGATGATGCATTCTCTTCTTTTTATTTAAATGCATGGCCAATTCTAAAAAGAGACAAGATCCCTTTCATTTTATTTGTTTCAACAGAGGCTGTAGGTAATAAAGGTTATATGAGTTGGGATGAAATTATAGAGATATCAAACGAGGATTTTGTATTTATAGGAAATCACTCACATTCACATGAATACTTAGTAAAATATAATTTTGAAAAATTTAAAAAGGATATTATCAAGTCAATGAAAATATTTAGTGAAAATCTAGGTTACAATTCTAAGTTTTTTTCATACCCATTTGGGGAGTATAGTTTAGAACAAAAGAAATATATTACAGAAAAATTTGACTATGCTTTTGGTCAACATTCAGGAGTTATAGATTTAAATAAAGATAGATATGAGTTGCCTAGATTTCCAATAAATGAGAGGTACGGAGACCTTGAAAGATTCAAATTTTTAATTAATCTTTTGCCAATTCAATATAAATTCATAACTCCAGAAGAAAAATTTTTAGTAAGTGATAATAATCCACCTGAACTAATAATTGAATTTTTTAAAGATCAACCTAATATTAAAAAAATAAATTGCTTTTCAAATGAAGGTGGTGATTGGAAAAACTCTAAACTAAATTATAAAAAAGATAAAATTGAAGTTATCTTTACTGAAAAATTTATACCAAGAAGAGGGAGAATTAATTGTTCAATGCAAGATAAAGATGGATGGAGATGGTTTGGAACTCAATTTACTCTAAATTAAATTTTTCATTTTTAAACTTGTTGGTAAAATATCTACATCATCAAAATCAGTTAAAGAATTCTGATTAATAATTTTTTTAAGAACTTCTGTATATTCTTTACCTGTTTCAGCATATTTTTCTAAAAAATTAACTAGTTTTAAACTATTTAACTTTTCATCATTATCTCTTTGAATTGCTCGTTCAATTCTAAATTGTTTATAGCTAGGATGTGTATTTAAATTTCTTTGATAAGCTCTTACAGAAGCTTTCAAAATTTTAAACTTTGCGACTTTATGTTTTTTATCTTTTTCAACTTCTAAAGGCTTAATACCTTCACCGGACCAAGTCCATTGTCCAAATAATGCATTACCTTCTTGTGCAAATCTCGAACTTCCCCAACCAGTTTCTTTTGCAGCTTGAGCTATTGCTAATGAAACTGGAATTTCATCCATTCTTATTTTAAGTTTTGCTAAATCATTATTTTTAATACCATACTGTTTAAATTTAAGTTCAACCCAGGCTTTATCACGTGATGAGGTATTATTTTTATTTAAAATTTCAAAAAGTTTTTTTCGATCAAATCTAATTTTAAGATTTTCCTCAATAATCAATGGTAGTACAATTTTAATAAATAGTTTTTTTCTTTTTTTGGGACTTTCAATATTTTTTAGTTCTTTAGGAAGCTTTGTTAATTGATTTCCTACATTGACTAATTTAGTTTTTTTAACAGTATCGAGATCATATCCATTGTCTTTAAATAATTCTTCAATTGTTGAGGCGCTCAATCTTTGAGGATCTTTATCCTCTTCATCTTTACCAAAAACATCAATGTCTTCAAAAATATTCCATGAAAATCTATCTTTTGTTGTATCTTTTATTATTTTATTTTTTTTATTCTGCTTATCTAATATTTCGTCAAAACTTTGTTTTGAGGAATTAAGAATAACTTCGTTTGATTTAAAATTATTTTTTATAAAACTAACTGAATTTGGTAAAATTGAGAATACTAAAATTATAGATAAACTTGTTAACAAAGTTTTAAAAAAATTTAGATTGCTATTATCTTGTTTTTTTATAAAACTTTTTTTTTTCATAACTCTTCACGATTCTTATAATTGATAGAAGTAATATTATACAGCTAAAACTTCTTTAACTTCTGGGATATAATGACAAAGTAGATTTTGGACGCCTTGTTTTAAAGTTAAAGTTGAAGAAGGACATCCAGAACAACTACCTTTTAATATAACTGTAACTTTTCCATCTTTAAATTCTTTAAATGTTATGTCTCCACCATCTCTCGCCACAGCTGGCCTTATTTTAGTTTCTAATATTTTAATAATTTTATTTTCAATTTCACCATAATCATTACTATCGTCTAATTCTGACTTTTTGTTTATAATAAACTCATTACCTTCATCATAGAATTCGTTTAAATGTGAAATAACAATATGCTTTATATTTTCCCATTTTTCATCTTGAATTTTATTAATTGATAGAAAATCCTCACTCAAAAATATTCCTGTAACACCATTAATTGATAAAATATTTTTTAATAAGGGAATTTCTGTTTGGTTCGCATTTAAAAATTCATAAGGCCCATCGTTTGATACCCTTTTACCTGTAATGAATTTAAGAGAATTTGGGTTTGGAGTTTCCTGAGTTTGGATAAACATACTTCTTATATAGCCATAAATTCTTAAATTTAAAGAATTTAAAAACCTATTATTTTCTTCATTTCTTTTATTTTTTTTCCTGCGATTTCTTCGGCCTTATTTGCTCCATCTGCAAGAACTTTATCTAAATAATTTTGATCATTGATCAATTTTTTTATCTCATCGGAAATTGGCGAAATTTTACCTGATAAAACTTCAGCTAATTGACTTTTTAGATCTGAAAAATTTTTCCCCCCAAATTCTTCTAAAGTTATATCTAAAGTTTGATTTGAAATACTAGAATAAATATTAAGAAGATTTTCAGCTTCAGTCCTATCTTTTAATTTTTGCTCTTCAGTAGGAATTGGCAAAGAATCCGTTTTTGCTTTTTTAATTTTATTAATAATTTCGTCTTTGGTATCAGTTAAATTAATTCTACTAAGATCTGATGGATCTGATTTGCTCATTTTTTTTAAACCGTCTTTTAAACTCATTATTCTTGAAAAATCTTTTTTTATTAATGGCTCTGGAACTTTTAAAAAATCTTCACAGTCAAAATCTTTATTAAATTTTTGGGCAATGTCTCTTGTTAATTCTAAATGTTGTTTCTGATCTTCTCCAACAGGGACATGAGTGGCATCATAAAGCAATATATCGCTAGCCATTAAAATGGGATAAATATATAGACCAACAGAAGCCTTTTCCTTATCTTTACCAGCTTTTTCTTTAAATTGTGTCATTCTATTTAACCAACCCATTGGTGACATGCAACTTAACATCCATGAACCTTCTGCGTGTGCAGAAACATTTGATTGGTTAAAAATAATACTTTTACTTGGATCAATACCACTCGCTATAAAAGTTGCAGTCGTTTCACGAATATTATTCTTTAATTGATCTTTATCTTGCTTAACAGTTATAGCATGTAAATCTACAACACAAAAAATACATTCATTTTGATTATCATTATTTAATTCAACAAAATTTTTAATGGCACCAAGGTAATTGCCTAAATGAAGATTACCTGTTGGTTGAACTCCTGAAAATATTTTTTTGGACATCTATCAATACTTTAAATTAATATCTGAAATTTTAAAGGCTTTTATAATAATAGAAAATCCGATGTATGAAACGAAAGTTAATAAAACAATCAAAACAACATAAATAAATTTATAATTATTTACATAGACTAATGAGCTTTCTAAAAGATTTATCAAAAAATAAAATATTAAAATTGCAATTATATTTGAGAAAATAATTTTTGATATTTTAATAATAAAATTTGAACTAAATTTAAAGTAATTTTTATTAATTACAAAAACTAATAAAATAATTCCATTAAACCATGAAGAGATTGAAGTTGCGATTGGTATTATAATAAAACCAACCTTTGAAAAAAATATCAAACTAATTGTGATATTTAAAATTACAGAAATTAAAGAATACTTAAATGGTGTTTTAGTATCATTTCTTGCAAACAAAAAGGTTGAAAATATTTTGATCAAAGAAAATGCTGGAAGCCCAAAAGAAAAATAGAATAAAGCTTTTGCAGAATTACTAACACTTAATTTATCGAAAGAACCATATCCAAATAAGGCAGATGTTATTTGTTCTGAGCCAACAATGAGAGCAAGTGATGCTGGTAAACTTAAAAATAAACTTAATTCTAAAGCTTTATTCTGTAACTCTCTAGTTTTTAAAGAGTTATTATTTTTAATATGTCGACTAAGGTTTGGGAGGATTACAGTACCTATAGCAATACCAGCTATTGCTAAATTTATCTGATAAATTCTATCTGCATAATATAAATAGGAAACAGCACTTGCTTGAAATGATGCAATAATTGTGCCAACTAAGATATTTATCTGAGTTACACCTGAAGAAAATATGCTTGGTAAAAGTTTACTAAAAAAGTTTTTAACCTTATCGTTTATTTTAAAATGAAAATTTATATTTAATACAAAATATTTTTTTACAAATATTAATAAAAAAATAAATTGTAGAAGCCCAGCAAGAGTAACAGCATATGATAAGTAATAAACCAAATAATCATTTAAATTTTCGGCATATAACAAACAAATTATTAGTAATATATTTAGAATCATTGGTGCTGCAGCTGCAGCTGCAAATTTATTATGTGAGTTTAAAATTGCTGAAAAAAAAGATGCCAGACTAATAAAAAATAAAAAAGGAAATGTAATTCTAGTTAGGTCAGTTGCAATATTTAATTTTTCTGTATCATTTGAAAATCCTGGTGCAATTAATTTAATAAAAGCTGGCATGAATATTTCAATTATTAAGATCGTAAAGAACAAGCCTAATAGCAATAGATTAAAAATTGTACTTGCGAAAGTGTTTGCATTTTTTTTTGATCTAAGAAGTTCTGAGGAATAAGATGGAACAAAAGCAGCATTAAAAGTTCCCTCTGAAAATAATCTTCTAAAAGTATTTGGAATTCTAAAGGCTACAAAAAAAGCATCTGCTAAAGGTCCCGAACCAAGGTATATTGCTATGAAAAAATCTCTAATGTAACCAAGAACCCTACTTAACAAAACAAATAGACTAAATGTG